>JAAFHV010000396.1 GCA_013297655.1 Myxococcales bacterium | reverse complement strand
CGATCGTGATCCCGCTTAGCCGAAAATACAGGTCTTTTCGGAAGGTTCCGGCGTCCGCGTCTTTGCTCGGATCGCGGTTCGTGGCGGCGACGAAGCGCACGTCGATCGGGCGCGGAGCGAGCGCACCCACGCGCGTAACCTCGCGCGACTCGAGGGCGCGAAGGAGCTTGCTCTGCTGCGTGAGGGGGAGCTCGCCCACCTCGTCGAGAAACACGGTGCCGCCCGCGCCCGCCTCGAGGAGCCCGGTTTTTACGGTGTTCGCGCCGGTGAACGCGCCGCGCTCGTGTCCGAAGAGCTCACTCTCGACGAGGTGCTCGGCGAGGGCGGCGCAATTGATCGCGACGAACGGGCCGTCGCGGCGAGGGGACGCGGCGTGAAGCGCGCGCGCCATGACGTCTTTGCCGACCCCGGTCTCACCGATGAAGAGCACGCTCAGCGGCGAGTCGGCGACCCGCGCGACGAGCTCGAGGGCGCGCACCATCGCGGGAGACTCGGCGATCACGTCGGCGCTCGCGGCGGCGCGGGAGGCTTGTTTTTTCCTGCGAACGAGGACCACGAGGGAGCCGAGGTGAAGCGCGGCGTGCTCGGGCGCGAGGGTGGGCTCGTGCGGCGTGAGCTTGCGGTCGAGGCGCTCGGCGGTTCGTGGGCCGTCCTCCACCACCGTGACGAGGCGTGTCCCGTTCGCGCTGCCCAGATCTTCGACCATCACCCCCGCGTCGACGACCTCGAAGGCGGCGTGGCGACGGGACATGGAGGGTTCGTCGAGGACGCGGTCGGCCTCTTTTCCGCGGCCAATCACGATCTTTCCGCGCGACGGCAACGCATGAACCACCGGCCCCGCCGCGGTCATCACGAGCATCTCCCAGTCGCCCGGGCTTGAGATTTCGCGCTTCTTTTCCACGCCGCTTGGCTCGCAGAGCGACCTCGGAAGATAGCGGCTTTCGAGCGCGATCGGAACGACGGTCGCGACGCTGGCAGAGAGAAAAAGCGATGAAACCTCGGACCTTTGGGCCCGGCTGCGAGCTCGCGGTGGCCGCAGCGACGAGGTGGGCTCGCCTTATCGCCGGCCGCGGGAGGTCGGGGTGGCGCTGGCGATAGGACCGCCCGATTGCTCATCGCGCCGGTCCGAAGCCCGGCGCACGCTACGGTGGAACGCGATGAGCACGGACGTGATCGCGGCGCTGGAGCGCCTGGTGCTGACGGATCCCCACGCGATGGCTCCCCGTCAGTCGCTCGCGATGGCCGTCGGCGGCTGGCGCGGCCAGTTCGTGGACAGGCAAATCGAGCTATCGGACCTCCAGCGCGCGGGACGGCTGGGTGGGGCACTGTTCCTCGAGTGTGAAGCGCTCTTGAGCAAGCACGGCGCACACTGGGCCGGCCCGATCGCAGCTCGGGTCCACGAGCACCGGCTCCTGCGCGGCTTCGTCGAGTGGGTCACCCTCGACGCGCGCACGTTCGTGCGGGACTGGCGCGCGCTCTACGATCTCGCCCTGATTCGTCACGTCGACTTGGTCGACGCAGCCCCGGTCGCCACCGAGCTCGCGGCGTGCGAGGGCCTCGCCCAGCTCCGCGGCCTCTCGTTCAACCTCGCGGGTACCCGCTTCGGCAAGCACCGTCTCGGCGACGCCGGCGCCCGCGCGCTCCTCGCCTCACCACACCTCCGTGAGCTCCGCTACCTCGACCTCCGCCATAGCGATCTCCACGAGGAGAGCCTCGCTGCCGTTGTGGGTAGTGCAGGCCTGCCTCGCCTCGAGGTTGGCTTCCTCGACGGCAATCACCCCACCGATCTTCGCGAAGACGTCTCGCTCGATTGGGACGGCACCCTGATTGGGGCCCGCCCCACCGAGGCGCTCCACGCCTTCACCGAGCGCCACGGCGATCGCACGTGGCTCCACCCGGTAGAGCTACGGCGCCGTCGTATCTTGCGAGAGGAGATCTGAGCGCTGGTGTGAGCAGCGAGGCACATGCCTTCGATGGCGCGAGTGCACTCGCGATCAGCTCCGAATCAACGATACCCGCGTCCCTTGCGCGAGGTCGCAGGCATCGTGGGTAATCCCCATCGGGGACTCATTCAGTACATTTCGTTCTTAGTGACCTCGTCGTCGTACGAGTGGAGGGTACGGGCTCGATCGCGCCCGACTAGAGATCCAGCCGGCGATCGGCGCGCCAATTTGGGAGATCCGCTCCTGGTTTCCCGTCGAGGTTATGGGCAGCGTGTGGTCGTACCTCTACAAGATGATGCGCCGCCTCGGATTGAGCTGATTCGGCGCTACCCCAACGGGCCGCGCGCTCACTCCGCGAGCGAGCGGACGCGCGACGCGTGTGGATCGTTTGGATACGTCGCGAGGAAAGCGCGCGCTCGTGCTCTCGCCTCGCCTCCGCTTCCTTTGGCGCTCAGCACCTCGATGACGACGACGTCGACTTCGCGCGCGAGCTCGCCGGCGGGGAAAAGTACTCGGTAGTCGTACGTCGCCCGAAGCGCGCCTTCGTAGTCGCGTGACGCGAGCTTGGCTCGCGCGGCGTCGAGCGCGACCACCTCCTCCGCGAGACGGGAGGTGCGCGACGGGCTCGCCACCGGAGGAGACGGCGCGACGACCGAAGGCTCGACGGCCTCCGAGGGCGCGGGCCCTGCGCTCGCGGCGAGCGCGGGGACCTTTGGCACCTCTCGCGCGGACACCAACCGGCCAGGCGGCGAACCCGACGACGACGAAGGTACGACGCGGTCGAGTGCCACCTTCGGGACGACCGCCGCCAGCGCGGTAGGGACCTGTCTCGGTCCAAAGTGGGCCGCAGAAGCACTCGAGACGAGGTGTGCCAACGCCGGCGGACGGAGCGCCTCGGCGACGCCGAGCGTGACCAGGCTGCCGAAGAAGGCCCCCGTAAGGAGCCACTTGAGCGCGGACTGAACCATCGCGCCCCCTATCGGTGCAGGCCCTGCCGGCAACGGGGGCGAGGGCGGGGGCGAGGACGGCGGTGACGTCGCGAGCGCGTCGAGCATCGCACGGGACGCAAGGAACGCAGCGAGCGCTGCTTCTTGGCTTTCACGCGGCGGTGCGTCCCCCTTCGCCGCGGCGAGGAGCCGGCGCTCGAAGTCAGCGTCGTCGGTCATGGGCTGGTCCTTTCGCGGAGTCGAGCTCTGCCCGAAGACGCTTGGCGATCGCGGAGAACTCTTCGCGCGCTCTCCGAAGACGTGAGCTCACCGTGCCCACGGGGATGCCCTCGATCTCCGCGATCTGACGGATCTCGAGCTCCTCGAGCTGCGCGAGCACGAACACGGCACGAAGGTCGTGCGGCATACGATCGAGCGCAATGTCCAATAACAATCGATCACGTCGCTGCGCGAGCTCGGCCTCGGGCGAGGGCCCCGCGTCGGCGAGGTTCGCGAGCGCTTCGACCTCGTGAAGGGTGGGCTCGCCTTTGCCACGACGCACCTCGTTGGACGCCACCCGAAGCGCGACGCCATACAGGTACGGCCCCTCTTTCCCCTCCTCTACGACAGCGAGCTTGCGGACGAACACGGCGAACACCTCTTGTGTTGCATCGTCGAGCTGGGACGGGCGCACACCGAGCCGACGCAGGAGCCGCCATATCGCGACATAGTGACTCTCGAACATCGCGCGCGCGCGATCACGAAGGACGCCGGGCGCGCCGACAGAAGGGACAGAAGCGACAGACGCGGATTCTCCTTCGCGGACGACACGCACGGGAGATGAAGGGGCGCCCACCACGGCCCCGATCCCTTTCATGAATGCCGCGGGGGACGCCACTAGAAGTGCGCCCCGAGCCCGAGGAGGCCCGAGCCCGTGAAGAACGACGAGCGGAAAAGCTCGCTCCCGTCCGGGCGCGTCGGCGCGACACCGCCCGGCGTGACGTTGCTCTCGAGGCGCACCGTCGCGTGCACGTAGCGGCTGAAGTTGTACGACGCCTCGAAGCCAAAATCGCCCGACGCGAGCGGTACGTTGCGGCCGTAAGAAGCGCCCGCGGTGCTCTCGATGTCGAGCTTGACGAGGCCGGCGCTGAACCCCGCGCACCCGAGGAGCACGAAGCCCTCCGTGTCGTAAAGCGGAGTCCCACAGACGTGGACGCCGAACGCGAACCCGAGCATGTTGGTCGAGTATCCGTCGCTCGACGTATGCCCCCCCGGGCCGAAGAAGCTCCCTCGCACACGGATGATCGGCCCCGTCATGTACGTGCGCCCGCCTGGAAGAGCTACGAAGCTCGCGCGCGACAGGACGAGGTCGTACCGCGGGACGAGGGTGCCGGGCACGAGCCCGACGATCGCGCCTCCGTAAGCCGAGAGTGTATACGCCGGCACGAAGCGCACTGTGCCCTTGTCGACCGGACGTCGAGGCTCTGCGTGTCGCCGGTGGCGCGGAGTCGTAAGCGTCCAGAGACCACGGGCGGCCGGACAACAGCGGCCGGTGCGACCGCGACCGGCGCAGTCGTGTCGCGCAGAGTCATGGCGGTGACGACCGCGAGCGCATCGACGACCTCCGCGCACGACTCGCCGTGAACGCGGCGTTCGGACCACTCTCCTTCGCCGTGGCGCACACGGAGGGCGCCGTCGTAGCCACTCTCGACCTTCGTCACGGCGACGACGACCGCATCCGCCGCCGAAGCGAGGGGAGCGATGGGCGTCCCACGGTCGGCAACAGCGCTGAGAAATGCTGGCTCTTCCGGACACTCCGCGGGCGCCGTATACGAGAAAGCATGGCCTGCGCGCGCGCTCGTGGCGACGAGCGACACGACTGGCATCGAGACGAGGCCGAGCGCGACGCGGACCACGAGTCGCGCGCGCACGCGGCACTTGCCCCCGCGCGTCGTCTGCTTCGCCCGCCCTTCGTGCCGTTCCATCATGCGGGTTAATAGCGACCGAGCCTGCGACGATCACAAAATGCGACGAGCCCTGTCGATTGTAGGAATCGATCGGCATTTCATGCGCATCACGAGCATCAGCGGGCGCGGCGACGCGGTTCGAAGCCGATCGGTTTGCGGTGACCGCGATCGACCATCATGCGAATGGCATCGAAACCTCGGGATGGCGCTCCAGTCGTGACGCCCTGCTGCGACGGTGACCTGACCGCGACGTTCGCGCGCCTGGGTCGCCGGCGCCCGCCCGCAGGCGTCCCGAGCCCCAGCAGCCCAGAAAAACGGGCCGAAGACGCGACGGGCTACTCGCCTAGTCCCTCACACATACCTCTGACGAACCTCGATCCGGTCTCTTCAACCCACGTAGGGGTATGGGCGACATCCAACATTACCTCGGACCTCCCGGATTGGCGCCGTGAACATCTCCGACCGTAACTTTGGGATGTTGGATTGGACCCTCGACAACCACGACTAAGCCTTCGACCCGCGCGACGCCTAGTGAGGGCTAAACCGACACATGCAGGCGCATCGAGAGGGACGGATGCAGGCGTGTCGTTTACCTTGGTGGGAATCATCTTGGATGCCGGGACGAGCTTCGACCGTCGCGGCGAGGAGAGCGAACATGGCGCCTAGGCGAAGTCAGTGGGGGCGGAAGCGGCCAGTGTTGGAAGAGCAGGCGCCGGTCGCGGCGGCGGTCCGGCGCGCGCGGTTGGGGCTGGGCTGGAAGCAGGCCG
>JAAFHV010000395.1 GCA_013297655.1 Myxococcales bacterium | reverse complement strand
CGCACGAGACGCGCGAGGCGCAGAAGGCCGCCCGAGAATGGGCCGCTCACGACGGCTCGCCCGAGCCGCGCCTCTTCCTCGCGACGGTGCTCGAGGCCTCGGGCCGCCGCACGGAAGCGAAGGCCGTCCTCGACGATCTCCTCGCGAAGCACCCCGACTCGTCCGACGCACGTCGCATGCGCGCGCGCCTCGGTGGCGAGCGCAAGCCGACCCGCCGCTGACACTTTCACGAAGAGATACGGTCAGTTCTGCGCCGGTTTGCGAACGAGCATCCGCCCGTGCGAGGCTTGGGGCCGCACGCATGGCCTCGCGCTCTTCTCTCTTCGTCGTCGCTCTCGCGGCGGGTCTCTGTGGCTGCTCTACGATGGGCCGGGTGGCCGCCGGCCCGACGATTTCGCCGTCGACGAGCCGTGAGCCGCTCGCGGTGGGGGCGGGCTTCGTCGCTACGAGCGGATTCGGGTACACGAGCGCAGACGAGCTTCGCACGACCGGCGTCGAGACCAGTCTCCGCGCCAATTTCACCGGCCGGTCGCAGAACGTCGCCTTCGGGAGCGGCGTGTATTTCACGAGGGCCTTCGGCGCGCGCGGCGCCGTCTTCGTCGACGGCGGGCTTCACCTTTCGTTCGAGCGCTACGACGACAGCCTCCTCGTCGGCGTCGGCCCTTACGCCGCGATCGGGCTCGCCGTCGCGGTCGCGCAGCAAGAGCGCACCACGCGGGGCTTCTTCTCCAACGACGTGCACGTCGCGCGCACGCTCGTCACGTTCGGGCCGAGCATGGAGCTCGACGCGCGGTTTACGCGACCGAGCTCGATCCCGTTCTTCGGATTTCAGATCGGCGTGATGTGGTCGGACGAGAACAAGGGCCCTCAGAAGAACGAGGTCCCCGCCCCGGACTTGCCGCCCCTGACGCCCTCGCAGCCCGATGAGCTGCCGGCGCCACCGACTGCACCGACGCCGCCGACGCACCATCCGCGACCGCCGCCCACTCCCCCTCCGCGACCGGGCGATATCCAAATTTGAGCGCGCGGAAGCCGCCGAGGTCGTGTGCCCTCGCGACCGAGACCTCCGAGTTTCTTGTCACGAGGTCATCGGGCCTGTAAGGGTCCGCCGTAGCGGTTTCTCGACCGCGCCGAATGGAACCGCAAAAAAAGGTCGATTTTCGCCTCATCGAGGGTCCGACCTACCGGACCATCCTGAAGCTCGCGATGCCCACCGTGATCGCGATGTTGTCGCAGAGCGCGGTGAACGAGATCGACGTGGTGTTCTTCGCGCGGCTCCCCGGCTGCGACGCGTCCACGGCGCAGGCGGCTCTTTTGCCATCGCTCATCCTCGTGTGGCTCTTCGGCGGCTCGCTCTCCGCGATCAGCGTCGGCACCCAGGCGCTCACCGCGCGAAGGTACGCCGAGCAGAAGACCGACGACGCCGGAGCCGTTCTCGCGAACGCTGCGTTTTTCTGTCTCGCGGGGGGGCTCGTCCTCTCCTTCGTCGGCGCGTTCACGATCGGCCCGCTGCTCGGCCTCATGAAGCTCGGTCCCGAGGTCCACAGCGTCGCGCTCGCCTACTCGCGCTGGCGCTTGCTCGGCATCATCGGCATGTCGATGACGGTAGGCGTAAAGTCGTTCTTCGACGGGATCGGCAAGACGCACGTTCACCTCGTGGCGGCCCTCGTCATGAACGTGTTCAACGTCCTCTTCTGTTGGATCTTCATCTTCGGAAACCTCGGCGCGCCGAAGATGGGGGCGCCCGGCGCGGGCTTCGCGGCCTTTATTTCGACGTGGATCGGGCTCTTCATCGTGCTCGCGTTCACCCTCCCCGAGCGCAAGAGCTACCGCCCGTTCCGCCTCTCGAACCTCTCGCGGAAGCTCACGACCGACCTCTTGAAGCTCTCGCTCCCCGCTGCCGCCGCCACCGTCGTCATGATGGTCGGGTTCGGCGCGTTCTCGCGCGTCGCCGGTCGCCTCGACGAGATCGCGGCCGCGAACGCCACGACCACCAGCGTCGCGATGGCCACCTGCGGGCGCGCCGAGGCGATCAACGGCGCCGCGACGACGAACATCGTCGCGATCCTCAAGCTCACCTTCACCGCGTGCATCGCGTTCGGCACCGCGACAGCGACCCTCGTGAGCCAGTCGCTCGGCGCCAAGCGCCCCGAGGTCGCGGAGCGCTTCGGCTGGGGCAGCGTTCGCCTCGGGCTCGCCATCTTCGGCGCCGTCGGCCTCTGCGAGGGTGTGCTCTTCACACCGCAGATCGTCGCGTTCATCACCCATTCGGAGGCGGTCCGCGAGGCAGCGACCACGCCGATGCGCATGATGGGCCTCGTCACTCCGCTCATCGCGATGGCGCTCATCCTCAGCGAGGCGCTCTTCGGCGCGGGCAACACGATCTTCGTCGCGCTCGCCCAGCTCTGCCTCATCTTCCTCGTGTTGGTGCCGCTCGCCTTTTTCCTCGGTATTTACGCTAACTTCGGGCTGACCGGGATGTGGACGTCGGCGGTGCTTTACGGCATTGGGGCGAGCATCGTGATGGCGCTGAAGTTCCGCGGCGGGACCTGGAAAAAGATCACCCTCTGAGGGTGCGCTGACGTTCGTTCGGCCCGCCGCGAGCGGCGACGTGGCGAGCTCGAACCGGTGCATCGACGGACGGCGTCGACGAGCGCGCGCGGGCGGCTGTCGTGCTCCTGGGTCGCCTGGACACGCTCGCCTCGCGGAGGCGCAAGGGAGAGGTACGGCAAGCGCGGCTCGCTCCCCCGTTTGATCATCATGATCGAACGAAAAGCCTTGCCTTGTTGAAAATGAAAGTCAATATCGTCACACCACGTCGATCAGCGCGGAGAAGGAGCCCCGATCTCATGAGCCACGACATTTGCCACCCCGAGACCCTGGTTCGAACGCACGTCGTTCACGTGCAGAGGTGTGCCCACTGCGGGTGCGTCTCGCTCCACATGGGTCCGTTCTCGCTTCGGCTCGACGTGCCCGCGCTCGAGTCGCTGAACGAGGCGCTCACGACGTCGCTCACCACGCTCCGCGCGCGGTCGCGTGAGTCGCGCTGCTCGGCACACGGAAACCTGTCGTGACGGTGAAGCGCGCGTGCGTGATCGTCTCGAGCCGCGCGACGGGGACGGTCACGCTGCTCGGCTTCGCTTCGATGCTCGGGTTCGTCGGTCCGCTCGGGACGTGCGCGCTCGGGATGACGGACGAGGTCACGTCACTCGCGTGCGCGACGATCGCGCTCGGCGCGTTCCTCGTGTGTTGGGCCGTGGCCCACGCCGGTGTCCCCCTCGAAGCGGCGCGCGAGGAGGCGCGGCCTCGGCGCGCGCGGGCCGAGCTTCTCCGTGCTCACGCGCGGCTCTCGCGCCCCCGTTCGCGGCACGCCGTGCAGGTGCCGCGCAGCTCGTGGGAGTGGCCGGTGAGCACGAAGCCGAAGCTCACGGCGACCTCGCGCTGAACCTCCTCGATCTCCTCGGAGTGGAACTCGACCACCGCGCCGCAGCCGACGCAAACGAGGTGATCGTGGTGCTCACGCTCGAACGCGCGCTCGTAGAAGGTGCCCTCGTCGCGGTGGACCCGGATCTCCTCGAGGAGGCCTGCCTCGAGCAAGAGCGGGAGCGTGCGATACACGGTGCTCGCGTGTGTCTCCTCGAGGCGCTCGTCCTTCGAGCGGCGCACCAGATCTTCGACCGTAAAGTGGCCGCCGTAGCGCAACGCCGCGAGCGCGACCCGCTCCCGCGCGCTGGAGGCTCGGAGTCCCTTCTCCCGGACGACCCGACGGAGCGCCGCGAGTGCACGTTGGAGACCGGCTTCGTCGAGAGAATGTGGCTTTTTCATGGGGTCTCCGGCGCGTCGTTCGTTGCCATTCGGCATTGCGAAGATTCGGCGGACGCGAAGTGGGCAGCGCGGGCTCTCGCGCCGACGATGGAAGAGGCGGCAGCCACGACGAGTCGCTGCGCCTTCTCCTTATTGAAAATGACATTCATCATCAAGTCAAGGACGAAGCCTCGTTCGGCGCATGCGTGCGTCTCCGGCGCGTCGATCGCGTGAGCACGACGAGCACCGCGCACGCGAGCCTCGCTCGCATCGCGGCGTCGCGGCGTCGCGGCGTCGCGCAAGGGCGACCGGCGAGCACCGGTCAGGCGCTCACGGACCCAGGATGCGGCCCGGCGCCTTGGCGTTGGTGACGGCGTGGCAGGCGTTGCAGTCGCCGTGCGCGACGGGGTCGCGCATCACGCGTTCGCCGGCGCTACCGACGACCTTCGCGCGAATCGGATAGGCGAGCGCGTTCTGCTTCGACTCGAGGAAGAAGTTGCCAGTCTCGTTCACGATCGCGGTCACTTCTTTGCCGTTCGCGTCGGTGACGACGACGCGGAGCGGGACACGCAGGCCATTGGTGCCATAACAATCGTCCGGCTCGCGGATCGTGGGGTAAATCGTGCCGCCGAACGCGAGGCGCGGACCATCGTCCTTTACGTGGCAATCGATGCACGCGCGGCCGGGATTCATGAGCGGCGAGTCGTCCCACTCGTCGTCATCGTCATCGTCGTCGTCATCATCGTCATCATCGTCGTCTTTGGGCTTCGGCGGCGGCGTCGTTCCCGCGCTCCCCCAGATCTTGCCGCTGGTGCAGACGATCGGATGCTCCGTCGCCGGAGGGGCGGTCTCGCCGCACGAGGCAGCCGGCATTCCGTTCGCGACCCACTTCTCGAACGCCTCGATCTGCTGCGCCGACAGCAGGCCCGTAGGCGGCATCGGCGACGCCTTGTCCTTCATACGCTCGACGCTGAGCAATCCGAGCGGCTTGCCCTCGAATTCCTTTTTGAGGTCTTCGATCGAGGTGAGCGCCGTCTTCGCCCCGCGGCTCGGCGGGCTCGCGTGGCACGAGAGACACTCGGCGACGAGCAGGTTCCTCACGTCGCAGGGCAGACCCGTGAGTGAAGGGGCACCTGCCTCGCGCGCGGGCGGCGAGCCCGTCCCCGGCGCATCGCGCCCTTCACCGAGGCTCGGGCCGGAATAACAAGCACCGGCGAGGGCAGAGGCCGCGAGCGCGACACCGAGCCACATCGGAGCAAAAAGACCGGTTTGCATCGCGCGCACAACTTCGCGAAAAGTCGAATCGGGTCAAGACAAAGCGCCTCGTGCAATTGAGAGCCAACTGCACGAACGCGGGTATCGACGGGAGAGACGTCGCGCGTCAGTCCCCTCGGCGGTAAACCGCAGGCGTCAATCCGGTGTGCCTCCGAAACGCGGTGGTGAAGCGACTCTGGCTTCCGAGCCCCGTGTCCGAGGCGATGCGGGCGAGTGGATACGAGGTCTCGCGGAGCAGCCGCGCGGCGTGCTCGATTCGCACGGACTGCAAATAAGCGCCCGGAGTCGTGCTCATGGTGGCCTTGAACGCGCGCGAGAAGTGGAAAGCGCTGAGCCCCGCGCGACTGGCAAGATCCGCGAGCCGGATCGGCTTCGCCAAGTGGGCCATAACGAAGAGCTGAACCCTACGGAGCGCCGCGGGGGAGAGGCCGCCGCGGAGCCTGTTCTTCGGCGCGCCCGGCTCGGAGAGAGTGCGGATCCGCGCGGCGTGGCTCTCTTGAACCGGACGAATCGCAGCAAATACGCGCGCGAG
>JAAFHV010000397.1 GCA_013297655.1 Myxococcales bacterium | reverse complement strand
CTACAGCAGGGACGACGGCATGAACCACCTTCGCCCCTTTGGCCACGGGCGGAGGGTTACTGCGGCGCCTTCGGATCGCACAGCGTAACGTCGACGATATCGTACGGAACGACGATGTCCTCCCGCGCGGGGTCGGGGCCGGTGAACACTTCGATTGGCTCTTGCCCGGTGATTGGCTGCGGAGCGCTGCAGCAGCAACTGACCCCCTCGAGGTAACCGCGTTTGCTCTCCTTCACCTGCGGGGCGAGCACGTATCGAACGAGCGCTCCCGATGGCGCCAGCGCATACGCACCGTAACGAGCGCGCGTGAGCACCGTCGCGCGCGGCTCGCCATCGAGCTGCACCACGAGCTGATTTGCGCGCGCCGACACCAGCGCACAAGCGGCCTCGTAGGTCGTCGTGCCCTTGACCGCGCCGCCCTCGACCTCGACCGGCTCGGAGGCGCCGCGCGTTCGTTCGCCCTGACACCCGTCGTTCAATCCCTTTAGCTTCAGCGTGCGAGTGGGCACGTTCGCCGGCCGGTAACCACGAGCGAAGAGCCCGTGCTCGGCGGCAGCGTACGAAGCTTCGTTCTGCGTCTTCGCCCTCGCGACGAGGGTGGCGTTGTCGGTGACGCAGGCGGCCGCGAAGCAGAGGAGGCCGGCGCAAAGGAGGAGCATGCTGCGCACGGGACGAGCATGGCACGGGAGGGTGTGGATGGGTATGGGTTGCGGGTTACAGAGCGCCTCGCCCCAGCCGATCGCGGCAAGAACGGCGGCCTCGTTGAACGACGAGTGGCACTCGCTTGCCGTGACGCAGCGAGCCCGCTCACGAACGAAGAGCGCGAGCCTTGGCCATGAGAAGTGTGGTCGTCGCGCTGGAAAACCCCTGCACCGAGAACGAACGGGCAGCGACGAACGCGCCGTGACTGGCGTTCGCGCACCCCGCCCAGCCGCCGTATACGAAGAACGCGAGCGCCATGAGCTTGGCGAGCCGGCGCGAAGCCGAAGGGTGGTTCATCAGAACAAATCACGTTACCCGGACGGCAAGTTTCTCCACAAGCACGTCCACAAGCACGGCGTTCGTTTCCGCGCAAACCGGCGTTGCCACCATGGTCGCGCAGGTCAGCTCGAGAAAGACCGATAGACCTCCCAGGTCGGATCGGCCTCCGCGATGCACTGAACTTCGTGCGTTCGAATGGTCGCCATCAACTCGGCGTGAAACGACGCAATCCAATCCCCCGTCTGCGCATAGAGCACGAGCTCTCGCATTCCCGAGGTGGTGATCACGAGCACCAGAATGGCACGATACCCCGCTGCCATCGCGACGCGATCCTCCAGCGGCGCGAGCTCCTCGTTCTCCGCCGCGCTCGGAAACCCATTGGCTTGCGGCGCGCGTAGAGGGATCGCGACCCCGATGCGAATCGGCCAAAGATCCGGCCGCACGAGCGAAGGAGCGCTGTCGTTCCGCCGTACGATCATGGGATAGCCCTGATTTTCTCCCTGGAGCACACTCCACAAATGCTCGGCGCTGGGGTTCATCGGACAGAAGGGATATCACCGCAGGAGCGTTGGAAGCAACGCCACCGCCGCTCTGCCCGTCGCACCGAAGCGAGTCGGGACGAGGAGGCTCGTTCGAACCGCTCACCCAACACGTTCGCCGGCAGCGACGACTACCACTCTTTCAGCCACTGCTCCGAAGACGGAATCCACACGAAGAGCCCCTCCTCCTCGAGGAGCGCGAGCAGCTTCTCGACCGTGCGCTGGAGGTTCGCGCCCACCTTTTTTCCGTGCAACACGACGACGCCGCGCGGCGATACCTGGACCAGGATGTAACCGAGGTCTCGTTCCATCCGAAGCTCGTTGGTCTCGAGTGCGTGTTTTGCCGCGCGAGCCCACCTCGAAGGCACCACGCGCGCAGCCAGGCTCCTGAGCCAGAGCTTCGCTTTGGCCCTTCGACTGAGCTCGATCCGCGCGAACCCCGAGTCCATGCCCAGAATCCGCGAGGCGAGTCGCTCGGCATCGAGGGATGGTCGAATGGTACGAGCCTCCTCTCCGACGAGCACGGCGACGAGGGATGGATCTCGCTCGGGCAGCGCGAAGTAACGGTAACTCACGCGCGGCGCCCTCCAATTTTCGCCATCTGGAGAAGAATAGCTGCCTCGCGAGGGCACGCCTGCGCCTTCGGAACGCGCGAGCACCGTTCCCCACGGGTACGCGCTACTCTTGCCCGCAGTACCCCATGACCCCCGAACGTCTCCTCGAGCTCGTGCGAGCGCAAACCCCGATCACCGTCACCCACGAGGTCTCGATCCCGGGGCCGGAGCTTCGCGCGCTCATCGCCCGCGGTGGGCCGCTCATGCCCATGCTCGTGCACCCCGATCGGCGCTACGAGCTAAAGAACCGCACCTCGGCGCATCTCGTGGGGCCGGGTCTCTCCGCAGAGACGATCGCCGAGTGGCAGAGCCGACACCCGAGCACCCCGCTCCCTGCCGATCTGGTCGCGCTCCTTCGGCAGATCGACGGCATCCACCTGTGGGCCGATCTCGATACCGGCAGGGGCTGGTCCGGCATCCGGCCGCTCGCCGAGTGGCAGGTGGCCGAGGCGAACGCAAAGTTCGGCATTCCACAAAACACCCTCGTGCTCTCGTACCACGACAACGGCGCCGACGACGTCCACCTCGACGCGACGAATGGCATTTATACCTGGTACGACCACCTGTCCTTTTCGGACTCGGAGCGCATCGGCAGCACCGTATCCGCGCTCCTCGACTACGTGTGGAAGCTCGGAGCGCAGAACGACCCTCGCGCGCTCATCGACTTTCCCCGCGAGCGCAGCGACGCGCTCGCCGCACAGTTCAGCCTCCAGGACGCGCTCTCCCTCGGGGTGCTCTCCCTCCCCGTCGCGGCGACCTTCTACGACGCCGCGCTCGGCGCTCTCGGCTTCGCGCGCGCGTGGACCTCGGAGAACGCCATTGGATACGGCACGAAAGCGAGCGAGCGCCGCCTCGCGATCAAACAGCGGCCTCGCTCCCGGCCGGCGCAGCCCGATTACCCACTCGCGTTCATCGCTCCTTCCCGTGCCGCGGTCGATGCGTTCTACACGGCGGCGCTCCGTCACGGCGGTGTCGACGCCGGGGAACCTGGCATTCGCCCCACGACTGGCCATTACGGCGCTTCCGTCCGCGACCCGGAGGGACACCTCGTCGAAGCGGTATTCCACGATCGCTGAGCCACACGACCCGCTCGCCTCGGAGGTCTCGCGGAAGAAGGCCGTGCCGGTGAGACCGTCTGCTCGCACCTCGCGAGCTGGCGGGCGACCCTGGCGGCGCAGGGCGCGCAGGGCCGCCGCCTACGACGAAGCGAGCGGCGGTAACGCCGACGGCATCGACGCTCCTCGAAATCGCCGGGCACCCGTCTTTCACGATCCTCGCGGCGTGGGGTGTGGGGGAGGGGCAGGGCCGTTTCTTCCTTGCCCGGATCGACAACGACGCGATCCCGAGCGTGCGCCGCGCGTCTCCGCGGAACCGAAGCGGAGACGTCACGAAGCCGTGATAACGGATGGGAAATGGAGACCCTCCTTGCGACGGCATCACGCTTCTGGGAAGCCTCGGATCCTGGGGCCCGTCCGTCGGCGTCGACCGGCCATTTCGCTGGCAGCGGCGGGCCCAACTCAACAGGGAGCTTGCTCCCCGCCTTCGTACGCAGTGGCCCCCTCGCGTTTCTGCGCGTCGAGGTCGTCCGCTTTGCGCGGTCTTCGAAGCTCCTCGTGACGGCGAGGACGGCGCTGCCGTCGCCCGTTCCCGAGGATGCCCCCGGATGGACGTCGCACCAGAGTCCCCACGCGACGACGCTCACGCGAGGCGCGGAGACGGTCGTCCTGTTCCCCGACGGCCAGCTCGAATTCTCGGTGGAGGGGGGCCCGATCGATCGCGATTCGGCGCGGTCGTCCCTTGCGAGCCTGCCGACGCTCGCCCGCTTTGCGGTGCTCGCCAGCGCGGATGCCGAGGTGATGGCCTGGGGCACGACCCGTCGCTTCGATGGAGCGACGACGCCGTTTGCCGCCGGCTTGGTCAAGCTCCTGCTCGCGACCGATCGCGCTGGCGCAGCCGAGGAACGCGCGCTTCGGGAAGCCGGCTTCGCCCCCTCCGAAGACGACGAAGCGCTATGGGTCACCGCCGCCGGCGATCGCACTGTGATTTGGGCGGGCGCGACGGTCTACGGATACGTCGGTCACGTCCCCGCGTGCATCGGCGCCTGGGAGGATGATCCCGACGAGGACGACGCCGAATCCTGAAGCGTCGCTCCAGAGCTCTCGTTGAAGAAGGCCGTCCCGGTGAAACCGTCTGCTGCCGCAGAAGCGATCGAGCGAGTCGCGCTGCCTTTAGAGCGATAGCCCCCGTCGTGCGTCGCGCTCGATGGCTTCACCCTCCATGGGGCGCCGCGAGCGTCGCTCAAGACCGCGGACCAAGATGACGCGCTTTGGCCACGGTGCGTCGCGAACTTTTGCGATTGGGCGACGCGGCGCGAAGGCGGAGTGCGTGTTGGCAAGGTTTTGGCCCGGGGCGTACTCCGCCGACCACGCCTTCCGATTCCTCGGGGGATCCTGATCGGGTCGAGCCAAAAGTGGCGCGACATTTCGTTGAGGAACGCCACCGTGGCGCGATTGAGTCGGGGTGTGACGGTGTCCGACACGGAGGGCCGCGGCTACCTCGTTGACGAGACGAAACGCCGCGTGTCCACTCGGCGGTTGTCGACGGTTGGGGATTGAGCTGCTGCGGCTTTGGCTCGTTCGTGGAGGCACCATGGGGAGGAAGACGGGGTCCGAGACCGCGCTCGCGCTGGTGATCGCGTTCATCAATCGGTCGACGTGGGCGCAGGCCGAGCTCGCGAGGGTGCTCGATATTGGCGTGCCGCAACTTCGCAAGAAGCTCTTGGAGATGCAGAGCGCGGGGGTGCCGCTGGAGAAGGAGGAGGACCCGCCGCAGGTGTATTGGAGCGTGCCGAAGAAGTGGCTCCCGGACGCGGTGCAGCTCGACTCGAGCGAGGTGCCTCGATCGCGTTCCTGAGCTGGGTGACCTGCTGCGTTTGCTCGCGCGACTGCCGAATGGGGCGGCGCGCAACCGCATTGTTTCGCGGGTGCTGCAGGGGCGTGCGCGGGTGGCGCCGCGCCCGAGCCCGGTGCTCGCGCCGTTGCTCGCGGAGCGAGAGGAGGAGTCGCTCTCGCTGGTGGAGGATGCGGCCGCGCTGGGGGAGGTTCTCGTATTTCGGTATTACTCGGCGAGCCGCGGGCAGATGGAGTCGCGCGCGGCTTCGCCGCACAAGGTTTCGGTGGGGCCGCCCGCGCGGTTCATGGCGACGTGCCACAAGAGCGGCACTCTCAAGTGGTTTCGCGTAGACCGCATTCTTAGCCTCTACGGCGACAACCGCATAACGCTGGTATGGCGTTGCGGGTGCTCAAGGCCGGTCCGATTCGTGGCCGAGCGCCGACGGTCCTGTCACGCGACGGAGTAGGATCGGGCGGCGGGACGCGGCGACGTCGCGCTGAGCTTTTCGAGCTCGGCGCACATCTCGCCAGCGA
>JAAFHV010000394.1 GCA_013297655.1 Myxococcales bacterium | reverse complement strand
CGCCCGAGGTCTTTATCTGCCTTTTCGATTTGCACGAGTGGCGTCCGCAAGTGCCGAATCATCTCCACCGCGATGGCTTGAATTTGCAACATGGGATTCTCCTTTGCCCCGCTCTCCAACGTGAGCGGGCGCAAACGCGCCGCGCCGGTGGGCGGGGGCGGGGTCAAGGGCGCGAAGCGGCGCCGAAGGCGCGAACCCTTGAGGCCGCCCCCGCCCACTGGCACAATAGGAATCCCGCGAGCTGGCCTTTTCCACGGGCCCCGGCCCACCGCGCCGTCTCGCTACGTTGCGAGGGGTCCTTGCGACCTGCACGCACCGTCCATGAAGGTCCGCTCAGTGGCTCGTGACGACCTCCACATCGCACAGAGCGCGCGCCCGCCGGATCGCCCTCACCCGCCGATTCATCGCGTGCCGTATCCATCTTTCGTAGAGCCACGCCCGCACGCCACTCAAGTTCGTCCCCTTGGCGGAATAGAACTCGTCTGGCGAGTCGAACACACCAAAGTCCGAGTCCACCCCGGTCCTCTGGATGTACGTGTCGTCCCCCTTCCACTCGTTCACAGGGGCCACGAGGCTCTCGGTCCCGGCCCCGAAGCCGAGGAACGCGCCGCTTTCTTCCGGGAACCGCGCCCGAAGCCCGTCGAGGTAGTCGCTATCCAAGATGACCCCTTCGAGCGCGACGAACCTCCCCTCGAACAACACCTCCGCATACCCGTGAAGAATACTCGGCGGCGCAACGGGATAGGCCCACGCCGGAACGACCCCCTTTTGAAGGCGCTTCGCTACGGTGGCGCCATGGAAGCGGCACGCGACACCGACCGCGCGCAGGAGCGCCATCAGCAGGTTCGTCTTGGTGTTGCATTGACCATATCCATCGGCGAGCACCTCGGACGCGCTGAGATTGTCCGTTCGGTTGTAGCCGAACGCGATCTCGTCACGCACGAAGCGGTACACGGCGCCGATGCGCGCCCGCTCCGGCAGGCCCTTCCATCCACGCGACGCGACGAGCGCGACGAGGGTCGGAGAGTCGAAGTCCAGGATTGCAGTCGTCTCGAGGTAACGCATGGGCATGTCTCCTGCCCATCAGGTTGCGCGCTGTTCGCGGCTGACGCTTGGATCGAGCGGTCACGCGCTCGTGTCGGACAACGAGACCACGCTCGCCGAGCCGAAGAACGCCGCCGGTGGGAGCCCGAACGCGTTGCGGAAGGTTCGCGACATATGACCGAGATCCGCGAAGCCGGCGGCGTGCGCCGCCTCCGTGAGCGCGCGCCCTCCGTGGCGGGGATCCCTCTTCGCGATCTCCGACACGGCGCGTGCGATGCGCAGCCACGGGACGAGGGCCCGGAACGGCGCGCCCACCTCCGCGCTGAACCGGTGCGTGAGCCGCGTAGGCGAAAGCCCCGCCGACGCCGCCGCGTCTTCGAGCGATGGCGTCTGGTGCGCTGCGATCGCGTCCTCGAGATACCGGATCGCGATTCGCACGGCGTGCGAGATGCGCGCTGGCGGTGGTGCCGCGCCGAGGAGGGCATCGATCCACGCCCCTGCTGCGCGTAGCGCGTCGCGAGGCTCCGGCGTCGGGAACGCCACATTGGCGAGCGTGACCTCCGCTTGCGGTATCGTCGTCGCACGTACGGCGGCGTCCAACGACGGCCCGCGTGCGTGGTGACGATCGACGAGAACGAGCGCGATCTCCGCCTCCGTCGCGTCGAACGCGTGCTCCTCACCCGCGGGCACACACGCCGCGCGGACGCGGCACGTGGCGCCCGCCGTCGTGAGCACGAAGGGCTGTTCGCGACTGACGACGATTTGAACCGCGTGGTGCGAATGAAGGTCCGACCGTCCGCCCCGGCCCACGAAGGCGACGAGGAAGCGGCCCACGACGAGCGTGCCCTCGAAGCCCCCCGTCGTCTCGCTCGGCCGCGCCATCGACCCCAGAATACCCTGTCCGCGAGCAGGTTCACACGAGCGCCGAAATCGAACACGGCCCGCACATGAAGCACGGACCGTGAGGTTTCGAACGCTGGAGAGTTAGGTCGGGAGTTTCAATCGGCAGGCGAGCCGACCCGTTCCGTCACGGGACCACGACCTCGCCCGAGAACAGGCGCATCGCCGGGACCAGCTCACGCTCGTGCTGCTCGACGAAGCTGGGCACCCAACCTTCGGTCCTCCCCGCGGCGCGCGGATCGGTCTCGAGCAGACCCGCCGTTCCGTAGTGCTTTGCTACGTCGGCCAGTTGCGGCAGAGTCCCTCCGTGGCCGTACGGCGCCGTCGCCGTCACACCACGGAGCGGCGGCGTGCGAAAGCTCCCTTCCAGCTCGCGAAGATCGGTCGGTAGCGAGACCTCCGGAAAGGGGCCATCGGCGTACGCAGGCTTCCGGAGCTCGTTTGCGAGGAGCGCCGGGAGGCCGATCGACGCCCCCGGATCGGCCCGTCCGTCTCTGCGCCCCGTTTCGAAGCGAATGTTGTGAAACGCGTCGTCCGTCAGGCGCGGGCCGTAGTGGCACTGCGCGCAGCCCGCCGTGAAGAACGTGTGGAGGCCCACCTTCTCCTCGACCGTAAGCGCTGCGAGGTCGCCGCCAATATAGCGATCGAGCGCGTTCGGCTTCGCGCTCAACGTCCGCTCGAAGGCCGCGATGACCTTCGCCACGTGAACGAAGATCCGCGTAACGGCGGCCTTGTCGTCCGCGCGCATCGAGTCCCAGCTCGCGTCTCCGGGCCTGCCCGCCGGAGGAAACCTCGTGAGGTCATCCAGGGGAGGGAGCGGGTCGGCGGGAAAGATCGTTTCGTATCGCGCGCGATAGGTGGAGAAGATTCGATGGGCGACGTGCAGCCGGGTCGAGCCCATCTCAGCGGGGTTCTCGATGGGTCCAGTCGCCTGCAGCCACAGGGTGTCGGCACGCCCGTCCCAAAACTGGAACCGAGCGTGGGACGCGTACAGAATACTCGGAGTGTTGCGGTCACCTTCCGCTACGCCCAGCCCTTTCGGGCGACCGTCGGCAAATCCCTTGTCTGGTGCGTGGCACGTGGCGCATGACACATTGCTCGTGGGCGACAGTCGAACATCGGAGAACAGGTCTTTGCCGAGCGCCGCCGCGGCGGGCAAGTCCGCCACGGCGTTCGTGGGGTCTTTCGGCGCCGGCCCCGGCAGCGTCATGTCGTGCAACATGTCCCAGTGGTTGGTCGGGAAGTAGTCGTCCTCGTACTTGATCGGCTCGAACTTCGGCGGCGCGACGCCATCGAGGATCGCGACCTCGCGACGGATCGTGCTCGATAGCGTCTCGGGCTCGGGATCGGCGAGGAAGCGCCGGATGAGCATCGTACGGGAGTCGATGAGCACATAGAAGGGCAAGCGGCGGTCGCCGAGGCCGACGGATTGAAGCGTGTAGTCGGGATCCGCGGCGACGATCGGCGCGTGCTCGCCGAGCTCCTTCGCTGCACGCGTGACATCGGCCGCGGTGCGGACGAGCACGTTGTTCTTGTCCGACACGACCAGGTCGACCAGCTCGACACGGTCGGTGAGCTCGGCTGGCACCACGTCTTTCGTGTGGGCTTGGCTCCACAAGCACGTTCCGCAGAACGACGCCGTCTGGCGCAACAAGAGGATCCGCGAACGCGCGGCGCATGGCTCGAACCGGCTCGCGAAGGCGAACATGCCGCCCCCGAGCTTCGGGAGCTCGAGCGGCGGCATCGTGCCGAACAGATCTACTTTGGTGTCCGTCGGGTAGGGCGCAGGCTTTCCGTCGAGGCACAACGACTTGGGTGCGGCTCGGCCCGATTCACCGGATGCGTCGGCGCCACTGTCCGCGGACGGATCGGCGTCGACGCCCGACGAGCAGCCCGCGAAGACCCGGGTCGCCATCACGATCGAGAGGCCGAGCAGGATGAAGCCGGGAGCGCGCGGAAAGGGAGGAGCGACGGTCACTTGGGATCGATCCGGAGCACCCGGCTCTCGAGCATGTCCACGAAGTAGACTTTGCCGTCAGGGCCCACGGTGAGCCCAGCGAGGGAGCCCGCGGGAAGCCCGGTGTCGAGTCGTTGTAGCTCCTTGCCCTCGAGCGAGTAGGCGGTAATCCGTGACGTTGCGTGGTCGGACACGAGGAGCATCGTTCCGTCGAGCGCGATGCCTGACGGCTGATCGAGGCCCGCGGTCGGCGGGACGAGATCGGTGAGGGTGGCGCCGTCCATCTCGACGGCGACCGCCATTTTCTCTTTGGCTCGAACTTTCCCCGCCTCCGCGGCCGTGCCGGGGTCCAAGCGCAGGATCCGCTTGTTGCCGGTGTCGGCTACGTAGACCATTTTGTCAGCCGGCCGGTACACGAGGTGGCTCGGTACGTTCGGGACGTAGCCTAGCTGTCCGCGCGCGAACTGGAACGACTCCCCATCCGAGTGGTCGTCTTGACCGATGTTGTGGTCTCGCTTGAAGTCGTAAAGGTCGATGCTCTTGTTGAACCCGCCCGTGACCCAATACCGATTGGCGGTCTCGTGCGCGATGCCCATGCACAGCGGCGTATTGTGGAGCATGTCGAGATGCGAGCCGAGCCCGATCGGATCCTTCTTCGCGTAGACGGTCGCGTCGGAAGACCAGAGCGCGGGCCCCATGAAGTCGTTCGCTTTACCGTTGGCCTTCTCGTTCCTCGATGCTCCGCAAGCGGCGAACGTGCCGGGGATGCCGAACGTGGTCTCTTCGGCGCCGAACGCGATGCCTGTCGGACTTGGCATGAAGTGGGCCGCTGCAGCGTCACGCCGACGAAGGGGCTTGCGGTCGTCGGTCGTCGCGCTCTCTATCGTCACGACGCTGTCGTCCGTGAAGTTGACGATCCAGAGCTCCGTCGGACGCATCGGGTTGAAGTCGAGGTCGGTGGGGACCTTCAAGCCGTCCGCCGCCGTCGCGATGACGGTGAGGTTGACGCTGGCGGGGCTACCGTCGCCGCTGCCGAGCTTGGGGGCCTTCGGCGCTTCGGGGACCTTTGGGGCCTCGACCGGGGGCTCACCGACGACCGCCTCGGAGGCGCAGCCGCTACCCAGCAGCGCTATCGCTCCGCACACCTTCCACGCGTCGAGCTTCATCATGCGGGTCTACCTCGCGGCGAGCGCCGCGCAATGGGTTGTCTGAGAGCGATTCCGGATTCGGCTAGGTACGCGCGAGCGCCGAGCATGGATTGCACCAACCCCGCAGGTAGCGCCGCGGCTGCAAAGTGTGACACTCGCGCTGAACTTTTCGAGACGGTCGGGTCATCGTCGGCCCGAGCCCGCTTCGCCCTGCGCGCACGTCCCTCGCTCGGCGCATGAGCAAGCGCCGAGAGACCGCTTGGAGGCGCCGCAGTGCTTGGCGATGAGCGCGCGGAGGGCGCCCCTCGCGCGGAAGAGCCGAACCGTAAGCGCGTTCACGGAGAGGCCCAGCGCTTGCGCGACGGTGGCGAGCGGTTCGCCTGCCTCATCGACCCGTAGCACCACCTCGCTGTAGGTGGGGCGGAGCGCCGAGACTTGCGCGAGCGCGCACACGCAGGACTCTGTCGCTGTCGGCGGACCGGCGATCCGCTCGAGGTCGACCGCCGTGTCCGTGTGCCGGAGCGCCCGCTGGAGCGCGCGAACGCCGTCGCGCGCCTGCCGCTCGACGATTCGTGCTAGCCAAGCCGCGGTGCGCCCTTCGTCGCG
>JAAFHV010000393.1 GCA_013297655.1 Myxococcales bacterium | reverse complement strand
GGCAATACATCGGCGCCTTGCGCCAGGCCGGGGTCTTCGTCGACACGGATTGGCTCCAGCCCACGAGCACCGCGACCACGCTCTCGCTCCGCGGAGGCACCAAGAAGGTCCAAGACGGCCCCTTCGCGGAGACCAAAGAACAGCTCGGTGGCTACTTCGTCATCGAAGTGCCCGACCTCGACGCGGCCCTTGCCTGGGCGGAGAAATGCCCGGCGGCGCAGTATGGAGTCATCGAGATTCGCGCGTCGGCGATGCCGCAGGGGCAAAAGGGCGCCGAGTAGCAAGGAGTCGAGGAGCGCCTGCGTCGTGGCTCGGGGTGGTAGAGTGCCCCGAGCCCATGAACGCGGATGCCGCCCTCGACGCGCTCGTTCGGAAGTCACACGGTCGCCTGCTGTCGCTCCTCGCGGCGGCCTCTCGTGACATCGGCGCCGGAGAAGACGCGTTGGCGCACGCCTATCGTGCCGCGACGGAGTCCTGGCCCCGCGAGGGTATACCCACAAATCCCGAAGGTTGGGTGGTTCGTGTCGCCAAAAACTACATGTTGGACGTTCGTCGCTCCCACTTTCACGCCCGCGGGAAGAGCCTCTACGACGACGACGGGCGCCTGATGGATCTTGTCGCCGAAGGGGCCGACGACCTCGAAGGGGAGGACGGTGCGGCACACGACCGTCGACTCGAGCTCATGTTCGCCGCCGCGCACCCGTCCCTCGACGACACGATTCGAGCCCCGCTCGTCATGCAGACGATTCTTGGCCTCGAGGTCAAAGAGATCGCGCCGCTCTTCTGCACTCCCGTCGCGACGATGGCGCAGCGCTTGGTGCGCGCCAAAACCAAGATTCGCGACGCCGGCATTCCGTTCGCCATTCCCGAGCGGCGAGAGTGGCCCGAGCGCCTCGACGCCGTGCTGGAGGCGGTCTACGGCGTATTCTGCGCCGGCTTCGACGACGCGTTCGATACCGTCGAAGAGCACCGTCTCGGCGATCGCGGCATCGAGGCGATGTACCTCGCCGATCTCCTCGCGTCGCTGCTGCCGAACGAGCCCGAAGCGCTGGGGCTCGCGGCGCTGATATCGTTCTCTGCTTCGCGGGCGGCGGGCCGCACGGCCGACGGAAAGTCGTTCGTGCCGCTCGAAGATCAGGACCCGCGGCTGTGGGACGAGACGCTCATTTACCGTGCTTCGAAGTGGCTCGAGCGCGCCGCGAGCTACGGAGGGTTCGGTCGCTTTCAGCTCGAGGCGGCCATTCACGCGGTGCACGCCGACCGAAAGCGTACCGGCGCGATCGATTGGAGAGCGATCGCCCACCTCTACGAGGGGCTCCTTCACGTCGCGCCGACGCGTGGGGTCATCGTGGCTCGCGCCTACGTGGTCTCGAAGGTCGCGAGCGTCGACGCGGCGATCGCGGCGCTGAATATTCTCGATGTGGAACAGATTGAGTCGTTCGTGCCCGCCCTCGCGTGCCGCGCCTATCTCCGCGAGCAAAAGGGGTATCGCCAAGGTGCCATTTCGGACCTCGCGAAGGCCGTCTCGTCGCTCCCGGAAGGGCCCACCCGCGCGCACCTCGAGTCGGAGCGAGCGCGACTGAGCGAGGGTGAGACGGCGGCGACGTAGCGCTCGAAAGCGCCTACGTGCGCGATGACCCGAACGCACCTCGACGACGCGGGCCATTCGCCAACGCACGCGCTTCGCGAACGCGGAGACCGGGCCCTACCGTGCCCATTCGGCAAAGCGTGCTCCCGCGCTCGGCGTTTGGATTGACGTTGCGCACTCCGCACATCGATAGTGCGGCATGACCCAGCTTTCGCGCGTTCTCTTCCCGAACCCCTTTGGCGAGATCCCCGCTGACGCGGCCGTGACGGAGCTCGAAGAACGGTTTGCCTTCTCGACTGCGTACGCGGCGTTCCTCCGAACCCAAAACGGCTTTCGGTTCTTTGCGCTCGAAGAGGGCGCGGACCGGCAACGCTACCTCACGATGGGCGCGGACTCGGAGACGACGCTCGACATCGCCCAGCTCTTCACCGTGGCAGAGCTGCCTGCCGCACAACATCGCATTCGCGCTTTGGGCAAATGGTTCTTCTCCATTGGAAAGGGCTACGGCGGTGATCAGTACGCCGAGGTACTTCACGGCAACCATCGGGGCAGCATCGTGCACCTGAATCACGAAGTATTCCTCGGCACCTCGAACTTCGAGCAGATCGCCGAGAGCTACGACAACTTCGAAGAGTACGACGTCGACTTTTTCGAGCTGTCGGTTTCGAGCCAGGCCGATTTCCTCGTCGACACAGTGGCGCTCGACCTTGCAGCGAAGGTCGCCTCCTCGGCTGAGGAGTTCGTCGCGAGCTGCATTCAGTGCGACCCCGCGGGCTTCCTGGGTCGGTGTGTTCCGAGCCGAGCCTGAGATCACGAGCGCGAAAGGGGCCAGGGCGCCATAGCGGCGACCTCCTCTCAGCGAATCGGCACCACGCAGCGCACGCGCGTGCCCTTGCCCGGCTCGCTCTCCACCGTCACGTCGCCGCCGAACGCGACGGTGGCGGCGCGGAGCGCGGAGAGGCCCACGCCGCGGCCGGAGATCTCCTCCGCTTCGTCGCGGGTGGTGAGGCCGTCAGCGAAGAGCGCGGCACTCAACTCGGCGCGCGTGGCGTGCGGAAGGCCGAGCGCGATCGCGCGCTCCGCGACGCTTGACCACGGGATACCACCCCCGTCGTCCTCCACGAGAACCTCGAGCTCGTCGCCGCGCACCTTGGCGCGCAACACGATGGCACCCTTGGCTTTTCCGGCCATCGAACGTGCCTCGGCGCCCTCGATCCCGTGGTCGATCGCGTTGCGAACGGCGTGAACGAGGGCAGCAAAAAACGACCGATACGTAGGGCCGTCGAGGCGAAGCTCGTCGTACTCGGTGGTGATCGAGATGCTTCCCTTGTCGAGGCGCGTGGCGAGGGCACGACCTTGCTCGGCGAGCCGCTCGAGCACCGTGCCGATCGACTCACGCTTCCACGACGCGACGGCGGCGCAGAGGCTCGGCGGCGCGTTCGACTCACGGAGCTCCTCCACGAGCCAAGCGTGCTCCTCGTCGGTAATCGCGATTCCCGTGCTCGCCGAGGGCAAAAGCGGCGAAAGCTCCGCCTCGAGGGCATCCCAGCGGGCCACGAGGGCGGCATAGGGCGCGCTCCCCGCGTCGCCCTCGCGGAGCCTTTCTTCGATATGGTGCGCGATGCGCGCCAACGTGGTGAGGCCCGAGATGGAGGCGTTCCCCTTCAGGGTGTGAAGGCGGCGAAGCTGGGCCGTCTCGTCGCCGACGGTGCCATGCGCGAGGGCGGCTATCGTGTCCCGCGTTTCACCGTAGAACGCGACGAATCCTGCGCGATCGCGGACCATGCGGACCATGACGGCGGCGAGCTCGCGGCGCGCCTCTTCGGTTCGTTCGCGCTCGAGGGCTGCCGTCACGTCGGACACGACGACCAGCATGCGTGACCACGACTCTTCGGAGCCCACCGGGCGAAGAGTGAAGACGAGAGTGCGCTCTTTCGTCTCGAGGCGACTCGGCATCACGTCGAGGGCGACCTCGAGCGGGAGCACGTCGTCGACCACCTGCAGCCACGCCATTTCCCATTCCGAAGCGACCGAAGCGGAGAGACGCGCGAGCACGTTGGTGAAGAGCGCGCCCTTGTCCACGTCGCCGAACCAACGCTTCACCATGCCGGAGATCTCGCCGACGACGCGGCCCTCGCGATCGATCGTGAGGAGGCCCTGGTCGACCGCGTCGAGCACGAGGCGCATGTCGCGGTTGGCGCGATCGACGAGCGCGACCCGCTCGGCCTCGCGAAGGGCCTGCGTCGCCAAGGGCTGGAACCGCTTCGCCATTTCTTCGTGCGAAGGCTGGAACCCGCGCGCTTCACGGCGCGTGCACACGAGCACCGCGACCTCGCTCGACCCACGCAGCGGCACGCAGAGCGCGGAGCCTACGCCGATACGAAACGCTTCGATTTGGCTTTGCCACTCTTCGATCGAGCCCACGTCGAGGTGCACCGCGGCGCGCCCCGAGTCGAGCACACGAGAGAACGCACGCCCCACCCGCCAGGGCAGCCCGAGCAAGGTGGGGTTCGTCGTCGCCGCCACGCGCGACACGTTCGACTCGCGCGAAGGACGCAGCACGAACGCGTCGTCGAACCCGAGCGGCTCACGAAGGGTGCGTAAAATCCCGTCGAAGAGCTCGTCTGGCGTGGTCGCCTCGGTGAGGGCGCGCACGCCGGCGAGCAGCGCCTCGGATTGCACACGAAGCTCGCGCTCGCGCCGCTCGGCCTGCTCGAGATCGAGGAGGAGCTCACGCAAGCGCTCGGCGGGAATGGCGTCGTCGTTGGGCATTTACCGCCCGAACGCTAAGAGGACTTCGCGAGGAGGAGGGCAGAAATCATGAGGTTGCCGTGGCGGTTTCCGGCGTCCCCCACCCGACCCTGCTCTCCGAAGGTGAACGCGGTGAGAAAGGGCTTGTTGCCCATCGCGCTCACCAGCTTTTGCTGCACCTCGCCGATGCGCTCACGAACCGTGAGGAAGCAGCCCCCGCAGAAAATGACGAGCCCCGCCGCGACGTCGTCGGCGCCGAAGTCGCCCGCCCGCGCCGCCGATCGGACCACGTTGCCTGCGCGCTCCACGAGGTTGTCGACCGAGCCGGTCATGCACACGAGACGCTCGCCCGGGGCCACGTCGGTGAAGAGGTGCATCGACCCGTCGGCGAAGGAGCGCTCGGGGTGGGACAGGACAAAATACGGCACGCCACGCACCTCGCTCACCTTGCGGCCGAGCGGGTGGAGGTTCGTCTTGGCGAGGAGCGGGCCGCCCGCGTCGAGGGTGTCGCCGATCGCGCCGGAGGTCCACTCGTCGTAAACCCGCGCCGCGGGCCTACCGTCGATCTCTTGGATCGTGCGCGCGTTCGACTTGGTGACGGTGCCGGTGTGGGTGGTGGGGTCGTACCCGCTGTGAAACGAGCACGCGACACGACCGCTCGCGTAGATGGCGACCACGGAGACGCTGTTCTCGTGGACTCCCTCTTTCGAGAGCTGGCGCCAATGGCCTTCGATCGTGTCGTCGGCCGCGCTCCCCCCGACGAGCGGCACGTTGGGGCCGACCACGTCCTCGATCCCGCGGACCACGTCCTCTTCGCCGCCAGGAGTGGTGATCATCCAGATGGCGCTCGGCATCTCGCCCTCGCAGCCGGCGTCCGCCATCGCGCGTTTCACTGCGTCTTTTCCGGCGGCGCGCGGGTCGTTGCCTATCGGCGCGACACCGACGCCGAACTGCCCCTCGTCGTCGGCGAGTCCAAAGAGGGCGAGCCCATAGCCCCCCACTCCGAAGAAACCTTCGTCCGTCATCACGCCGCCGCAGGAGGTGCCCCCCTGGAACGGCACGTCGCCGGCGAGCTCGCGGAGAGTGCCTACGATCTCGTCGAGCGCATACGACACCGTGGCGATCGCGACGACGATCCCCGGTTTGCCCATTTTGCCGGTAAGCGCCGCCCACGCCTCGCGCACCGCGGTCGCGGACGACGCTGCGGTGGATGCCCCCGTCGCCGCGCGAATCATGGGCACCTCCGCGGGCGCACGGTGTGGAGTCGCGTCGTCGCGCACGAAAGACGTGTGATGGTCATGGTCCCTCCCGTGGTGATCGCCGCGCGTGCCTGCGTCTCCGCCGCCCGCGCGATCTCA
>JAAFHV010000391.1 GCA_013297655.1 Myxococcales bacterium | reverse complement strand
TTCGACTTACGCTTGCGCCCAACGTCCGAAAGGCCGAAGCCCGATCGCTTGAACGAACGCGGTCCTTGCGTTGGGTCCGCAGGGGGCTGACTGGTGCGCGGCGGCTCCATGTGAGACGGCAAAGTATACCCCTTGTCGACTCGAGCGGTTCCAAAATCGGCGGCCGCCCACTTTATCCGTAGCCCGCGGCCAGCACCGCGAGGCGCGGGCGGCCACCCGAGGCGCAAGCGGCGCTCGCGATGTCCTCCTTTTGTGCCCCCTTTTGCGCTTGTTCTGGCCATGTTCTTCCGTCGCCACGAACCGAGGGGGGGTGGGCGATGACGCGTGGAACATCGCGCCTCCTGCACTACGGTATCGGCCGTGCCCTCCCTGCCCGCTCCGCGCGCCTCCAAAGGGCGAAATGAGCTCTATCTCGCGGCGTTCGTCCTCTCCACCGTCGCGATGTTGGTCTTCGTGCTGCCCACGTGGCTGCTCGACGTGCTCCTCGCGACGAACATCGCGCTGTCGGTCGGCGTGCTCGTGCTCGTGCTCTATGCCCGCGACACGTTGAGCCTCGCCGCGTTCCCGTCGGTGCTGCTGCTCACCACGCTCTTCCGGTTGGCGCTGAACGTCTCCTCGAGCCGGCTCATCTTGCTCCAAGGCGACGCGGGCACGGTGATTCGTGCATTCGGCGGGTTCGTCGTGCGCGGGAACATGCTCGTCGGCGCGGTGGTGTTCGCCGTGCTCACCGTGGTGCAGTTCGTGGTCATCGCGAAGGGGGCCGAGCGAGTCGCCGAGGTGGCGGCGCGTTTTTCTCTCGACGCTCTCCCGGGCAAGCAGCTCGCGATCGACGCGGAGCTGCGATCCGGCGGGATCTCCTCGGAAGAGGCGCGTCTCCGGCGCGACGTGCTCGGGCGCACGAGCCAGTTCTACGGCGCCATGGACGGCGCGATGAAGTTCGTCAAAGGCGACGTCATCGCGACGGTGGTCATCGTGCTCGTCAACGTGGTCTTCGGGCTCCTCGTCGGCGTCGTCCAGCGCGGGATGTCGATCGAAGCAGCCGCCGCCCGCTACGTTCTCCTCGCGGTCGGCGACGGCCTCGTCTCGCAAATTCCAGCGCTCGTCCTCTCCACGGCGGCGGGAATCTTGGTGACACGAACGTCGCAGGGAGAGAACGCCGAGTCGCTCGGAGACGAGCTGTTCGCGCAGATGTTCGGCTCGCCGCGCGCCCTCGCGACGACGGGAGCGTTCGTCCTCGTGCTCGCGATCGTGCCCGGTCTGCCCGCCCCCCCCTTCGTCGTGCTCGGGGCCGCGCTCTTGCTCGGCGCGTACACGATCGTGCGC
The DNA here is from genome assembly GCA_013297655.1 of Myxococcales bacterium. Classification (GTDB taxonomy): domain Bacteria; phylum Myxococcota_A; class Polyangia; order Polyangiales; family Polyangiaceae; genus JAAFHV01. Next base: position 4,414 of record JAAFHV010000391.1, on the reverse strand, counting down.
GCTCGCGCGAGGGGCGGCGCGACTCTGCCCGCCCGTCGTTTCGTGCCCGTCCTCGAGCCGTTCTCGGTGAAGCTCGGTCGCGCGCTCTACGCGAGCCACGGCGCCGCCGTCACGGCCGGTCTCGACCGCATGCGCGACACGATCTTCGCCGACCTCGGCCTGCCGCTCCCCGCGATTCGCTGCACCGAATCGTCGGAAGTAGGCGAAAACGAAGCCGTTTTGTTCCTCTTCGAGGTACCTGCCCAGCACCTGACGGCGCCCGATCCTGCCCTCGCCGAGGCCGCGATCCTCGGTGCGGCGGAGGAGCTCGCGCGGCGACGGGCGGCGGAGCTCCTGGGCATCTCGGAGGTGCAGGGCCTGCTCGACGCCCTCGCGGAGACGGCGCCCGCCATCGTGCGCAACGTCGTGCCGAAGCCGGTCACGGTACAGCTCCTCACCGAGGTGTTGCGGCGCCTCTTGGACGAACAGGTCTCGGTCCGCGATCTCGCGGCGATCTTGGACGTGCTCGGATCGCGCGCCGAAGGAGAGCGCGACGCGCGCGAGCTCGCGGAGGCCGTCCGAGGTCACCTCCGTCGCGCGCTCACGTTCCGCCTCACTCGCGGCGCGCCGCAGCTCGACGTCGTCATGTTGGACCCGATGGTCGAGGACGCGGTGCGCCGTGGCATCACGCGTCAAGGCCCGCACGCGTTCCTCGCGCTCCCCCCCGCGCAGCAGCGCGATCTCGTGACCGCGGTAGGCCGTGCGATCGCGGAGTGCCGCGAGGCAGGCGCGGCTCCGGTGCTCGTCGCGTCCCCGGACACGCGGCGTTTCGTCCGTAAGCTCCTCGAGACGGAGGCCCCCGACGTGCCGGTCCTGAGCCACCAAGAGCTCTCCCCCGAGCTCGTCCTCCGTCCCCGTGCGCGCGCCCACCTCGGCGGCATCGGCTAGACCACCGAACCGCTCGATGACCGAGGATTTTCGCCGAGTTGCGAGCCGTGCGAGGCGCGACGACGACGCTACAGGGCCGCAAGTCCCTGACGAGGGACGAGTCCTGCTGCTGCTAGCCGAGGAGGAGCAACGAACCACGACGCTACAGGGCAGCAAGTCCCTGACGAGGGACGGCGACGCAAATCGACGAAAAGCCGACCGAATTGAGCGGTTCGGTGCTCTGGGGAAGCGGGCCGCCCGTCGGGACGGCGACATCGCTCGGAGCGTGCTACGTGTGCAGGTTACACGGATCCGCGGGAGAGCAACTCGGCCGCGAGCGTACTCGGACCGCCTCGCTCAGCCTCATTTCATCACGCGCATCATCTTGGGGCGGGGCATGGCGCCGAGCTTTTGAACGAGCTGGCGCGCTTCTTTCTCGAGCATCGGGTGAATTTTCTTCTGCCCGACGAACATGCCGAGGAGCTGCACGTTCAAGTCGGCGAGCTTTCGGAGCGCGCGGCCGACGCCCTTTTGGTCGCTGAGGGCGGCGTACGCAAACGCGCGAGCGCGCCACATTTGAGCGCGAATTTCCTCGTTCTCGGGATCGTCGGGGTTGAAGAGATCGAGCGTGTCGAGCGCCTTCTTCGCCTGCCCGCTGCGCGCCCACGCCTCGCCCGCGACGGTCGCGAACATCACGCGCGTCTTCGGCTCTTGCTGCTTGTCGAGCTCGAGCTTCTCCACGAGCGCGCGCGCCTCCGGGATCTCGCCGTGGGTGAGGTGGATCATCGCCCGCATCGCGCGGACTTGGCCCGCGATCGGGGCCATTTGCTTTTCGAGATCGATCGACTCGAGGGTGGCCTGCGCCTTCCGCGGATCTTCCTGCATCTCGAGCTGCGCGCGGGCGAGGAGCGCCTGGGTGTCGTCTTTGCCGAACTTCTCCGCGATCGTCTTGAGCGCTTCCTTGCGCCCCTCGTCCGAGTCGGCTCCGCGGAGGATGGCGCCGAGCGCGAGCGTCTTCTTCACGTAGCGATCGAGCCAGATCGCGGCCCCGACCGCGACGACGAGGAGCACGCCGAACGCGCCCTTCGCGTAGTTGCCATACGGCGGCGGCACGATGAACGCCGCGACGCCGACCGCCGCGAGCACGAGCGCGACCCGGGTGTAGACCTTCTTCAGGTCGACCGGGGCCTTGGGCTCCTCCTTCGGACGCGAGAGATCGCGGATCTCTTCGCGCGACTCCGCGGCGCTCTTCTTCTTGGTCGCCTTTTTGGCCGCTTCGGCGCGCTCGAGGCGCGCTTGCAACCCCGAGCCGATCGCCTTCGATTCGGTCTTCTTCTCGGCCTTCTTTTCCGTCGGGTCTGCCACTGCTCGGGCTCTACCCTCTGGGGCCACGTCCTGCAACCGCGGCGAACGAAATCGCGCTCCGAGACGCTCACGGCCTTGCTCGCTAAGGCTGGCTCAGGCGGGCTCTTCTTCCGGCTCGTCGGCGGCGGGGGGAGGCGGATCCGAGGGCGGCGGCGGCATGAGCGACGTGAGCGGCTCCGCCCGGAGCTCCGGGTCCGACTCCTGGACGATCTGCCGAAAGTGCGTGAACAGCGACAGCGTGATCGACATGCACGGCACGGCCAAGAGCGCGCCCGCGGTGTGGAAAAAGTGCTCCCCCACGAGCAGCGAGAAGATGACCAACACAGGGTGTATCTTCGCGGCATCCCCCATGATTTTGGGGTTCAAGAAGTTCGCCTCGATTTGGTGGATGCCCACGATCCAGGCGAGGACGAAGAAAGCGACCCCCGGGCTCTGGGTGAGGCCGAGCGCGACGGCCGGCACCGAGCTCGCGATGCTCCCGAAGATGGGCACGAGCGAGAACACGGTCGCGACGAGCGCCATCACCGGCCAATATTTGAGCCCCACGATCGCGAACCCGATCGCGGAGAGCACCCCGTTCACGAGGCAAATGATGAGCTGCCCGCGCACCACGCCGGAGAGCCCGCGGTCCATCCGCGCGACGAGCCCATCGAACGAGCCGCGACTCGACGGGCGCACGAGTGACCTGAAAAAATCCATGATCTTCTCGCGGGTCAGCATCATGTACGCGGCGAGCATGAGCGTGATGCCGAACACGAAGATCACGCGGCTGATGCCGGCGATGATGTCGCGGCCTACCTTCACGAGCTCCACCGCGTTCGTGCGGGCGTAGTCGAGGCTCTTCTTGAGGCTCCCCGCGATCGCCTTGTTGAGATCGAACGGCCCCTTCACCTCGTCGCGCACGGGCTGTACGACGAAGCCTTCTTTTTCGGGCACCACCGCGAGCCCGGTCCCGATCTCGATCTCGTAGCGGCCATCCGGGAGCGGCTTCACGATCGCCGCGGCGTGACGCTCGGGGTGCTCGTGCTCGCGCTCGTCGTGCTCCTCCAGCGGGGCGGCGGACACGAGCCCGGCCGCGACGAGCTTGGCGTGAATCTTCGGCGCCCACTCGTGGTTCGCTTTCTCGTTCAGCGCCGGAAGCTCCGTGCGTAGGCCCGCGATCTCACGCGCCATTCGCGGCGCGGCGGCCCACACGAAGCCCCCGAGCGAGCCGAGCACGATCGCGTACACGAGCACGATCGCGATCGGCCGTTTCACCTTCTTCTTCTCGAAGAACGCGACGAACGGCGTGAGCACGTACGCGATGACGAGCGCGAGCACGAACGGGAGCAACACCTCCCGCGCGGCCACCACCACGGTCACGGCGAAGAGGCTCGATACGAGGAGAAAGACCGGCCGCCACCATCGAGGTTTGCCGGTGGGCGTAGGCGTCACGTCCGCGCTCATTTTGTCTCTCGCCACGAAACCACGAGACGCCGTGGTTTGGCGAGCACGAGCCTTTCCTCGACGTGAAAAACCGCGCCCGGGCGGACGCCTCCCGAGCTACCCGACGCACGCGTCTCGGCTACTCGAAGCGCCACAAAAACCGAAGGGCCGCGGCCTCTCTCGAGGTCGCGGCCCGCCGGATCACACGGAAAAGACCGACGATTTACTCGTCTTTCTTCTCGATCGTGAGGTTGCCGAGCTTCTGCTTGATAAGCTCGCCGATCGTGTTGCCCTTCGACTCCTCGGTCGACTTCTTGGGCATCTTGGTCTCGCGGGCGATCGACGACTTCTGCGGGGCAGCGGCCGCCTCACCGATGCGCATCGAGAGCGTCAAACGACGATCCTGCGTGTCGATGTTGGCGATCTCCGCCTTGACCGCGTCGCCGATTTCGAGCGCCTTGGCCGAGCCGTCCTCGTTCGTTCCCTCGACGATGTCGTTCGTGGGAATGTGGCCTTCGACGCCGTCGCGGATGCGAACGAACACGCCGTAGTCCACGGTCGAGATGACCTTGCAGTCGACGACCTTGGACGGAGGGAACTCCGAGAAGATCGTGGGCCAGGGGTCGTCGAAGAGCTGCTTCACACCGAGGCTGACCTTCTTCTCGTCATGGTTGATCGAGAGGATGATCGCTTCGACGTCGTCGCCCTTGTGGAACAT
>JAAFHV010000392.1 GCA_013297655.1 Myxococcales bacterium | reverse complement strand
CTCCCCCGACTCTTCGATGATGGTGTGCCACGTGCGACGGATCGCCTCGAAGTGAACCTTCGCGCCGGGGCGTCGTTTGCCGTCCGGGGTCGCGCAGATCGCCTCCGCCTTGAACGGCGCGCCCGCCTTCACGAAGAAGTCCTTCGGGTAAACGCTCGCGACGTAGAACTCGCCCGGGTGCACGATCGCGCTCGCTTGCGCCGCGACGGTTTGGCGCGACACGTCCTCTACCTCCGACTCGGCGGTGACGACGAGAGGGCCGCTCTGCTTCGCGAAGACGAGGGGCACGTCGGTCCGCGCTTGGCCCTTGCCGTCGAGGGGCAGCTCGTTCGACACGAGGGAGCCGGCGCGGTGCTCGGCCTCGGGGAGCGACGAGACGTAGGGATCGTCGGTCAGCTCGACGTTCTCGAGGCCGGAAATGGCATAGAATCCGCGACCATAGCGAACGCTCGTGCGCACCTTGCCGGCGGTCATCGGCGCGCCGAACAGGTAGTCCCCGCGCGTGACGAAGGCGGCCTTGTCGCCACGAACGTAGGACGGCTTCTCGGCCTCCACGTGGGCCGCGATCTCGGACGGCCGATACGCTGCCACGTCGACCTGCGCCGAGGCGTGGCCCTCACCCCCCTCGCCTTTCACGTCGGCCCGAATGTCCACCGAGCCGAGCTTGCCGGTCGTCGGGATCGCGACGTCGAACGTCATCTCTCCGAACGCGCCGAGGCTCACGGACTTCTTGATGAGCTCGGTGCCGTCACGATCGAACGCCGCGACCTCGACCGAGCGACCCTTCGGGACCTGCGTTCCGCGCGCGAGCGGCTCGCGGAAGAGCCCCTTCACGTGGATCGTCTCGCCCGTCTTGTAGATGCCGCGATCGGTGAAGAGCATGCCGTAGGGCTCGAGGCCGCCCTGGAGGTCGACCGGGTGCGCCTGGCGCCAGGGGCTCAAGATGTCGGCGACGCGGCGGTGGGTCATGTCGTTGCCGAGGCGCGCGAAGAGGGTGTCGCCCGGCTCGCCGGACTCGTTCAGGCTCGGGCTCCATTTTTCACGCGCGATGGCGCAGAGCCCGTTCGGATCCGTCGCGCAGGTGAAGAGCTCCTTTCCGCTCTTGTCGCGCGCGGCCACCGTCGCGCCGGGGACCGGCTTTCCGTCCGAGAGGCGCGTGACCCACACGACGCTGCCGAAGCGCGAAAGACGAGCCGATACGGCCAGATCCGTCACTTGGATCACGTGCACGTCGATGTTCTTGCGCTGCCCGTCGACCCGCTTCACTCCGATCGCGACGGAGCCGCGACCACGGCCCGCGAGGGCCTGATCGAGCGACACCCACTCGGTCGCGGTGGTGTTCTTTTCGGCCTGCGGGCGCACCACGCGGCGCTTCGCCTTCGCGAGGCCCGCGACGTACTCGAAGCGCTTCTCGTAGGGACCCTTCACCGCCGCGAGCGCGACGATCTCTTCTTCCGCGAGCGGCGTCGCGACGAGCTCGTAGTCGCTCACGTTCGTCGCGCCGACCGGGATCTCGCGGGTGTGCCCCTTCGGATCTTGGCGCGTCGCCTCGAGCACGCCACCGTCGACGCCGATCTCCACGTTCGGCATCTCGTCGTCGGTCTGGACGGGGTAGGTCCGGTCTTTCGCCAACACCTGGCCGTACTCGTCCTTCAGGCCGGCGGTGACGGTCACGCGGAACGACTTGGCGGCCGAGGCGCGAATCGGCAGGGAAAAATGGCTAGAGAGCCCGGGTGCTCCCGAGTCCGTGACCTTCGGCCACACGAGCTTCGCGTCGCCGTCGACCCGCACGTGGGCGCGGAGCTCGGCCTCTTTCACCCGGTTCGAGAGGGAGAACCAGAAGCCTCCGCGCGCGGTGCAGCGACGGTTCAACGGTGACACGGAGCACCCGAGCTCGTTCGCGACGAGCGGACCGTAGGTGCGCATCGACGTGACGTTGCGGCCCTCGCTCGGCAGAGGTCCCTCGAGCCCGCGGAGCCCCTCGACGACGAGCTCCACCGGCGTCGCGAGCGGGAGCGCCTTGCTCGGGGTGACGACGAAGCGGGTCGGCACGTCGGCCTTCGGAAACGCGACGCTATAGGGCAAAACACGGGGCGTCTTGCCGTCGTGGACGAGCAATTTGAGGCCCGCGAGCACGCCCTTGGTGTCGACCGGCTGATTCGTCCAGAGCTCGAACGTAGCGTGCGGGGTGAGGTGATCTTGGCCCTCGCCCGGGTGCACGCGGACGATCTTGGGGCGCGGCGTTTGGAAGTCGAAGGTGTAGTCCTTTTCGATCTTCGATCCGTCGAGGGCGCTCGTGCCGGCGGGCACCTTGACCGTGAACGCGGTCGCGCGCGGCAGCGCCGGATCGGGGATGAACGAGAGCGCGCTCGTGCCCATCCAGCGAAACGAGCCTTTGGGCATCGGATCGAGGGTGAGCGGCGGGCGGGCCTCTTCGCCGGCGAGCGAGAGCGCGCGCATCGGACGGTTGAACACGACGGTGACCTCGCTCGCCTCGGTGAGCGGCCCACGCGGACCTCCGAACACGACCCCGAACGGCTTCGTGCTCCCCTTTTCGCCGGCCTCCCCGCCGAGGCCGAGCGTGCGCTGCGCCGCAATTTGGGGCGCGCGCGGCCCCTGGTAACAGCTCGCCCCGAAGACGAGCACGGACAGAGCCAAGGCAGGGGCGGCACGGCGGAGACGCGACGACGAAACGACGGGCATGATCGCCCCCTTACCAAGCCCCGTGCCGCGCGAGCAGTAGGAAAAACGACGGCGCCTCGCCGTACGCCGCGCCCGTGCGGACACAAGCCGTGGGCGCGGGGACACGGTGGGGACCGCGGAGGGCGACGAAGCGCTCGGTGAATTGGTCGCGGCCGCCCTCGATTCGGAGCTTTTGGTCCCCGACCCCAGTCGCGACCGGAGGATTGCGAAATTTTTGCGTATCGACCGGTCATGACCGCTTTGAATCGAGATTTCTGCACCGCGACCCGGTCCCGACCGGCTTGAATCGAGATTTCTCCACGCCGACCGTCCCGACCGGCTTTGACGCGGGAGTGACGACGGATGTCACCCCGCGACGCATGCGCTAGAGCGAGGGTCATGCTGTCGAAGCTCTCGGCGTTCTCGGCGTTCGTCGCGCTCGCGGTCTTCGCGCCGGGTTGCTCGGCCGAGGTCGCAGAGCCGGGTTCGGTCGACGCGGAAGACGGCCAAGAGAACCTCGGGACCGCGCCGGACGCGCGGTCCATCGTGCCGCGCGGAGCGCCCGTGCGTCGTCTCACGTGCCCCCTCGCGGAGAGCAGCGCGGAAGGCTCGTTCCGCGGGAAGCCTCTTCGTTACGTCACAGCGTCGGAGATGGATCTTCGGCGCGCTGGCTGGGAGGCGCGCGCGTCGATCGACGATCACGCGCTCGATGGCCTCGTGCCGGCCGACATGAACGCGCTCCTCGTCGACGTGCGCCTCGTGAACGGCGAGCCGGCGTTCGCGTACCTCGGGGCGAACGGGAAGCTCCACGAGACATTCGAGCCTTGGAGCTCCGCGAAGCTCATCGCCGCGTCGGCAGCGATGGCCCGCGTGCGGCGCGACTCGGCGGGCGCGGTCGGTGGCCCCGCGAAGGTGAACGGGACCGCCCTCGTCGGCGACCTCGTGACCACGGTGCACACGTACGCGCCGAGCGGCGGATCGATGGGCAGCTCGAACGCCATCGCAGGCTACTTTCTCACCGTCGCGGGCGCAGCGGAGACGAACGCGCTCCTTCGCGACGGTTACCTCCGCCTCACGAACGACGCGAGCGAGTTTCACGTGTCGACCGCCGCCGGTCGCACCCGCAGCGCGTGGGGCGAGAACCCGTTTTTCTCAAGCGGTGCGGGCACTTGGGTCATGCCCGATGGCGCTCGTTTCACGCCGAAGCGCGACTCCACGATGGTCGACGACAAGCCCATGAGCGTGATGGCGCTCGGCGAGTGGCTCGTTCGTCTCGCGCAGCACGAGCGGCTCGGCGGCTCGATCCCCGGCATGACGAACGACGACGTCGCGACCCTGTTCTACGGAGCCGATCCCGCGCGCTACGGAGGCATGTCGGCGGGCGTCTCGAGCTACCTCGCCAACGCCGTCGCGGCGAGCGGCGCGGCGGACGACGCGAACGCCACCCGCGCGAAGCTCGAAGAAAAGGCGGGCGCGGACTTTCGGATCTTTCACAAGATCGGCTGGGGCACGAGCACCACACGCTCGAAGAGCGAGCTCATCGTCGCCGCCTACGGGTGCTTCCCCAAGCTCGGACGCGAGATGGTGCTCGTCACGCGCGTGAGCCAGGCTCCGGCGAGCGGCGCCGTGGTCGGAAACGCGATGCAAAAACACGTCGACGCGATCGTCGGCGCTGCCCTCGGCCGCTGAGTCGTTCGCCTCGTTCGCGGAGGCCGACGACCCGTGCACAATGCACGGACCGCGCGCGAGCCCCTACTCGACGGCGAGGATCTCGTAGATCTTGATCGCCTTACCGAGCTCGACCTCGATCTCGTCCCCGACGCGGGCGCCCAGCATGGCCTGCCCGAGGGGCGACTTGGGGGTGACCACTTGCACCGACGAAGCACCGAGCGGCGCCTTGAGACCCCCGCCCGCGGGCGCGAAGAGGCACACGAGCTCCTCGCGCGCCGAGCGGAGCCTCACGACGGCGCCGGCCGCGACCGGATCGCGCTCCCCGAAGACCCGAATCGGCAACGTGTCGAGCGCGAGCAGGGTGCGCTCGAGCTCGCGAACGCGGACCCCTTGCGCGCCAGCGAGGTAGGACGCCTCGATCGCGCGGGTGTCCTTGTCGTTCTCGGGTTTGTTCTCCTCGTGGGTCGCGCCCTCTTTGGTTGCCTTGGCGGCAGCGACCGCGACCTCCAGATCGCGGCGGACGAGGGTCTTGAGGGCGTCGAGGAGCTCGTTCTTCGTCTCTGCCACGGGCGCCACGCTAGCGAACGGGCCTCGCCGTGACCACGACGGAGCGCACGAATCCGAGAATTTCCGGGAAGATCGCTTGCCGAAGGGCCTGCGCGAGGGTAATGGGGCGGCGCGGCGCACCCACGCGCTGCAGCAAGAACGGTAAGTAAGCTCCATGCCCGCGAACGAGAGGCTCCGCAACGTCGCCATTGTCGCCCACGTCGACCACGGCAAGACCACGCTCGTCGACCACATGCTCCGGCAAGCCGGTACGTTCCGCGAGAACGAAGCAATGGTCGACCGTGTCATGGACTCGAACGCGCTCGAGCGGGAGCGCGGCATCACGATCCTCGCCAAGAACACGAGCGTCCGCTGGACGAACGACAAGGGCGAGGTCATCAAGCTCAACGTCGTCGACACCCCCGGCCACGCCGACTTCGGTGGTGAGGTCGAGCGCACGCTGCTCATGGCAGACGCGGTCATTCTGCTCGTGGACGCGGCCGAAGGCCCCCTCCCGCAGACCCGCTTCGTGCTCAAGAAGGCGCTCGAGCTCGGGTTCCCGATCATCGTCGTCATCAACAAGATCGACCGCTCCGACGCGCGCCCCGACGACGTGCTGAACGAGGTGTTCGACCTCTTCTGCGACCTCGGCGCGAGCGACACGCAGGTCGACTTCCCGGTGCTTTACGCGATCGGCAAGCTCGGGATCGCGAAGAGCAGCCTCGAGGATCCGTCGACGACCCTGAAGCCCCTCTTCGAGATGATCCTGAAGCACGTGCCGCCGCCGGAAGGCGACGCGACCCTGCCC
>JAAFHV010000390.1 GCA_013297655.1 Myxococcales bacterium | reverse complement strand
TCTCGTGGCGCGCCGAGGGCGGTGAGGCACTCCCGGTAGACGGCGAGGGCCATCGGATCGTCGGGGCGCTGACGAAGCACGTCCTCCGCGAGGCCGAGCGCCTCCGGGTACGCGCTCTCGAGGTAGCGCTGGAACATTCTGTGGCCCGAATCGAGGGCGGCGGCCGTCAGCGGCCGTCCCTGCGAGTTGATCGAGCGGTCGTCTTCGTCGTCGGTCATCGTGGGGTGCCCACCCCCTCGTTCGCCTACATGGTCCACATTTTCCCGCTCGCCAAGTGGAAAACGACGGACCCACGCCCGTTCGCCACCGACATGGAGAGGCCGACGGCACAAACGAACGCGCGGCACGAGGAGAACCCCCGCGCCGCGCGAATCACGACCGACCCGCGATCACTTCGGGACGGGCGGGATCGAGATGAGCTTCAGGTTGAGCCCACCGGGATACTGGTAGCTGGTGTTCGCTCCGTAGCCGACCACTTGGATACCGACGGGCTTGGCCGATTCGAGGGTGTGCGCTCCAGCTTTGCCGGCGCCGAGACGCACCCGAAACACGCCGAGACCATTCGCGATGACTGTGTAAGCGGAAGCAGGCACAAGCGTCCCGTCGACCTTGGGGGCGGCGTCCTGCTCACCCACGATGTCGACGAACGCGACGTCGTAGTCGTCAGGGGCGAGGAAGAGGTATTTCGTGCGGAACTGCTCGACCGATGCGTACGTCGTCAGGGATGGGTCCCCGCGGTTGGCCTCTGTTTCGGACCCCAGCTCCGAAGCGCCGACGAGGAGACTCACGATCGCAAACTCTTGCGACCCTGTGACGTCGAAGCTCTCGGTGACGAGCTCGCAATCGACAACTTGTCCCGCCTGCAGGGTGGCGGGGCACTTCGCAGGCTTCGTTGGCGTGTAAGAGAGGGTCGTGTTGTCGCGATTGCCGACGAAACGGACCCAATGCTTCACCGCGCCGCCCTTCGGGCCGGACGGTGTGTTCACGACGTAACGTTTTCCAAGCGTCTCCGCGGGAAGCACGCTCTCTTCCACGTGGTCGCAAAAGCCCTTGTTGGCCGGCACGTTCAAGCACGGCAGGCCGGAGATGACCTGAATCGGCTTCGTCGAGGTGATGAGCGTGCCACTGAGATCGAACTGAGCCCCAATCGGCGTCGTGAGCTCGGCGACGTCCCCCGCCTTCGGGAGCGTGACGGTCACGGTTCCGCCGCCGTTCGTCGCAGGGATGCTGCCGCCTGCCAGAATCGTCCCGGCGGTAGAAAGGCGCACGGTCGCCACCGTGTCGTCTTGCGTCGCGGTGATGGTGAGGTGCGTTCCCATCACGTCGGTCTTGGGAGTGGGCGGGAAAAACGGGATCGGGCTCGGGACCTCGGGGACGGTCCAGCCTTTGAACCCGGCGACCCGATAGTTCGTGGTCATCGCGGTGCTCGGGAGCAACAGCGATGCGTCGTTCGAGTACGAGAAGCACTGCGCTTGAGGAGCCGGGCACGAGCTCCAGTCTTTCGGAGGCGGTCCGGCGTCGCCAGCTCCTCCGTCCGGGACCGCACCTTCTCCGCCGACTGGACGGTACTGGAGCGCGTTGAACTGGGACACGATGACGGGGACCGAGCTGACGAGGTGATACGCTCCGCCTGCCGCGAAGACCGACGCAGGGAGTGGCGTGGAGGCCGTTCTCGCGTCGAAGTCGGGACCCTTCAGTGCGGGAACCCACGGGAGATAAATCTTCTTGAGCTCACCGGCGGGCACGTCCACCTGGCGCGAGAACGCGTTCGGCCCCGTGACCGTGATCTTCGCGAGGTTCGTGCCCGTGTTCGAAACGACCACCGCGAAGTCGAAGATCGACCACACGTTGTTCGCGTTCACGGTGGGCCAGTAGTCGCAGCCGACGTAGCTCTTGGTCGCCTTCGCTTCGTCGCAGTCGACCGGATCGCGCGTGACGCCAGTGGGGGGGATCGCTCCGTCGCCGGGGGTGAAGCCTCCGTCCGGGAAGGTCTGGCCGTCGGCGGGGGTGACCGCAGCGTCGACCGGGCTCGAATCCGGCGGATCGAACTCGCCGGGCGACCGATCCGACCCACACGCGGCGACGACGACGGGACCCACGAGAGACGCGACCAGAGCGGCCGGAAGAAAACGAAGGCGCATCCTGTCGTGGCTAGCACGAGCGCTTCGTTTGGCCCGCGTTTTGTGCGTCGATCGTGATCGTAAGTAGGACACGTGCCTACGCGCCGCGTTATCTCGCTGCGGCTAGGTGGTCGCGGCCGTCGGATGCGATGCGAGAGCCCGTGGAGCCCATCGTGTATCGTCGCCGCGTGACGCTCGCCCTTGCGACTCTTCCCGCCGAAGGACCGCCGCGCGGAACCTTCCTTTTCCTTCACGGTATTTTGGGCACCGGCGCGAACTGGCGCGGCTTCGCGAAGCGGCTGCTCGCGGGCATGCCCGGCGTCGAGGGCTGGCTCGTCGACTTGCGCATGCACGGCCGATCGCAGGACTTTTCCGCGCCGCATACGCTCGCCGCGTGCGCCGACGATCTGCGCGCGCTCGTCGAGGAGCGCGGCGCGAAGGTGACCCACGTGCTCGGCCACAGCTTCGGCGGCAAGGTCGCCCTCGCATACGCACAAGCCTTCCCGGAAGGTCTCGAGCGCGTGCTCGTGGTCGATTCCCACCCGGGGATTCCCTCCGTGCAGCGCGGCTCGGAGACCACGGTGCAGGTGATGGAGCTCCTGCATGCGGCGCCTCCGAGCTACCCCTCGCGCGACGCGTTCACGGAGCACTTCGTGTCGCGTGGGCTCGACAAGGGCGTCGTCGCGTGGCTCGCGATGAACCTCGCCGCGAAGGACGACACGTTCGTGTTTCGGCTCGATCTGACCGCGATCGACGCCATGCTCGCCGACTACCTCACGCGCGATCTCTTCCCGTTCGTGGAATCCCCGCCCGCGGCGTACACGGGCACCACGGTCATCGTGAAGGGGGAGCGCTCGCCCACGATCGACGCCGAGGCCGAGGCTCGCATCGTCGGCGCCGCCACCCGGTTCGCGCACGGCCACGGCCCGCACGTCGCGTTCGAGCGCATCGCCGGCGCCGGTCACTGGGTCCACGTCGACGCCCCGGACGCGCTCCGCGAGGCCCTCGCGCGCCATCTTTAGAGCCGCCACGAGCGATTCGTCGCGAGCGTGAACGAATTACCGTTGACACTGTTCGCAGGAAGAGTACGGTGCGCCGCGTTCTCGCTGCTGATGCAACGGCGTCGAGACCCGTTACCCTCACCTTTTTATTGTTCCCGCTCGGGAATCGTCTAATGGCAGGACAACGGATTCTGATTCCGTTTATCTAGGTTCGAATCCTAGTTCCCGAACCAAGCCGCCGCGATCAGAACGCCCGGCATCTTCGACTTGCTTCATAGTAGCTTCTTGTTCGAGTGAGCCAGTAGCTGGCCCCATCGTCTAGCGGTTAGGACATCGGCCTCTCACGCCGGTAACACGGGTTCAATTCCCGTTGGGGTCACAAAGTGAGAAAACCACCCCGGAATGGCAATGCCACCCGGGGTGTCGCCTTTTTGGGATCCCGCATCCCGCATCCCGTGTCGCGCCTCCCGCGCCGCTTTCGGCTGCGCCCGAAGATCGGTAAACCTTTCCCATGGTCGCAAAGAATCCGATCACGCCCGAAGGCTTCGAAAAGCTCCGCGAGGAGCTCCACTTCCTCCGAAGCGTCGAGCGCCCGCGCATCATCCAGATGATCGCGACGGCGCGCGAGCACGGTGACCTCAGCGAGAACGCCGAGTACCACGCCGCGCGAGAGAAGCAGTCCTTCACCGAAGGGCGCATGAAAGAGCTCGAGCACAAAATCGCCCTCGCCGAGGTCATCGACCCGTCGAAGCTGGAGAGCGATCGTGTCGCGTTCGGGGCGACGGTGAAGCTCCTCAACACGCAGACCGACGAGGAGGTCTCGTACCGCATCCTCGGCGCCGACGAGGCCGACATCGAGAAGGGCACCCTCAGCGTGACGAGCCCTCTCGCGCGCTCGCTCCTCGGAAAAGAAGCGGGCGACGAGGTGAAGGTCCGCATGCCGGGCGGCGAGCGCACCTACGAGGTCGTCGAGGTCTCGTACAAGTGACGCGTTGCTCGCGCGTGCACGTACGCATGTCGTCGCGTCGGCGGGGATGAGGGCCGTGCGCACGGCCCGCGTCGCGGTCGCGGTCGCGCTCGACGGCCCGCTCGAGAGCCTCCCGGGCATCGGTCCGAAGGGAAAAGAGCGCCTCGCGGCGGCGGGCATCGTCGGGCCGATCGACCTCGCGTTTGCCCTCCCGTCGCGTGTCACCCGCCTCGACGACGCGCTGTCGGTCGACGATCTTCTCGCCGATCCGGCGGTCGCGGGCCCGGTCGTCGTTCGTGGCGACGTGCATCGTGCATCGGTCTCGTTCTTCGGCCGGAGGCGCACGACGAGAGTCACGATAAGCGGGGAAAAACGCTCGATCGTGCTCCATTTTCCGTTTCATGCGCATGCCGCCGCGAAGCTCGCCGTAGGCACCACCGTGATCGCGATCGGCGCCGTCGCGCGGGATGCAAAAGGGAACGCGTACGTGCTCGCGCCGAAGCTCTCCGTCGCGCCGTTCGCCGGCTCGATCGTGGAGTACGCCGGCGAGGTAGGGGCGTTCGACGCCGCTCGCGCCGCGCTGACGAGCCACGTCGCGTTTCCAGAGGCGGTGCCGTCGTTCGCCCGTGAGGCCTTCGCGCTCTCGCCGCACGCGGTCCGTGATGCGCACGTCGCGGGCACCCCCGCCGCGCTCGAGGAGGGACGGCGCGCGCTTCGCATCGCGGAGGTGCTCGCTCGAGGCTATCTCGCGCGGACCGAGCCGGCGATCGCAGCCGTCGCGGTCCCGCAGCTTTCACTCGCCGATCTCGAGCGCGCAGTGGGGGTCACGTTCACGGCGGATCAGGCGCCGGCGGTCGCGGAAATCTCGCTCGATTTGTCACGCGCGGCGCCGATGCGGCGGGTGCTCCTCGGCGACGTGGGCACCGGGAAGACGCTCCTCGCGTGCGCCGCGCTCGTGGCGTGTGCGGCGGCGGGCGAGCGGGCCCTCGTGTTCGCGCCGACCGCGGCGCTGGTCGATCAGTGGGCGGCGCGCCTCCGCGCGATCGTGTTGCCCTCCGGTGCACCGCTGCGCCTCCGCGTCGTGACCCAGGAGCACGAGGGCGCCGGCGATGCGTGGGACGTCACGGTGGGGACCCACGCCCTCGTGCACCGCGCCCTCGACACGCGCCCCGCGCTCCTCGTCGTCGACGAACCGCAGCGCACCGGGACGCGCCTCCGCGATGCGCTCGTCGAGCTCGGAAATCACAAAGGATCCCACATGTTGGCGCCGCACCTTCTCCTCCTGACGGCCACGCCGCTGCCACGTACCTTGGCGCTCGCGGACGAAGGTGCGCTCGCGACGAGCGTGCTCACGGGAGGCTCGAGCGCAGAGAACGTCGCGACGAGGCTCGTCGGCGACGAGGCCCTCGAGGCGACGGCGTTCGACGACGCGCGCCTCGCGATCGCGCGCCACGAGCGTGTCTTCGTGGTGGCGGCGAGGATCGCCAAAGGCGCCGCAGGCGCCCCCGGAATCACGGACGTGAAGGCGAGGGTGGAGAGCGCGCTGCCGGATGCGCGCGTAGAGCTCGTGCACGCGGGCCTCACGCGCGAGGCGCAGCGCGATGCGCTCGATGCGTTTCGTGAAGGCCGTTGCGATGTGCTGGTCTCGACGAGCGTGGTCGAGGTCGGCCTCGACGTGCCGGAGGCGACGCGCATGATCGTGCTCTCGGCGGAGCGGTTCGGCGCCTCCCAGCTCCATCAGCTCCGCGGGCGTGTGGGGCGCGGCGATCGCGCAGGAGTCGCGTGGCTCGCGCACGGGCCGAAGGTGCCTCCCGCCGCCCTCGCGCGGCTTCGCGCCCTCACCGAAAACGCGAAGGGCCTCGC
>JAAFHV010000039.1:13574-48004 GCA_013297655.1 Myxococcales bacterium | reverse complement strand
CGAAGCAGATCGAGCCCTCTTCCCCCTTCGCGCGGATGAAGCCCTTCTCGTCGAGGCCGGCCGGCGCGCAGAACGAAGCGCGCGACATCTCGCCCCCACGCAGCGAAGCGCGCGCCGTGGGCCCGTATCCGAACGCCTCGTAACCGCACCGCTCACGATGGGGCGCGAGGTGAGCAGGAGCCCCGTCGGGGACGTCGCGCTCGAGGACGAGGTACGCCAAGTCGGTCGGTACTTGGTGGGTAGGATCGTACTGCGGGTGGAGCACGATTTTGATCGCGCGCACGCGGTTCGCTTCGTTCGCGTTGCCGATGCCGAACGCGATTCCCCATTTGGCGGCGTCGCTCGTGTACATGAGGCGCACCTCCTCG
Source organism: Myxococcales bacterium (assembly GCA_013297655.1). Lineage (GTDB taxonomy): Bacteria > Myxococcota_A > Polyangia > Polyangiales > Polyangiaceae > JAAFHV01. Next base: position 47,636 of record JAAFHV010000039.1, on the reverse strand, counting down.
GGCGAGAGGATGCAGTGGGCGGCCGTCATCACCACCCGCGGCGCGACGAGCGTGCCGGTGCAGTGCGGCCCGGTCTGGCGACCTGGCACGTCGTCGACCACGAAGCCCACCGCCGACGGGGCGGTCGCCACCGCCACGTCGCTCGCGCTCTCCGAGCAACCCACGACGAACAAGGGCAACGCCACGACGACCGCGCTCCATCTTGGGGTGTGCATGCTCCTTCCCCGAGCAACCGGCGTGCCGCGAGCAAAAGTCCGCAGTTTTTGGCCAAACGTCGCCTATTGCCACGCGTCGGTGCGGGGCGTCCTGCCACGCGCCCCGCGGCCGCTGGGACACGAACGCCCTGCGCGCCGGTTCGCGAAGCTCGCCGACGCCGGCGTTCTCCGAAATTCACCAGCGCTGGCGTTTTCCGAATTCACCAGCGCTGGCGTTTTCGGAGCGCGAGGCGTGGGCCGCGGTTGGCGGCGGCGAGCCTCAGAACTCGAACGTAAGGCCCATCGCCCAGGTGTTCGCGCCGACCCGAAGCGCGTTCGACTGCCCAATACCGTTCAGGTTGCTGAAGTAGTACTCGAAGTAGAAGTACGTGTTGTTGATGCCGACCGCCTGGTCGATGTTCACCGACGCGCCGCGATCGAGGAAGTCGAGGGCGAACGCGAGGCCGAGCGCCACGTGGGAGCCGAACGAGTAGCCCTTGCCGCTCACCTTGCCGGTCGGTGTGTTCGCTTCGGCGGTGCCACCAGTGTTGCCCGAGCGCCAGAGCCCGAGCCCGAGGCCGCCTTTGACATAGGGCACGAACGGCACGCCGAAGTCCCGCCAAAGCACGTCGGCGCGGAGCACCGCGACGGCGAAGGTTTGCCAAATATCGAGGGAGGTCTCGTCGCCCGAGGGGGTGTTGTCGCGGATGAGGCGCGCCGTCTCGCTCATGTTCGTGTAACCGAGGCCCACGCCAGGACCGAGCGTGCCTAGATGCGGGATGCGGATCGCTTGCCAGTCGAACTCGCCCGCGAACATCACGCGCGGCATGGTGCCGAACGTGGTCTCGTACGGCTTGCTGGTGAGGCCCGGCTCTTCGTCGATCTGCGGCGTGTAGGGCGAGAACCGCACCTCGAGCGCAAAATGCTGCGGGCTCGCGTAGCGCGTCTTCCGAGACGTCAAACCGTCGGCCCGCGCTTCGTTCGCGAAGCATCCCACGAGCAGCGCTCCGGCGAGCGCCGCTACCGTATTCTTGCTGACCCTCGACATCACTTCTCGGTCCTCCGGACGCGGCGACGTATCACGGCCGCGATGGCGCCGAGCACGGGAATCATCGAGACGAGACCGCCGATGGGCGCGCCCTCCGACGAGCAGCCCCCCGCTTGTCCGCCCGAATCACGGTAGAGCTGCCAAAAATCGGTGGTCGCGCCCGGCGTCGCGCAGGTGGGATCGCCGAGGCCGCCCACGTTGCCGTAAGAGTCGACGGACGCCACCGCGACGGCGTACGTCTTGTCGTTCTCGAGCGCGGCGCCGTTGATGTTCTCGACGACGACGCGACTGCCGGTGTTACCGCCGAGCTGCGCGCAGAGGTACTTTTCGTCGGGTAAACCAGGGGCGCCGCCGTCTTGGGTCACCGGAAGGAGCGCGCTCGACGAGCACTCCCCTCCGCCGGACGTGGTCTCCGTGGTGGTGGTGCACCCGGCGTCGACCCCCGAAGCGTCGACCTCGGCGTCGCCGGCGTCCTCGGTGCTCGTGCCGGTGTCGGCGCACGTGACGACGTTCCTCGTGGTCGGCGCCTTCGAGGTGGGCTTGTCGTCGCAGTAGACGCGTACGCCCTGCTGATCCGTGACGCCGGCCTCGCCGGTGGCCGCGAACGTGACGATGAGGCGCGTGTTGCCGGGCGCGACGGTGAGACCGCTCAGCGGCGAGGGCCCCTGCGTCTTCACGGGGATGTCGACCTGGTCCGACGTGCCGACCGGCTCGGTGCCCGTGCCCTGAAACCACATGAAATAGAGGCTGTACGTGGACAGCGCGATGTCTTTGCAGACCGACGGATCGTTGGTCGCGTCGACCACGTCACTGCCCGTGACGCGCTTCTTGAGGATGTTCCGGATCGGGATCGTGATGGTGCCCGTTTGCGCGCCGGGCAGGTTGCCCGCGGGGCGCCAGCACTGCTGCGTGGTTCCGGAGCGCGCCGCGACCGGCTTGCAGTCCTGCTGGCCCGCCCAGACCTCGAGCGTCTTCAAGCCGTCGGCCCCGGAGGCCACGTACGAGATTTGAATGCTCTGGTTGGCGAGGCAATCGGCGTAGTTCACCGCCTCGGGGTTGATCTGCCGCTTCGTGACGATCGATCCGTCGGCGGCGAGCCGGACGAGCGACGTCTTGTTGTTCACGGAGATGGACTGAGCGCTCGCGCGGCCCGCGACGAAGAAGACCGCGAGCACGAGCAGCGACGCGAAGAGGGTGCGAAAACGAGGCATCGGGCGTCGCGGAGCATAGCCCGTGCCACGACGATCCTCGCGAAGAATCGCGCACCGAGACCCACCCGCACGCCAACCTGTCACGGAGCCCCGCTTCGGCTCCGAACGCGTGACACTTTGACAAATCGTGGCCGGCTGCGGAACCGGCGCGGCAGCCGCCCCCTACCTCGTACTGCTCGCGCGGCGTGCGACCTCGGCCTCACGGGTGAGCGACGACGGAGCGCCTCAAGATCGCCAAGTTGTAGAGACCGCGCGTTCGCGCCGGGGTGATCACGATCGTGACGTGCTGCTCCGAGTGCTCGAACCGAAAGACGAAGTCGAACGAACGGACGCGCACGCGCCCGGGGTCGCGGACCAATTCACGAAACTGCCCCTCGAACTCCCGCACGCGAGCGCAAGGAGCGACGTCGACGAAGAAGTTTCGTCCAATCACCCGCGACTTCGGCAACCGCGCCATGCGCGACTCGACGTCGTTGTAGTGGACGACACGCCCCTGCCCGTCGAGGCAGATGAGCCCATAGGGGAGCGTATCGAGCTCTTCGGGGGAGAGCCGCGACACCGCGCCGAAGTCGAAGCCCTCTGCCACGGGGGGCGGCGAGTACGGCTTCGGCGCGCCGGTGGGCTGGGTGTCGGGTGTGTAGAGTGCACCCATCAGCCCCTTCGGCCGCGCGACCTCGCGTGTGACGCTCGGCAGGTACGGGAGCGCGGAGGGAAGCGGCAAGCGGTCTCCGGATTCGGGGAGCTCGGCGTCGACCATGGCGAGGTCGGAGCCGTGTCGTCGCTCGTCGCGGAGCCGCGCGAGCTCGCTTCGCAGGTGACCGAGCTCGGCGTGCAAGCTCCCGATCTCGAAGCGCAAGCGGTCCCGCTCGGCGACGATCGCGTTCACGTCGAGCGGCTCGCTCGGCGCCGGGAGGGTGCGGCGCGGGGAGGCCTTCGATTCGGGCTGCTTCACCGGGCGCTCCTTCCTACGCTGCTCGCGGTCGCTCGTTCGAGCGCGGGCCCCGAAGAGGACGCACGAGCTGCGGAGGCGTCGAGGCCCCGGCGCAGACGCCCGCTCAGCCGTTCCATCCACGCAGGCGACGTCGCTCCGTCGTCCGCGAGCAGCACGAGCCCGAGGTTTCGCGCGCCCGGGAGGGCCGACCAGCGGAGCACCCCGCCCGAGGCGACGACGAGATCGACGCGCGCCATCCCCGCGCCGCGCAGTGTCTGCGCGGCACGCTCTTGGAACGCGTTCATCGCCATGAACGCGGACGCTCTCACGTCGGCAGAGGGACCGTCCTCCGCAGCCGAAAAATAGACCGCCGCGACGTCGCCGAGCACCGCCGCGCGCAGGTTGGCGCGATCCATCTCGCGCTCGAGGTCGTCGAAGAACTCGATGGGCCCGCCGTTGCTCGCGCGTCGTTTGTCCGAGCTCCCACGCCAGCCCGCGACGAGGCGCGGCAGCGGAGTCGGGAGCGTCTTGCCGGCAGCGGAGTGCGCCACCGCGTCGACCGCCAGCGGATTCACGGGCAGACTCGAGCCCTTCGCGACGAGGAACGTCCCTCGCGCCCTCCCCCCGAGCGGCCGGATCGTGACGTGGGTCGTATCCAATGTCTCGAGGCGAGCCTCCGCGACGGCGAGACCGAGCCTCTCGAGTGCGCTCTGTAACCGGTCGAATGGGGCCGCAAGCGCCGCGAGCGACGAAGCTTCGCCCTCGCCCTCCCGCGTGCGCGACAAGCCCGTCGCGTCGGCGATGACCGCCGTGTCGACGAGGCAGAGGCCGCGGAGCAGCGCGACGAGCACCTCGTGCTCGGAGGCCGCCATGCGATCGTGAAAGACCGCGGCCGGCGCGAGCTCGCGTGGCGCGAGGGAGGTGGCCCTCCAGTAAGCGACCTCGTGATCGAGCGTGAGCGCACGTCGGTCGGCCTCTTCGCGCGCCGACGTCGCGACGGCGAGCTTGGCGTCACATGCCCGCTCGGCACGGGCGTGTGCGCGACGCCCGGCGACGGTCCACGCGATGGCGCCGGAGACGACCGACGCGGACGCGGACGCGATGAGAAACCAATCGATCACGAAGCACCGCCTTCGTCACGCAGGCGAGCGGCCAACCAAAGGCTATCCGCGCGCAGCGATCCGGGCGCCGCGCCGCTCGCGCCGATCACCAACACGCACCGGAACCCGTCGACGTCGGCGATCGCGAACGACGCCTCGCGGCCCTCGACCAAGGTCGCGGAGTGCTCTCCACATCCGAGCTCCGCCGCCGTGCGATCAATCAAGTCCCGGAGCGGCACCGCCATCGCGATCGCCGCGCGCATGACCTCGGGAGAAGTCGAATCGGAGGCGTGCACCTTGCCGTCGGCGTCGACGACGAGGAGGCCGATCACGTCTGGATTTCCGCGCGCGACGATCTGAGCCAAACGGTTCGCGTTGAGCATGACTTCCTTCGGCCCGCTTTGGGCGTGTTCGGCTCGACCGAGCAATTCCTTGCCGGTCAGGCACGCCCCCCCGCGACTAGATTCAGCAGCTACCTCGCTCCACGACGGGAGCACGAGGCACTGGCGGGCAGTAGGGCCAACGCACGGTTCGCGACAATGGTTTCACGAACAAAAACGAAGAGGTCCGTGCGCGCCGAATTTTGATCGTCGCGCGGAGCTCTCGTGCATCGACGCACGAGCACCGAACATTTCGATTCGGTCGGCTTTTCGCCGATTTGCGTCGCCGTGCTTCGTTGCTCCTCCTCGGCTAGCAGCAGTAGGACTCGTCGTCGCGCCTCGCACGGCTCGCAACTCAGCGAAAATCCTCGGTCATCGAACTGTTCGGTGCTCTAGTCGTCGGTGTGCTCTTGGCCGTTGTTCGGGTTCTCGGGGGCCTCTTCGACGCCGAGCTCGCCGGTGGTGATCTTGAAATTCACGACCCGCGTCGCGGCGGGCGCCTCGCAGCGCAGCTCGCCCTTGATGCCACCTTTGCCGAGCAGCTCTTGCACCCGCGTGATCGACTCGCGGCTCGTGTGGTGCACGCCGTACACGCGGTGGCCTCCTTGCACCGTCTCCAAGAGCGACATGCCCTCGACCTCGTGGTGGCCGGCGATGAGCCTGCGCACGTCTTGGTAAGAACCGTGGTTCGGGGGAATGGCCCCGAGCGCCAAAAAGTACGTCACTTTGCACTCGCCGATCGGAGGCGTCGCGGGCCGCGGAATGTCCGGCCACTCCACGAACGTGGGCACCTGCGTCTTGTGAAGCAGCGAGTGGATGAGATCGTCGCCGTCTTCGATCGAGGCCGCGACCCACACCTCGTCCGCCGAGCGCGCCGACACCGAGAGCGGCACGAACTGGGGCGGCTTTTGAAGCATGTACTTTCCAACGACCTTCGAATAGACGAGGTGCTCCTCGTCGCGCAGCTTGGGGAGCGGCACCGGTCGCCAAGCGCCGGTCGTGTCGTGGCGCCACACCTGCGCGGTGCGCGCCGCCACCTGCGTCTCCACGACGAAGAGCGAGCCGTCCACCGCCTCCGAGAACGAGAGGATCTCGTTGAACTGATCGGGGACCGGGACCACGCTCCACGCCTTGCCGTTCCACTTCGCGGCGTAGGGTTTTTCCCCTGCCGGAAGCACCATCGTCGCCGTCACGAAGATGCCCGTGCGCTGCGCGTGGAGGTGCACGTCCTTGAAGCGAACCTCGCGCGGAAAGTCGCCCGGGAGCTTGTCGAGGGTGCCCACCTTCGAGCCGCCGGCGAAGCGCTCGATCACGAGCCGCCCGTCGCCTTCGCGGCACGCGCGACCCGCCAGGAGCACCTCCCCTTTGCGGGCCTTGATAGCGTCCCAGCAGTACTGCGGCGCGATCGAAAGACCCGAGGGCTTCATGCCGTCGGCGACGAAATCGACCCGCGCTTTGGCGTAGGGCTGGGGCGCGTTTTTGTTGCCCACGAGCACGTAAGCGCCATCCTCGGAGACGCCGACCGCGGTGTAGCTCTCGGCACCGGTCGCGCGGAACGACGGGCCCACCACCCCGCCCTTCACGCGCCGTACCGAGTTGCCGATGAGGGTCGCGGAGAACGTATAGAAGTCGTCGGGCACCCCGCCGACGACGAAGATCTCCTTGGCGTCCTCGATCTTCGCGAGCGGCTTGTTCAGGTCGGAGGTCGCCGCCACCATCACGCCGGACGACACGAAGTCGCCGTCGCCGAGCTGCGCGTGGAGGCGCGTGATGCCGTTGCGGCTGCGGGTGTGCACCCCGAAGGGCATCTCCACCGGGTTCACCGTGCCCGCCGCCACGGATTGTTTCGGTGTGCCCGTGCCAGGCTCGGGCCCCTGCGGGCCTTTGAACGCGGTAGGCCCACACGCGCTCATCATGAAAGAACCGAGGAGGGTGACCGCCAGCTTCGTCCTGCGCATATCTCGATAGAAGGTAGCGCAAAAGCGCTCCCCGCTGCAGCCCGCGCGCCGCCGCGGAGGCCGTTCTTCGCCCGCCGCGCCCGAGCTTCGTCTCTACGCGCGCCCCCTCGTAGCCCTTGGATTCCCGAGCGATTTCGGCGGTCCACGTCGATGTCCGGGGTTCGCCTCCCGCGTCCGCGTCGGCCCGCACCGACGCGACCGAGAGCCACACCACCGGCGTGAGCGTGCAAGCGGCGACGACGCGACGACGCGACGACGCGACGACAACGCGACGACAACGCGACGACGCGGCGGCCGCTCGTTGCGCGGCACGAGCCTCCCGTCGACACTTTCGAGCCGCTCGCCGCGCACACGACGGACGAGCCGTCCGCACGCGGCTACACGATCGAGATGCAAGCGCCTCTCCTTCCTTCCGGTTCCCTCGACTCTCCTTCGTCCGAGCGCGACGACACGACTGTCACGCTCGAGCGCCACGACCACGACCGCGCGCACGCGCACGCGCACGCAACGATGACTACGGGACCACGCGACGCGAACGCGACCTCCCGCTCGACGGCGACGCTCGAGGTTCCGGCGCTCGGGAGCGGGCCCATCGCCGTCGTCGAGGCGCTTTTGAAGTCCCCCGCCAGCCTGCTCCACGCGATGCGCGATGGCCGTGGCACGCTCGGGCGCCTCTCCCTCGTCATCGCAGCGAGCATCATGATCGTAGGGCTCGTGACGGCGTCGTTCGGCGGCGGGGTCCAGTTTCTGATCGTGCCGCTGAAGATGACCCTCGGCATCTTCGTGTGTGCGCTCATTTGTTTTCCGAGCCTGCATATTTTTTCGTGCCTCTCCGGCGCGCGTCAGAGCGTGCGCGAGACGTGGGGAGCGCTCTTGATGGGCGTCGCGCTGATGGGCCTCTTGCTGCTCGGGTTCGCGCCGATCGCCTGGATTTTCTCGCAGGCGACCACGTCGGTCGCGTTCGTGGGTGGCCTTCACCTGCTGTTCCTCGCGCTGAGCACCCTGCTCGGTCTCGGCCTCGTGAACCGCACCCTCGGAGCGATGAACCAAGCTCCGGTGCGAGGGCTCCGATTGTGGGGATCGCTCTTCATGATCGTGCTCTTCCAAATGACGACCACGTTGCGCCCGCTCGTCGGCGCGGCGACCGGCTGGGCGCTCGAAGGTCGTCTCTTTTTCCTCACCCATTGGCTACGAGCGCTCGGCTCGTGAGCTTCGTCGGGCCCGCCGCCCTCTGCCGACTCGACGACGCGCTGCTCGCCCGGATTCGAAGAGGCGAAGGGCTCCCTCGTCTCGTCGCCTCCGCGATCGTCACGATCGTCTTCGGCGCGGGGGCATACGGAGTCGCGTTCGGGATATGGCGCGGGAGCAAACAAGCCGTCTTCTCCGCGCTCAAGCTGCCCACGCTGCTCCTCGCGATCGCCGCGTCGACGATCGGGCTCGGCGCGATGCTCGCGATCCTCCTTCGATCGAAGCTCGCGGTGCGGCAGACGGTGGTCTGCATCCTGCTCTCCCTCGCGGTCACCGCAGCGGTGCTCGGCGCGGCTGCCCCCGCGTCGATCTTGCTCGTCGAGAGCGCGCCATTGCCCGATCCATCCATCGTGGGACTGGCCATTACGGACCCTCGCGCGCAGCCGTCGCTCGAGGTCGCGCGTGGCCTCCTCGTGCTCCACGTCGCGGTGGTGGCGTTCGCCGGGATGGCAGGCGTGATCCGGCTCCGCGCGCTGCTCACGCGCCTCGGGCTCGGCCCTCGGGTCGCGCGGCGCGTGCTCGTGGCCTGGATGGCGACCCAGTTTTTCTGCGGCGCGGAGCTCTCCTGGGTCATGCGTCCGTTCTTCGGGAGGCCCCATTTGCCGGAGACGCTCTCGTGCGACGATCTCTTGAAGGGCAGCTTCTTCGAGGAGCTCGCCACGGCGGCGCGGTCGGCGTTCGGTCCCTTCGCGCCGCTGCTCCTCGTGGCTTCGGTGCTCGTCGTCGCGGGTGTGCTCGCAGGCGCGCTCCGTGAGCGGTCCGAGCGCGTCACGATCGCGATCGGCGAGGGAGGTCTCCTCGTCGATGGCGGGCCGCGGACCGTCGCGTGGCAGGCCATCGAGACGATCACCCTCTCCGGCCGCGACGTTCGGCTGGTGCTCCGCGCGGACGAGTCCTTCGTTCGCGACGTGCTCACCGTCGCGTGCGACGACGAAGAAGGCGCGGTCGGCCTCGCTCGAAGGCTCGACGAGGAGCGCTCTCGGGTGCGCGAGGGCCCCTTCCGAACGAGCGCGCGATGACGACCGAGGAGCGACGCGAGCCTCCCTCGCTCGACGCACCACGACGAGGCACCGCGCGTACGCAGCGTCACGCGTCGCGTCGTGGCGCGTGAGCATGGCGATGCCATTTTCGCGACGCTCGGGAGACGCGAGCCTCTGCGCGGAGTGCTAGGCTCCGACGGCATGTCCCGCCTCGTCCCCTCCCGCTCCTCCCGGCCCGCCGACGACCCCATTTTTGCTCTGAACCGCGAGGCGACGAGCCGAAAGTCCAAGGGAGAATCCATCGTCAACGCGACGGTCGGCGCCCTCTTGGACGACGCGGGGAAGCTCGCGGTTTTGCCCGCGACAGCGCGCGCGATTCGTGAGGTGCCAGAGGGCGAATGGGCCGCCTATGCCCCCATCGCCGGCACCCCCGAGTTCTTGAAGGCCGTCATCGACGACCTCTTCTCCGCGTCACCCGAGCTCCGCTCCGCGGCGTGCGGCGCGGCCACTCCCGGGGGCACGGGAGCCTTGCGCCACGCGCTCGCGAACTACCTCGAGCCGGGCCAGAAGATGCTCACCACCTCGTACTACTGGGGCCCCTATCAAACCCTGGCCGACGAGGGCGACCGCGGGATCGAGACGTTCCGCATGTTCGACGACGCGGGCGGGCTCGACGTCGACGCGCTCGACGCCGCGATCGAGAAGCAGCTCGCGGCGCAGGGTCGCGTGCTCCTCTTCTTGAACGATCCTTGCCACAACCCCACCGGCTACTCGATGAGCATGCCCGAGTGGGGAAAGGTCGCCACCGTGCTCGAGAAGCACGGGAAAAACGGCCCCGTCACGCTCCTGTGCGACATGGCCTACTTCGCCTACGCCGAGACCGAGCCGCGCGCGTTCATGAGCCACTTGGTCCCCCTCCTCGGCAAGATTGGACTCTTGTTCGCTTGGAGCGCGTCGAAATCGTTTACCCACTATGGCCTTCGCGTAGGTGCCCTCGTCGCTTGCGAGCCAGAGGCGCAAGAGCGCTCCCGCACCGAGGCCGCCCTCGCCTACTCGTGCCGTGGCACCTGGTCGAACTGCAACCGCGGCGGCCTCGTCGCCGTCACGAAGCTCCTCACCGATCCGGCCCTCCGCGCCGCCTGCGAAGCCGAGCGTGAGGCCCTGAAAGAGAACCTCCGCCAGCGTGTGCGCTCGTTCAACGAGAAGGCCAAAGGCAAGCTCGTGTATCCCCGTTACGAGGGTGGCTTCTTCGTCACCGTGTTCGCCGACGACGCGGAGGCGCGCGCCGCCCGCATGCGCGAAAAGGGCGTGTTCGTCGTGCCCGGCAAAGGCACCCTCCGTGTCGCCCTCTGCGGCGTCGCCGAGCGAGACGTGAGCCGCCTCGTCGACGCGCTCGCCGACTGACGTCGAAAGGACCGAGCCCGAGCGTCGGCCTGGCTCTCGATGTAGCTGCATGATGCACACGTCTCGCGTCCGCTCACGGCGTGCGCGGCGTGCTCACTTGCTCTTCGGGCCCTGCAGCTTCGGGCCGCCGTCCATCAAACGAAGGACCATCGCTTTCAGCGCGTCGGTCGACGGAGGCACGAGGACACCGCCGTTGCCCTCGACGTGAGCTGCGACGCTGCTCGCCGCCGCTCCGCCGACGAGCCAAGGTACGGAGCCGCACGCGTGTGCGTAGTCGCGGCAGAGCTCGCGGAGGCGCTCTTCGGGAGGGGCGATCGTGATCGAGAGCGCGACGAGACGAGGCGACAGCGCGTTCACCGCCGCGGCGATGGCGGAGGGCGGCGTGCGCGCGCCGAGGATGACGGGACGGAGCCCCCACTCCGAGAGCCGCATCGCGACCCCCACCATACCGAGCTCGTGGTCGTCGTCGGCGAAGCACGCGAGGAGCACACGGTCTTGCGCGTTCGCCCCGGGCGAGAACCGCAGCGACTCGCGCATGAACGTGCCGATGCGATGCGACGCGAGGTGCTCCTGCGCGACCGAGATTTCCCCCTTCTCCCACATCGTGCCGATGGAGTGGAGCGCGGGCCGGAGCACACGCTCGAGCACCATGAGCGGCGTGCCGAGGAACATCACGCGCCGGAGCGTTTCGTCGAGGGCGTCGTCGTCGAAGCGCGCGACCGCGTCGAGGAGCGCTTCGACCGCCGCCGCGTACGCATCGGTCGGAAACGTCGGCGCCGGAGGTGCGGCCGCGGGCTCTGCGATGGCGACCGCTGCTTCGGCCTTCGCGCGCACGAGGTTTGCCGCTTCGGCAGCCGCGAAGCCGCCCTCGCACAAGCGCCGCATCTCTCGGACTTCGCCGATCTCGCGCGGACCGTAGAGCCGATACCCCGAGGCGGTTCGCACCGGCGACGGGATCCCGTAACGACGCTCCCACGCGCGGAGGGTGGGCTCCGGCACGCCGGTGAGATCGGCCACCGCGTGAATACGGAGCAGCGGCTCGGACGGGACGCGGGACGGGGGGGCCATACGTTGACAAGGTTTGTATAAGGTTTATACGTACCCCATGCAAGCAGCTCCCGAGGGTAGCGACCGGCGCGCGCTGGTGATCGGAAGCGGCTTCGGCGGCCTCGCTGCCGCCGTCATTCTCGGTGCGCGGGGGTGCAACGTCAGCGAGCTCGAGCGCCACGACCAGCCGGGCGGTCGCGCGCGCGTCGTGCGTCAGGGAGGGCTCGCGTCGGCGCGCGTCCTCGACTCCGTGGTGCCGAGTGCTTCCTGACGGCCTAGAGCCCGCCGACCTGGCGGCATGCGAAGTGCTGCTCTCGAAGGGCTCGAAGAGCTTCTCGGCTGCGTCGCTCCTCCTGCCATCGCGCGTGCGCCGCGGCGCGACCGTGCTCTATGCCTTCTGTCGCGTGGCCGACGATCTCGTCGACGACGGGGGCTCGGACGTGACGGGCAACGTGGCCCTCCTTCGCGCTCGCCTCGACCGCATCTACGCGGCAGATCCAGGGCCATTTGCGGTCGATCGTGCGCTCTCGGCGCTCGTTCGCCACGAAGGCCTCCCCCGCGCTCCGCTCGACGCGCTTCTCGAAGGCTTCGCTTGGGACGCCGAAAACAGGAGCTACGAGACGGAGCACGACTTGCTCGCGTACGCGACGCGGGTGGCCGGCTCGGTTGGCGTGGCGATGACCTCGCTCATGGGCTCTCGCGATGCAAACGTGCTCGCGCGCGCCTGCGATCTCGGCATCGCGATGCAGCTCACCAACATCGCCCGCGACGTGGGCGAGGACGCACGCCGAGGTCGCTTGTATCTTCCACGCATCTGGATGAAGGACGCCGGGCTCGATCCCGACGCGTTCCTCGCCGCGCCTTCGTTCGACACCAAGCTCGGCGCCGTCGTCGCGCGCCTGCTCGCCCGCGCCGACGGCATTTACCGCAACGCCGACGCGGGGATACCCGAGCTCCCCCGCGCGTGCCGCCCCGCGATCGCCGCCGCGCGCCTCGTCTACTCCGACATCGGGCGCGCGATCGCAGAGAACCATCACGACTCGGTCACCCAGCGCGCGCGCGTCTCGGGGCCGCGAAAGGCCTGGCTCATCTCACGCGCGATGACAGCGCGGTTCGCAGGCCCGCGGCCCCACGATCTCGCGCTCCCTCCCCTCGCCCCGGCGCGCGATCTCGTCGCCGCTTCGAGCGCACCATGAGCGCCGCGGCTCGTGATCGCGCGCGAGCGAAGGTCGCCGAAGCGGGCGGCCCCGTTCTCCTCGAACGCCTCGACCACCTCGACGCGGTTCGCGCTGCGCCGCGCAGGGCGGACCCACGCGTCGGCGAAGGTCCACGCCACGGAGACACCGTCGACGTCGACGTCGCGATCGTCGGGGGCGGGCTCTCGCTCCTCCTCGCGCCGGTCCTCGCGAAGCGCGGGCTGAGGGTCGCGGTGTTCGATCGTGCCCTCGTCGGCGAAGCGCACCGCGAGTGGAACGCGAGCCGCGCGGAGCTCGACGCCCTGGTCACCGCCGGTCTTCTCTCCGCGCCCGAGCTCGAAGAGACCATCGTCGCCCGCTACCGCCACGGCACCTGCAGCTTCGCTGGCGGCGGCTCGTACCCAGTCCAAGGCGTGCTCGATCGCGCCGTCGACGCAGGCTCGCTCCTCGGCCGCGCGCGTGCCCTCGCCTCGAACCTCGGCGTCGAGCTCCACGATCATCACACGCTCGTCTCGCTCACCGGCGGATCCGGCGGCGTGCGCCTCGCGTTCGTCGATCGAAACCATTCTGCTCGAGAAATCACGGCTCGCTACGCGATCGACGCCCGCGGCGCGTCGAGCCCTTCCGCCACCGCCGATCTGGTGTGTCCCACCGTCGGCGGGGTGGTGCGCGGCCTCACCGTCGGCTCTGGAACCGGCGCGATCGACCCCACCGTCGGCGAGATTTTGGCGACGACCGAGGGCATCGTCGACGGCAAGCAGCACGTGTGGGAAGCGTTCCCCGGTCGCTCCGGCGAGACCACCGTCTACCTCTTCCACTACGCGCGGCCCACCACGGAGGGCACCCTCGTCGACCTTTACGCGCGCTTCTTCGAGGCGCTCCCTCGCTACAAGACAGGCGATTTCGAGCTCGTTCGGCCCACGTTCGGTTACATCCCGGGCTGGTCGCGGCTCGTGCCGCCGCCACGCTCGCCTCATCCACGCGTGGTGCTCGTCGGCGACGCCGCCGCTCGGCATTCTCCGCTCACCTACTGTGGCTTCGGGGCCACCTTGCGCTCGATCGATCTGTCGGCGACGCGTTCGGCGCCGCCATCCTCGGAGGAGACGAGCTCCCCGATCCGGTGGTCGACGACCGGCCCGTGCACGCGTTCACGGGCGCCCTCAGCGCGCTGATGGCGTCCGGTACGTTCCACGGGAACGAGCTCAACGCGCTCCTCGACGCGGCGTTTTCGTCGCTCCACGGCGCCGGGAACGAGGCCTACGCCGCCGTGCTCCGCGACACGGCGAGCACCCGAGAGCTCATCACGTTCCTGCGGCGGACCTCGGTTCGTCACCCGGCGGTGTGGACGAAGGTCGCGTCCGGCCTCGGCCCGTCGGCGTCGCTGCGCTGGGCACGTACGGTCGCGTCGCGAGCCTTTCTCGAAGCCACATCTCGAGCGGCCCGCTGAAGAGCCCGAACGGCACCCCCGCGCGCGCGTTCGAGTGATGAATCCGGTGCGCGCGCGCGATCTTCCTTAGGAAACGCGAGCGCGCGAGGAACCGCACCGGGATACGTTTGTGCACGAGACCGTCGTGGACCAGCGTGTAGGCGAGCCCGAACAGCGTCATCCCTAGGCCGACGCCGAACGCGAGCTCACGCGTGACGCCCGGAGCGGCACGACAGCCGTACAGCACGAGCACGATCGCGATAGGAGCGTGCAAGAAGGAGAGCGCGTCGTTCGCCTCGAAGCGGCCGGTGCGGGCGCGGTGATGGCTCGCATGCACGCGGTAGAGCACCCCGTGCCACACGAGCCCGTGCAGGAGCGCAGCCCACACGTCCATCACGACCGCGACCACGAGCATCGTGGGGAGCCACACCACGACGGCGCTCACGACGCTCCTCGCTCGGCGACGTTCGCGGACGGCATGCTCATCCCTTCCCCATCTTGTACTCGAGCAAGTGCCGCACCCAGGGCTTGGTGAGCCTCTGCGCGGCGAGGCTCTCGTGGACCACCTGGAGCGAGGTCCCGTCGATACGTGTATCCACCAAGCTTCGCGCGTAAAAGGGCGTATCTTCCAGCATTTTCACCAGTCTCGGCGCGTGACCGGGGTCGGCGTGGGCGGCGCGTGGGATACCCCAGAGGCTCGGCCGGAAGGGGCGCGCGCGCGGCGCGACGAAGCTCGTGCTCTCGCGGCCGTTCCAGCGGAAGGCGTGCGTGATGCTCGCGCCGCGGGGGCCCGCTCCGTGCGTCTCGTAGACGACCACGGTGTCGCCGTGCGGCACGTGACCACGCGACCACGTCCAGTCCGAGAAGCCGCGCTCGACAGGCTCGTCCCCGGCGTTCGCGTCGTGGTAACCGGCGCCCTCGAACCGCAGCGCGGGCTCGTCGAGGCGCACCTCGATGCGGCCACGTGGGGCGACGGGCCACCACACATGGCGACCGTGCTCGTCGAGGACGTACGAGCGCTCGGTGAGCCCCGAGGGACGAAACACGACCTTGCCACGCACCGGCCGCGCCCCGATCCCGAGGATCGGCGTCGTGCGCTCGTCGATGCTGATTTCCAGGCGATCGGCGCTCCAATGCACCACGCTCGCGCCGAGCACGAGGGCGTCGGCGCTCCGATCGAGGGGGCCGAGGGCGCGCTCCCGAAGCGACCACACACGATCGCGGCTCCCGCGGATCGCGACGTTGAGCGACGAAAAGCCGAGCGCGTCGGCGACCCCGGAGCCCGCCGCCCGCGCGCGTGCGTACGCGGGCGAGAACGGGTTCCCCACGAGGCCGATGATCACGATCGACGTCGCGCCGTCGTCGCTCACCCCGTCGAGGTAGAGCCACTGATAGCCACCCGCGAGGATCGGTCGATCGAGGCGAGGTCCGCGAGGATCGCTCGCGCCGCGAAGCGCCCGCTCCGCGCCGCCATCGGCACGCCTGGTCCCGGGTGCACGCTCCCCCCCGCGAGGTAGAGGCCTCGCATCGCGCTCCGCGCCCCCGATCGCTGGAAGAACGACAGCGGTCCCGTCGGCCGGCGACCATAGAGAGCTCCCCCCGTGCGCGGAAAGAGCCGCTCGAAATCGACCGGCGTCGTCGTTACTGTCGCCTCGCGCGCGAGCCGGAGCCCGAGGCGAGACAGGGTTTCGAACGTCACGGATTCGCATCTCGAGATCTCCTCTTCGGACCACGCCGCGGGCCGATCCCCGGTCGGCGGCGCGTTGACGATGATGAAATATTTCCGCGCTTCGTCGGGCAGCTCCACCGCCGGCCCCTGGTCGCACACGTAGACCGATGGGCTCCGCGGAACACGGGCGTCGCGCACGAGGTCGCGCATCTCGGCCACGTAGTCGTCCGAAAAGAAGACGTTGTGCGCGACGGTCTCGAGCCCGGAGGGCCGCGCCACCACCGCATACGTCAGCGCCGAGAACGAGCGGTCCTTCGGCGACGTCGCGTCGAGCCCCATGTCCGCGGAGCCGAGCGCCCCGGCGCCGAGCGCGATCGTGTCGGTGTTGAGGACGACCGCGTCGGCGCGGACCACCTCGCCCGAGGTGAGCACCGCCCCCACCGCGCGCCCATTTTTCTCCTCGATCGAAGCTACGTGGGCATGCGTGCGCACCACCACGCCGAGCTCGCGCGCGCGCCTCTCGAGGCCCTCGGCGAGTCGCTGCATGCCGCCGGTCACGACGCTCACCCCCTCCGCCTCCACCGCGGACACGAGGTTCAAGGTCGCCGGGCACTCGTAGGGCGAGCCCCCGCAGTACGTCGCATAACGTTCGTAGAGCATGACGAGGCGCGGATCGCGGAGATGCGACGCGATCGCCTTCGCCATCGTGCGATGCCCGTCCACCCGCGCGAGCGCGAAGAGGCCCGTGTCCATCACGCGGCCGAGGAGCGAGCCGAGCGTGGGCTTCTCCGCGCGGATGAACGGCGCCTCCGCGACGGCCAGGATCCCCTTCGCGTACGCACGGAAGGCACGATATCGGTCGAGCTCGGCCTTGCCCGCGAAGTCGGCGATCGCGCGCTCCGTCTCGCGCTCGTCGGCGAACAGGTCGAGCCGCGAGCCGTCGGCGAAGACATGGCGCGCGATCACGTCGAGTGAGCGCATCGGCACGTAGTCGTCGAGGTTCGCGCCGCTGTCGGCGAAGAGATCGACCAGAACGTCGCGCATCGTGAGCACGGTGGGCCCGGAGTCGACGAAGCTCTGCCCCACCGCGACCGCGCGCATCTTGCCGCCCACCGTCGCGTGCCGCTCGAGGAGCGTCACCTGGAGGCCTCCCACCGCGAGATCGACCGCGGCCACGAGCCCGCCGACGCCACCTCCGACCACGACGACCGACGCTGCCATGCCAGAAACGTAGTGCTCCCGGGTTGCGCTTGTCCATGGTTTGCATAAAGTTGTGTGCATGCCGCCTCCGGCCCGATCCGCCACGAACCTCATCCGTGAAACCGCGCGCGACCTCGGCAGCCGGGAGGCGACCGCTGTCTTCGAGGCAGAGCTCTCGTCGACGTTCGACGAGCTCTTCCCGCCCTGGGAGACCCCCCCTCGGCTCCGTGAAGCCTCACGGATGGCGCTCCTCGCAGGTGGCCACCGCGTTCGCCCCGCGCTTTGCCGCGTCGTCGCGGCAGCCACATTAGGCAGGGAAGAGACGGACACGGACGATGGCGAGCCCAGCGCTGCCCTCGCGCGGGCCTATGGCGTCGCGCTCGAGCTCTCCCACGCGGCGTCGCTCGTCCACGACGATCTCCCCTCGTTCGACGACGCGACCACCCGCCGCGGGCGGCCGTCGATTCACGCGGCCTACGGAGTGGCGACCGCGGTCCTCGTCGGCGACGGGCTCATCGTGGCTTCGTTCGAGGCGATCGCGCGCACGGCCACGCTCGCGCCGGAGCGGGTCGTCACCGCCACGAAGCTCCTCGCGCGTGCCCTCGGCGGCGCGCGCGGTCTCGTCGCGGGCCAAGCGTGGGAGTCCGAGCCGAGCGTCGACCTCGAGCGCTACCACCGCGCAAAAACCGGCGCCCTCTTCGAGGCAGCGGCCTGCCTCGGGGCCCTGGCGAGCGGGCGAGGGGCGGAAGATTTCCGCGCGTTCGGTCAGCACATCGGCCTCGCCTACCAAACCGCGGACGACCTCCTCGACGTCGCCGCGGGCCACCCCGCGGACAAAACCCCGGGGCGCGACGCGATCCTCGGCCGCCCCAACGCCGCGCACGCCCTCGGGGAGACGCTCGCTCGCGCCAAGCTCGCGCGGCTCCTCGAAGAGACCCGTCTCACCATTCCAACCTACGCCGACCGGGCTCCGATCCTCGCGTGGCTCGACGATCTCGCGACGAAGCTCGATCGCCGCGGCGGCTGAACGTCTCCGCCGGTCACGCGGGGACGTTCGACGATCGATCGCTCCCTGCCACTGCCGAGTAGAGTGCCACTCATGGCGCGTTCGTCGGGTGTCGTTTCGGTCGTGTTCTTCCTGCTCGTGGTCGCCTGCGCGATCGCGGGATGCGAAGAAAGACCCGTGCCTCCGTCGACGCTCGTTCCCCCCGACGCGAGAGCCTCGATCGCCCCCGCCCCCTCTGTCGCAGCGACCGACGCTGGCGCGCACGACTCCGCCGCGAGCTCGGTGACGCGGTGACTCAGCGCGCGACGAACAGGAAGGCGCCCATGACGACACCCATGATCACGAACGTGAAGACCACACCCACGACCACCATGATCATGACGGTGTTCGTGGTGCGTGTGACGACCTGCGCGACCTGCATTTGGTGGTGCACGCCATAGCCCATCATCGGGTTTGCACCGGGCATGCCCATCATCGGCGGCGCGCCCGGCATGCCCTGGCCCGGCCCCATGTGCGCGCTCGTGCCGATGAGGTGCACTTGGCCATGCGGCGCGTTGGCGATGAGCCCCTCGAAGGCGTCCGGGATCCCGTTTCCGTTGCGGTCCTGCATCATCTGGTTGACGACCGCGACCTGCTGCGCCGCGCGCGCGTGGTGAGGGAGCACGGTCTTGCAATAGGTGCAGTTCGGCTTCGCCATGTCTTGCGGGGTGAGGTTCGCTCCGCAGGTGGGGCAACGTAGGTCCGACATACCGAAAAGCATGCCACAGCTCGGCCTCCGGGGCACCTTGCCTCGACCATAAAACAGCTCACTTCGTGCTACGGTCCGCTCGCGCGCCCTTCCCGCGCCCCGCAAGAGAACGTCCCGTCGTGGCACGCCCATTCCTCGAACTTTCGTCCGTTGTCGATGCAAAATACACCCTTTTGTCGAAGCTCGGCGAGGGGGGCATGGGCGTCGTTTTTGCGGCCGAAGGTCCGCGCGGCGAGCGCGTCGCGCTGAAGGCCATCGCGCGCTCCAAGCCGGCGGAAGAGGCCGAGCGGCGCGCCAGGTTCGAGCGCGAAATCTCGGTCTGCCGCTCGATATCGCACGACAACCTCATGCCGATCGTCGACCACGGCGTCGACAACGCCACCGGCTCTCCCTACTTCGTCATGCCGCTCCTCGAAGGCGAAGATCTGGAGACCACCCTCGCCCGCGAAAAGTGCCTCGCTCCGGACGCCGCCGTTCGGATCGTGCTGCAAGCGTGCCGCGGCCTCGCGATGCTCCACCAAGGCGGGATCGTGCACCGCGACATCAAGCCTTCGAACCTCTTCCTCGAACGCCGCGACGACGAGATCGTGGTGCGAGTTTCGGACTTCGGCCTCGCGAAGCTGGGGGAGCTCTCGGGCTCTCTCACCGCGTCCGGCACCGCGATGGGCTCGCCCGCGTACATGGCCCCGGAGCAGTCGACGAGCGCGAAGCACGCCGACGCGCGCGCCGATCTTTGGGCGCTCGCGATGGTGTTTTACCACTCGCTCGCGGGCCGCCCCGCGTTCGAGCGCGCCGGCTCGTTCTTTCACTACGTGGTCGACTCCGCGAAAGACGTGCCCCACCTCCAAGATCACGCGCCGTGGGTGCCTGCGGCGCTGTGCCGCGCCATTCACGCGGCGCTCCTTCGCGCTCCCGACGCGCGCTGGCCCGACGTCCCCGAGATGGCGCTCGGGATCGAAATGGCGGTCGGCGCGGCGGCGGCGGAGGCCACGCTCCACGTCTCGGACATCCGCACCGCGAGCCCCGCCGAGCGCGCCACGGTCGAGCCTCGCGCGATTTTGCCCGAGAGCTGGCACGATCTCCTTCGCGGCTGAGTCACGGTAAATTTGCTTCGATTTCGTCGCGCGAAGCCTGTCGGCTCGTGCCCCTCTCTCCGCAACGCACGTGGCAGCGGTACGCGCGTTTGCTATGACCGGGAGCGTGCGGAGAGCTGTACCCATCGTCGCCTTGGGTTTCGCCGTCAGCGCCGGCAACGCGAACGCAGACGAGCCCAAGCACCACGTGAAGCTCACCCTCGTCGCCTCCGCCGGATGCACCGACGAGACGAAGCTCCACGACGCGCTCGCTCTCCGGAGCGACAAAATCGTGATGGACGCGGCGAGCGCGGACCGAATCGACGTCGACGTGAGCGATCGGGGGACGGGCCTCGTGACCGGCACTCTCGTCGTCACCCGCGATGGCCAATCGAGCGCCCCGAAGACGCTCGAAGGCGCCACCTGCGAGGAGGTCGTCCGCGGGATTTCTCTCGTCGCCGCCCTCGCGTTCGATCCCGAAGCGAAGCTCGAGCCGCGCACGACCGAGGCCCCCGCTTCGCCTCCTGCGGTGCCTGCCCGCGCCCCCGGCGTCGTGGCGCCGGCCGGACCTTCGTGGCGCTTCGGCGTCGGCGGCGGCGCGGGGCCGTGGGCGCTCGGTGCCGACGGAACGTCGCTCGCGTTCGCTGCGTTCGTCGAGCTCGCGCGGGACGCTCCGGGCCTCTCGCCCCTTTTTCGCCTCGGGTTGTCGCGCGCCACGGCGACGGCGACCGTCACGGACGGGACGTTCGGCGCGATCGCGGCGGACCTCGCCCTCACCGTCGGTCGCGCGTCGGCTTGTGTCGCCCGCTGGGACCTCGCCTTCGGGCTGCGGATTCGGCCCTGCGTGGGCCTCGACGCCGGCGTCGTCCGCGGCTCCCCGCGCGCCCCAATCACGGGCGACGGGCGCTCTCGCGGCTGGGCCGCACCTACCGTAAACCTACGAATCGAATGGGAAATCGCGCGCACTCTCTTCGTCGAGGCGGAAGGCCTGGCCGCGTTCCCGCTCGTTCGCGACGAGCTCGGAGCCGAGCCTCGGATCACGCTCTACCGGGCTCCGGCGCTGCTCCCCGCCGCGTCCTTTTCGGCGGGCCTGCGTTTTCCGTGATCAAGTCCACCGCGACCGGGCATGAGGGACGACGAAAATGGCGACACGACCGGCACCATGCGAGACGGAGAAGCGCTTCGAGGCGCTCGTCGTCGCGCACGCCGACTTCGTGTTTCGCTCCGTGCGGCGCCTCGGCGTCCCCGATTCCCTCGCCGACGACGCGACCCAGCAGGTCTTCCTCACCGCCCGGAAGCGCTTCGACGCGATCACCGCCGGCCGTGAGAAAGCATTTCTCTTCGGGGTCGCGACGAACGTAGCGTCCCATGTCCGGCGCACCCTCGGTCGCCGCCGCGAGACCGACGAGCCGAGCGAGCCTCTCGCCGATCCGAGGCCGCTCCAGGACGCCGCACTCGACGCCGAGCGCGCGCGGGTGCTCCTCGACCACGTGCTCGGGACGTTGCCGATCGAGCTCCGCGCAGTGCTCGTCCTCGCCGAGATCGAGGAGATGACGATGGCCGAAATCGCGGAGCTCCTGTCCATCCCCGCCGGAACGGTGGCGTCACGCCTCCGCCGCGCGCGGGAGGCCTTTCACGACGAAGCGCGGCGCGTGCGAGCGCGCATCGACCGGCCGAGCGCGCGCGCGCTTTTCGCCGCGAGCGTCGGCGGTCCCACGCTTTCCACGGAGGCCTCGCGATGAGCGATCCCGTCTCGACCGACTCCCCGAATGACGAGCTCGACCGCGCCCTCTTCGCCGCCGGGCGCGACGAAAGCATGCCCTCTGCACGCAAAAACGCGCTCTTCGCCTCTCTCGGCGTCGGGGCTGGAGTCGCCGCCGCAGGGGCCCTCTCCGCCACGAAAGTAGCCACCGTCGCCGCCGGGACGAGCACCGCGCTCGGCGCGAGCGCCCCCTCGGTTGCCACCAAGGTCGGCGTCGCCATCTTCGCCAAGTGGCTCGTGGTCGGGGTCGGCTGCGTCGCCCTCGCGAGCGTGGCGACGATCGCGCTCCACCCCGGGCCGCTCGCCGCGCCTGCCCCCACCAGCAGCGCTCACCTTCCCACCGACAGCGTCGGCAGCAGCGCGCACGCCGCCTCGCCCCGGGCGCCCGCTGCCACCGCAGCCGGCACACCGCATGAAAACGCAAGCGCCAGCGCAGCGCCGCCGACGAACGCCCCCGCGAAGGCAGCGCTGGCGACCGCCGTCCACGAGCCTACGAACGCGGCGACGCGCACCCTCACGGCCCCGACGACCGTGACCGGCGCGAACGCGGCGCGCGTTGCCGCTCCGGCCCTCGACGACCCTCGAAGCGCGCCCGAACCTACGACCGTCGGCGCGACCGCAGGGCCGAGCGCCGCGCCAACGGGAGAGACCCCGCCGAAGTCACGGAGTTCGTCTCTCGTCGAAGAGCTCGCCCTCGTCGATGCCGCGCGCACCGCGCTCCTCCGTGGCTCTCTCGCGGAGGCCGATGCCGCGCTCACGAGCCACGGCAAAACGTTCCCGAGCGGGCTCCTCGCCGAGGAAGCGGCGGTCCTTCGGATCGACGTCCTCTCTCGCCGCGGAGATCACGGCGGAGCCAAGCGCGCCGCCCTCGCGTTCCTCGCTACCTATCCTTCGAGCGCCCACGCGAAGCGCATGCGCTCCTACGCGGGAGAACCGAAGTGACCGCGCGCCGCTTCGTCGTCGGCCTCGTCGCCACCCTCGTCGTCGCCGTGCCGACCGCGGCGTGCAGCGCGTGGGTCAGCCTCGGCGACCTCCCGCTCGACGTCCGCGCCGACGGAGCCCCCCTCGGCGATGGCGCGACCGAGCGCGAGGCCTCCACCGACGCCGCCGTCGACGCACAAAAACCCAGCTACGCGCCGTGCAAGGGCAAAACATGCGGAGCGACGTGCTCGGTGTGTGATCCGACCGACCCGTCGTGCTTCGAGACCGCGGAGGTGAAGGCCTGCGACGTGAACGGGCTCTGCCGCAGCGGCGTCCCGATCTGCACCGACGCGAGCACGCCTCCGTACGACCCTTGCGAGGGAAAAACGTGCGGCTCGTCGTGCTCGGAGTGCCCGCCGAGCGATCCCATGTGCGTCGAGACGGCGGTCCTCAAGTTTTGCAACAAGGCGCGAAGGTGCCAAGCGAGCGCACCGGACTGCTGAGAGGGGCGCTCTCGCTTCCGCGCGCCCGCAGCTTCATTTCTGCGCACGACGGACGACAGGTCGATTCTCCGAAATACCGTGATCGGTTTTCTCGCGAGCGGGAATGAGGGAGTCACGAAAGGACACTTCCCATGAACCGTCTCGTCGCTTTCTCTTTGGTTCCCCTCTTTGCGCTCGCCTGCTCCGCCACCGTGCCCGACGGAGAGACAGCCGTATCGGAAGACGAGCTCGTCGCCCGCGCGTGCGACGGCAAGTCCTGTGGCGCGACTTGCAGCGTTTGCAACGGTCGCCCCGGCTGCGTCGAGACCGCCGTCGTCAAAGCGTGCAGCGCCGAAGGGAGGTGCACGGCCTCCGCCCCGCGATGCGCGGCCCCGTACGAACCCTGCGCCGGAAAGACCTGCGGCGATTCCTGCAGCGCATGCTCGCCGAGCGATCCCAACTGCGTCGAGACGGCGGTCCTCAAGCAGTGCGACGCCGCTGGCGCGTGCAACGCGGGAAACGCGGTCTGCAAGCCGGCTTACGATCCGTGCGGCGGCAAGGCCTGCGGCGCGTCGTGCTCGATCTGTCCGCCTGGCGATCCCAACTGCGTCGAGACCGCGGTGCTCAAGCAGTGCGACGCCGCTGGCGCATGCAACGCGGGAAACGCGGTCTGCAAGCCAGCCTACGATCCGTGCGGCGGCAAGGCCTGCGGCGCGTCGTGCTCGATCTGCCCTCCCGGCGATCCCAACTGCGTCGAGACCGCCGTCGTCAAGCAGTGCGACGCTTCGGGTATCTGCAGCGCAAGCCCGTCCGGCTGCTGAAGGTCCGCGGCGCTCGCTCGCCATCAGGCCACATCTCTCCTCCGGCGCGCGCCCTCACCGGCGCGCGCTCGGCTTTTCTGGGGAGTGCGGGCAGGAGAACCGAGTAGCGTCGGTGTCATGTTCACAGTCGAAGACCGCGACGACGCCCTCGAGACGCTCGAGCTCTGCGACACCAGCACCGGGAGCCGCCTCGTGCTCGCTCCTGCGCGCGGAGGAATCGCGACGAGGCTCGTGCTCGCAGGAAAAGAGACCTTCTATCTCGACGAGAGCACGCTCCGCGATCCCACCAAGAACGTGCGCGGCGGAAACCCGGTCCTCTTCCCGCAACCCGGGAAGCTCGAAGGTGACCAGTACGAGCACGGCGGCGTCTCGTACGCGCTCAAGCAACACGGGTTCGCCCGCAACGAGCCCTGGCAGGTCACGCGCCGCTCCACCACCGAGCGCGCCGAAGCGACCCTCACCCTCGTCTCGAACGAGCGGACCCGCGCGATGTACCCGTGGGATTTTCGTGCAGATTACATATACTCCGTGCGCGGCGACACGTTCGGCGTCGACCTACGGATCGAGAACACGTCGCGACCCGGCGGCGGCGGCGACGCGATGCCGTTCGGGGCTGGATTCCACCCGTACTTCGCGATCGCGCAGGCCGACAAGGGCGCGGTCGTGCTCGGCACGAAGGCGACACACGCCTTCGACAACGTGACCAAGGCGCGCGTCGCTGTCGACCTCGACCTCACGCGGGACGAGGTCGATCTCCACCTCGAGGACCACATGGCCAGACGGCACGTTGAAGCTCACCGCCTCACCGCCGATGAGCCTGTGGGTCGTCTGGACGGTGCGCGGGAAGGACTACGTATGCGTCGAGCCGTGGACCGCCCCTGGCAACGCGCTTCGCACCGGAGCTCGCCTCCTCATGCTCGAGCCCGGTATGTCCACCCAGCTCTCGTTCACCATCGAGCGCACTTGAAGTGACCCGCCGCATCGCGCCAACTTGGCGCGACTACGCCACCGGTGGCGCGCCAACTTGGCGTAATCGCGTACGGATAGTCGAGGTCGTCTGACCTACCGGCGAATCCGGCATCCCCCCGAGATATTTGATGTTCCAGGCGAGTCCGCCTTTGCGCTTTCCGCGATGGCGAGCTACTGTAAGGAGTCGTTCGGGGTGGGGACCTTGGAGGAAAACGGCATGCCAACGTCGTTTACGCTTCGTCCGCCCAGTCCTCGCGGTGCGCCGTGCGCGTACTAATCGTCGATCCCCGTCGCTCATGGACGTCGCTTTACGCGACCCTCCTCGGCCCGGCTCATCACTTCGTGCGCGAGCCCAACGTCGTGGAAGCCGAGCTTCGGTTTCTATCGGAGTGGCTCGCCGCACCTTTCGAGATTGTCATCTCGGCAGACGATCCGATCGTCGTCGGGGGTCTCGACCTCTTGCGTCGTTTGCGTCATGCCGAGCCTCTGACGTCGACGGTGCTCGTCTCGAACGTGCCTGGTCGCGCCCCTGACAGCCGGATCGACGTCGTCGCCAAGGATCCGCTCACGGTCCAAACGATGGAAGACATCCTCGAGGTCCTCGAGCGCCGCCGGCTCCTGCGTATGCGTCGCCTTGGCAGCTCCGTCCCCGCGCCGCCGCCTTCGGCTACCCGTCCGAAGATCGCGATCTACGACAGCATCGACCGCGCCGAATCGAGCTGAACCGCTCTCAGCCCCTACCCGCCCGGCCGCACCTCACGAGGAGCGATCGGGCGTTTTGCTTTCGAGCGCTCGACGGGGCGGCGCGCGAGGGGACCGCGCACACACGAACCTGCATGACGCGACCGCAGAGCGCTTCGTGTCGACGACAAAGGCGACTCGAGCCTCAGCGAAGGCCTCCTTCGGCGAGTGGGCAGATGCTTCGACTGCGCTTTGAGTTCACGACGAGCGCCGGCTTCCCCGAGGTCGCGGTCTCCTCCTCGCCCGCATGAGCGAGCGGACCTGTCAGGCGTTGCCGGCGGCGCGGTGACGATCGACGACGGAGAGGACCTCGGTCTCGGTGAGGATGTGGTCCTTCTCTTTGGCGGCGCGGAGAATCTCCGAGACGAGGGCGTCGCTCGTGGGGATTCCGCGCTCCTTCAAATAGAAGTTCACGTTGGAGGCGCCGCTCATGAATCCAATGCAAATTTCCTGTTTGCGCCCGAACATGCCGGCCGGTACTCCCGAATAAATTCGGTCCGCGAGCCAGGTGTCGCCCTTCGCCATCGCTTTGATGATCGCGGCGGCGTGGACTCCGGTGGCGGTGCGGAACGCGTCGCGGCCGACGAGAGGGTAGTTGATCGGCACCTGCCAACCCACCGCCCGCGCGACGGCTTCGCAGTACTCGAGCAGCTTCGTGAGATCTTGATCGAGCTGACCGAGGAGCTTCATGTTCAGGAGGAACAGCTCCATCTGCGCGTTGCCCACCCGCTCGCCGATCCCGAGACCGGTCGCGTGCACCCGATCGGCGCCGAACTCGAGGGCCCAGATCGCGTTCTCGAGGGCAAATCCGCGGTCGTTGTGGCCGTGCCAGTCGATGCCAATCTCGGCGCCGGTGCCGGCGACTACGCTCTTCGTGAACTGCACCAGGTTGCGCACGCCGTCCGGAGTGGCGTGTCCCACGGTGTCGGAGAGGCAGAGTCGCTTCGCGCCGTGATCGATGGCAGCGCGGAAGAGCGCGGTGAGCACCTCCGGGCGCGAGCGGGTGGTGTCCTCCGTGACGTAAGCGACCTCGAGGCCGTTCTTGACCGCGACGTCGATCGCCTCCGAGCTGCGCTTCACGAGGAGGTCGAGATCCCACGACTCCGCATATTGGCGAATCGGGCTCGAGCCGATGAAGGCATACACCTCGATGGGAATGCCCACCTTCTGCGAGATGTCGATCATCGGCGTGATGTCGGAGACCACCGTGCGACCGGCGCACGCGATCTTCACCTTCATCTTGCAGTCGACGACCTCCTTGCAGAGGCGCGTCACGTCTTCGTAGGCGCGCGGCGAGCTGCCGGGGAGGCCGATGTCGGCGACGTGGATGCCGAGGTCGTCGATGAGGTGCAAAATCTCGAGCTTGTGCTCGATCCCAGGGTCTTTCACCGACGGATTCTGGAGGCCATCGCGCAGCGTCTCGTCGAAGAACGTGGCGTTCTTCGGGATGATGCGCCCCTTACGGTTGACCTCGTTCCAGTCGAAGATGAGCTCGGACGCGCGTTCAGCGTCCGTGGCAAAGTCCGTCATCCTCCTAGTATGCCACGGATTTTCGCGCGACGGCACGGGCGCGAGCTGCCAAAAGTGCGCGCCGCACGCTCGCCGCGCTCGGAACAAATTCGTCAAATGAAAGGGCCGTGCCTTACCATCGCGGCATGAGCGAATCCGCGATGGACTCGGCGAAGCTCTCGGTCGTTCAGCCTGGCACCCGCCAGAGCTTCAAGCGCCGAGTGATGGACGCCATGCGCACGCTGGTGCCCGCGCCGGCAGCGTTTTTTGCCTTCGGGACGAACGAGCACCTCGCCTACCGGGAGGGGTCTCGCGTCGTCGACGGCTCGGTCAAGGTCTTCACCGGCAAGGCCGTGTCGCTCTCGGAGGCCTTCGGGTTCGACGCGAAGAGCCTCGTCGTTTCCGGCCGACGCGCATACCTCGCGGAGGAGCTTTACCCCGAGAGCGAGCGCAAGGGTCTCGACTACTTCGCCCAAACCGCGAGCGACGGTCTGTCGCGCGCGCTCTTCGTGTTCCTCCACGAGGGAGGCGTGCTCTTCGGGGTCGCCGGTCTCGAGCGACGGGAGAGCGACCCTCCCTTCACTCAAGACGACGCAAACGTGCTGGAGACGCTCGCGCCCTTCGTCGTCACCCAGAGCCGCGCACAGATCGCCTACGACGATCTCTCTCGCGAGGCCTCCGCCCTCCGCGCGCTTCATCGTGTGACGGCGACCCTCATCGTGGTCGACCGCGACAAGGGCACCGTGCTCTGGGCCGCGAACCGCGAGCGCGGAGTCGATTTTACAGGGGAAATCGCGCCTCATACGCGCGCCATCGTCGACGCGGCGGAGCGCTCGTTCGAGGCCCGCACCCGCGGCGAGGCGCTGCCCACGCCTCCCGCGCTCCCCTTCGGAACGGTCGCCGCGGTCGCGAAGCTGGAGGGCGATCCCGTGTTCGGCGGCGCGCGCTGCGCGGTCCTCCGCGTCGAGTCGATGGAGAAAGCCGGGCCGCAACCGCTCGATGGTCTCTCCAAACGCGAGCGTGAAATCGCGCGCCTCCTCGTCGCCGGCTACAGCGGCGTCAACGTCGCCGCGATCGCGGGCCTCAGCGAGAACACAGTGCGCACCTACGTGCGCCGGCTCTACGCCAAAATCGGGGTCTCGAACCGCGCCGATCTCGTGCGAAAGCTGGTCTCCCCCGAGCCCACGTCGTCGCGCACCACGTCGTCCGTGCTCTCCCCCCCACCCGACTCGTCGCTCGCCGAAGGCGACGACACCCTGGATTGAAGCACCGACATGCCGCTCCACTTAGAGCCGCTCTCCGTCGACCACGTGCCCCACGTCATGACGTGGGTCAACGATCGTGAGGTCATGCAGTACTTCGCGAACCGCCAGACCGACATCAGCGAAGCCGACGAGCGCGCCTACGTCGAGAAGCTCGTCACCTCGCCGAACGAGCGCGCGTACTCCATCTTCGACGACGAGGTGTACGTCGGTCAGGTGAGCCTCAACCAGATCTACTGGCCCGCCAGAAATGCTCGTCTTTTCGTGGTGATACGCCGCGAGCTGCAGGGCCGCGGCTTCGGCACGTCGGCGGTGAAGGCGATCGTCGAGAAGGCGTTCGGCGAGCTCGAGCTTCGCAAGATTTGGCTCATCGTCCGCAAAGACAACCGCCACGCGCAGGCGATGTACCTGCGCCTCGGGTTCGACTTCGAGGGCGTGCTCCGCGACGAGTACGCGGTGCACGGCGTGTTCTACGACATGGTCCGCATGGCGCGCCTCGCCCCGCGCCCCCTCGTCGACTGATCACACGACGGTCGCGAAGGCAGCGCTGCTAGGTCGAGGGCCGCCTCCGTGCGCGCGCGAGACAACACGACAACGCGACGAGCCGTCAGTGCCACTCCCCTTTTTGCACCACGGGGAGCTGCAGCGCGCGCTCGCGGTCCAAATCGAGGTTCCCCACGTGGAGACACAGCGGGGTTTGCACCCACTTGTAAATGCTCTGTGAGAAGAGGCGCGCGAACTTCATGGTCCACGCTTCGAGCTGCGCCGGCGGGTGCTCCGGGAAGATGGACACGAGCGCGACGACCACCTCCTTCGGGGCCATCTTGTCGCCCGCGTAGAGGGAAAAACAAGCGTCGAGCACGGGGAACGGCATGAGGTCGCGCTCGTCTTCTTGGTTGTCGGCGAGCTCGGCGGAGGCCGGCTTCTCGAGGGTGAGGCGAATCCCCTCCGACTGGGTCGTCTCGTAGAGATAATCCAAGATGGCATTCACGACCGTCTTCGGCACATTGGCAATTACGCTGAGCGCGCCTTCCATGTCGCCGCCGATCGTGGTGTATCCGACCGCCTTCTCGCTCATGTTGCTGGTCTGGAGGAAGAGCCCCGCCGCGCTGTTCGACCAGTTCCACATCCGCTCACCGCGGAGGCGCGCCTGCACGTTCTGCCGCGTGATGGCGTTCACCGTCTCGCCGGGTTGGAGCATGGTCTCGACCGCCGCGATCTCGGGCGCGATCGCCTCGTCGATCGGCACGATCGCGAACGGGACACCGAGCTCCTTCGCGGCCTCTTCTGCCGCCCTGCGCGTGCCCTCGGACGAGTGGCGCGAGGGCATGAAGAACGCACGAAGCGTCGTCTTCACCCGCGCGTCCCTCGCCTCCTTCGACTCGCTCGCGTAGCGCGTGTCGATGTAGCGGCGCGCGAGCCAGAGGCACAAAAGCGAGTCGCGACCGCCGGAGAGGGCGACCCCTATCGTCTTGAAAGCACCGGTCTTTTCGTAATAATCGCCGATCCCGAGGGCGAGCGCGTCGAGGATGTCCTCGAAGAAACGCTCGCGCGGCGTGGGCTCTTCTCCCGGCTTCGCGAAGGCGGGCAAGAAGAAGCTCTGGTTCTTCGGCGCGGGATAACGAAGCGCCTCGCGGCGGGTGGTCGGCACGTCCACTTCGACCGTCGCGACGGCTGCGCTCGAGGCCTCGAACGCCATTTGGTCGTGGCGCCAGGTGGTGTTCTCGGTGCGCGCGCGGGTGGTGCGATCGAGATCGATCGTGGTCGCGGTGAGGCCCTCGCGAAAGCGCTTCGCGTCCACCACGAGGCGCCCGTTCTGCGCGACGTAACCGCCGCCGTCGAACACGAGCCCGTCGTTGGCGCCGACCAGGTTCGAGTACACGACGGTGACGAGGTTGTCCCCCGCGCGGGTGGCGATCATCTCGCGGCGAGTCTCGACCACGCCGAGGCGGAAGGGCGACGCAGAGAGGTTCAGCACGAGCTCCGCGCCGGCATACGAGCGGCGGCGCATCGGGCCATCGGGCGACCAAATATCCTCGCAGACCTCGAGCGCGATCGTGCCGAAATCCAGCTCGAACACGAGATCACCGAAGGGCACGCCGTGCACCTCGTCGAGGAGCCCGGGCACGCCGTTCGCGAGGGTGCGAGCCTCGTAAAACACGTTGTACGTGGGGAGCTTCTCTTTCGGGACGACGCCCCAAATCTTACCCCCGTGCACGAGCGCGGCAGAGTTGTACACGTGGGCGCCACGCGCCACGGTGAGGCCCACCGCGGACACCACGCCGTCGTCCTTGGTGGCCTCCGCGAAGCGCTCGAGCTCGACCCATTGCGCGGCGACGAACGCGCGCCACTGCACGAGATCTTCCGGCGAGTACCCCGCGAGGAGCTGCTCGGGATACACGAGCACCGTCACGCCGTCCTCCGCCGCGCGCTTCGAGAGCGCGATCGCGCGGGTCGCGTTGTCTTTCACGGCTCCGACCGTGGTGTTCACGTTGGCAATTCCGACACGAACGAGCCTCATGCGCAGACCTCCGTACGACGCGAGCCATCGTCACGCTCTCGTCGTAGGGCCGATGCTCGCACGTTCCCAGGGGCTCTTGCCCGCGTGAACGACGGAGCGCCCTCGATCCGGCGTTCCGCTGTCAGGTCAGTCCTCGCTGGACCTCGGCTGAAGGCTCCCAAACAGGCGAGCTAGCGCCGTTTCGTCGCCGTCCGTCGACGAGTCGCGGTTTCCCCGCGCCGGCCGC
The DNA here is from genome assembly GCA_013297655.1 of Myxococcales bacterium. Taxonomy (GTDB): domain Bacteria; phylum Myxococcota_A; class Polyangia; order Polyangiales; family Polyangiaceae; genus JAAFHV01. The sequence goes on along the minus strand of JAAFHV010000039.1, from coordinate 16,603 downwards.
CTCTTCGGAGACCCTCGATCGCCGACGCCCCCGGACGAGCAAAGGCCGCCTGGGCGTACTCTTCTCGGCTATGTCGAGGCTCATGCATACCGCACACATCGTCTCGCTGCTCGCGCTCGCGGCAGCGTGCGGCAACGGGAGCGCGCCGCCAGGACCTGCCGCGCCTCCACGCGCGTCGCGTGCAGAGGTCGTGGCGACGCTCGACGCGGGCATCGTGGACGGATCGGATGTGGACGCTGCCATCGACGCATCAGCCGAACGAGCTGCGTCCCGCGGCCGCGACGTCCTCGTGGCCGAGCTCACGAGGCACCCCGAGGTGACCACCCTCGACGCCGTCCCCGCGCTCTTTTCGCCTGCGCTGAAGCGTAACTTCGTGCTCAAGCACGGCCTCTCGCGGCGAGGCGAGCGCGGTCATTTGGTGGAGACTCGCGTGAGCCAGAGCGCGGACCCGGACGCGCCGCGCGTGATCGCTTGGGACGAAGAGCACGGCTTCGTGGTGAGCTACAACGGCGGCGCGCCGAAGCAGACGCACGGTCAGCGATTGGACCTCCACCAGTTCGACCAACAAACGAGTCGCTTCGATCTTTCGTCGGTCGATTTTCCGATCGCTCCGGGCAACCCGAAGCTCGAGTCGAGCGGGTGCGACACCTGTCACGGTCCGCGCGCGCGCCCGATCTTCTCGATGTACCCCGATTGGCCTGGATTTTACGGTTCGGACAACGACGAGCTCACGCGCAAAGAGATCCCCGCCCAAGCCGCGGAGCTCACCGATTACACGAAGCTCCGCGCGCGGATCCCGAGCTTGCCTCGTTATGCGCCGCTCTTCTCCGAAGCCGACGTGCGGGCGCGCTTCGGTCGTTCGCTTTGGGACACGTTCCCCTATCGACCGGACACCCACGAGGACATCCACGCCGTCTCGCGCGCGTTCGCGTTCCGCCCCGGGCTCCGGCTCGGCCTCGTCCTCGCGCGAATGCAGGCGCGGGCGCTCGTCGCGCACGTGGTTGGTCACCCGAGGTTTGCGAAGCTCGGCCCCGCCTTCCTCGGCACGTTGCTCGAGTGCAGTCCGTCCCCGAAGGCGTCGTCGAACGTCGCTCGCGATGCGCGGGAAGCGCTCGGCGAAGAGCCCAAATTCGTTGGCAAGAAGCTCCACGAGCGCCAAGCGTGGAGGCTCTTCGACCTCGAGATTCGCGACGTGGACATTCGCTACGGTTACGGCCACGAGGGGTTCGCTTCGGACGACGCGGGCAAGAATCCGATGGCCGTCGGTTACATCGGGACGTATTGGAACGCGTACTTCGACGGGAGCGCCACGTTGGACGAGCTCGTCGCGAGCGGGCTTCTCGACGTCCTCGTGAAGACACACCCGACCCTCGCCGGGATCGTCGTGCCGAACGGCCTTCGCAAGAAGTACGCGCACCTCGAAGAACGCTTCGCGCTCGATGCTCCGTTCTTCGAAGCGATGGATCGCCTCGGGACGTGGATCCCGATCCCCTATCCGAGCGCGCTCGACAAGGCGCACCACCGCGAGGGCTTCGGCAAGGCGTACCGCGACCAGCACGAAAAGCTTTGCCGCGCACTCGACGGAGTCCTCGAATAGTCACGCGCGACGGCGACACACTCGCCGCGCGCGCCTCTGTCGATCAGTTGCGGAGTGCACGAATGCCGAGATGGTTCGCGACCGGTCGGTCGCGGCCGGGAATGCGGGTGTGAATCGCCGTATTGAGTTGGCGCGGGCTTCCTCACGCACCCTCGACGACGAGAGCGCTCGAGCCACCCCCGTCGAGGTTGACCACGCTCCACGCGCCCGCGCGTGTCGCAACCGCCAACCCGGCTCCCCGCGCCTACAGCCTGCACGCCTGCACGCCTACACGCTAGGCGGCGACCTGAGCCCCTTCGGGCGCGCCACCACCTCGTCTGCTTCGGCGAGCGCGGCTTCACGGATCGCGAGCTCGTCCTCGATGTCGGCGAGAGCGTCCTTCACCGCGTCGTCGACGCGAATGCCCTTCTCCTCGCGGCTCGAGAGCGCCACCACGCCGAGCGCGCTCTCTACGCGACCGAGGCCTGCGAGCGCCTTCGTGTGATCGTGCTCCACCTCGAGCGCGGCGGCGAGCTCCTTCTCGGCCCACCCCTTTACGTCGGCGGTGGCGCCCTCGTTCGCGAGGCGCCGCGTCTTCTCTTCGAGGGCGCGGATGTCGAGCTTCTCCAAGCGCGCGGCGGCCTTCTTTCGCGCAGCGTCGAGCTTCTCCGCGTGAGCCATGAGCTCGGCGATCTTGGCGCGGAGGGAGTCGTGCGCCCGATCGCCGCGGAGCTCCCCGAGGGCTTTTTTGGCCGCGCGCCGGATGCCCGCCATCGCCGAGGCCTGCCTCGTGAGGACGAGTCCGAGCAAGCCGAGGAGCGCGATCATGAGACCCAATCCGGCGGTCGCCAGGCCAGCGATCCGCGACGCAGGAACCGCAGGGGGAGGTGCCTCCGGGAGCTCCGCGTAGAGCGTGCCCTCGAGGGTCGCGCGAAGCTCGCTCTCGGTGAGAAGGCGCTCGAGCGCCGCAGCCTTCACTTGAGGAATCAAACAGGGGGCCGGCACGCCGATCGCCGCGCACGCCTCGCCGGAGGTGCCGGTGACCACGAGGTGCACCTCGTGGGTGCGCGGATCGTGGCTCGCGACGCGGAAGCCGCTCGTCTCCGGATCGAAGAGGCCCCCACGACGAACGATCTCCCCCGCCGGAGTGCGGTCCGTGCGAGATATTGCATCATACACGGTTCCGTCGAACCGCGTCCGCACCGTGCCCTTGATCACGATCTCCTCGCCGGGATGCAGGTCCGGGAGCGACATGTTCTCGAGCTTCGCGAGCGCGACGTGACGCGAGGGGGGCGGCGGCGGCGCGCCCGTCATCGCGAACCCGACCCCCGCGGCGACGACGACGAGCCCGAGGCCGGCGAGTAGACCGGCGTGCAGGGAGCGCTTCTCGGGGCTCTTTTGGTTTTTCATGGCGCGTCCCCGAGTGTCTATCGAATGCCGAAGAAAGCCTACT
>JAAFHV010000039.1:0-13564 GCA_013297655.1 Myxococcales bacterium | reverse complement strand
CGCGCGAGAGGCGCGCGAGGCGAATGGCGTCTTCGCCGAGGCGAGTCTCGTTGAGGGTAACGGCCGCGCGCTTCATGATCTCGGCGCGCTCTTGCAGCATACGCATCGCGGGCACCCGCTGCGTCTCCCCGACGAGGCGCTCCGCGGCGACGATGGTGTCACCGGCGAGGAACGCTTGCACCGTCGCGACGACGCTCGCGTTCGCAGAAGAGGCGCTGTCCGCGTCGTCGGTCGCGTAGGCGATCTTGACCGGGAACTCTTCGGTCACGTTCTTCTTCTGGATGCGATCCTTGTACTTTACCTCCACGCTCGCGAGGGCGCGCTCGCCGGTCCCGGGGGGGAGCTGGAGCTGAATCAAGATCGCGTGGCGATCGTCGCGTGCGAACGCGGGCATGAAGAACCGCATGCCGCCGACGGTGTCGTCTTGGCGGTCTTTCGCGATTCCCTTCTTCGCCGCGTTGTTGTCCATGCTCACCTCTTGCGCGCGCACCTGCGCGGCCTCCACCTGGTCGAGGGCGCGCGAGCCGTAAACCCGTGTCGGGGTCACGTCGGGGCGAAGACGAACACGAACCTCGACGCCGAGCGCCGCGGGCACGAGCCGCGAGTCCATCTCTTTGGCGAGGGCGCTCGCGATCTGAGTGGAGTCGGCGAGGTAATAATATCCACCGGCGCCGCGGTCGGCGATCGAGCTCATGAGCGGGGCGTCGAAGTCGGCGCCGAGGCCGAACGAGCTGGTCTGGATGCCGTCTTGAAACGCGCGCGCGCTGCGCTGGGAGAGGGTGTTCGCGTTGGTGTCGCCGCCGTTCGCGTGACCGTCCGAGAGCAGCATCACGATCTTCACCGCTTCAGGGGAAATCTGCGGCTTGTGCGCCTCCACGTAGCCGAGGTCGAGCCCCGCGGAGATGTTCGTCCCGCCGTTCGCGATCACCTCGGAGATGGTGGTGAGGATCTGTTTGCGACGCGGACCGACCGGGCCATCGACGACCTTTACCTCGGCGGAGCTCGAGAACGTCACGAGAGAAAAGTCGTCGTTCGCGTCGAGGCGCTCGACCAGGCTCGCGGCGGCCTTGCGCGCGTTGTCGATCGCCATCCCGCTCATCGATCCCGAGACGTCGAGCACGAGGTGCACCGAGAGGGGGGCGCGCTTGGTCTCCGTCGCGCTCGAGCGGATCGCGACGCGAAAGTTCATCAGCCCGCCGGACGGGGGAAGCTTCGCGCGCTCGGTCTCCATCTTGAACGAGAGCGCCGAGGTGGTCGGCGCGTCCATTTGAGGGGCGTAACGCGCGCCGAAGTCGCCGACGAGGTCTTTGTATTCTGCAGGGATATCGCCCTTCTGAACGGCCGAGTCGAACGCGGCGAGGGCAGCGCCACCGGGGCGGTAGGTCGTCGCGTAGCGCGCGTTCGGATCGAGCTTCGGCACCGGGGCGGCGAGCGGGGGCGCTTCATCGGTAGGCGCCTTGAGCTTGGCTTGCGCGAACCCCTGCCCGTTCATTTGCGGGAGGATCGCGGCCGGGGGCGGCGGTGCGTTCGCCGAGGTCGGCCTCATGGCCTTCGGTTGCGGAGCAGCGCCAGGCCCCGCGTATCCCAGAGTGGCGGGCGCGGTCGCCTGTGCGCCCTTCCCACCTCCGCCGAGCGCGGCAGTCGGAGCCGCGACGGGCGCGGGAGATGCGGGTACCCCGCCGCGCTCTTTCGCCTCGAAGGTGCCCGTCTTCTTGTTGGCGAGCTTGTCGGCGGACTCGGGTTCGGCGGGCGCGACCGCGACGTTGGACTCGGCGGGCTTCTCTTCTTGGTCGGTCTCACGCTTTCCGTCGCTCGTGACCGCCGGCGCGTCCTTCCTGCTCTGGCAACCCGACCCCAAAAACGAGAGGCCGAGGAACACGCTGAAGGGGAAAATCCGGCGGAAGGTCATCGCTCTTGCCTCGTTCGTTGCGGCCATCCCGCACGGTTGCGGGAGTTTCGTGGTCTCAAGCGACGCGCCATCTCGCGAAAAGATCCATCGCCCCTGACAGAACGCGCCCTATCGGGGAGGATAGGGTCTCCCGCACCCGAACCCTCGGGAATTTCCCCGCGAGAACGACCGTGAAGCTCGTATTTACCGAGAATATGCACTCGTTGATGCTACCCACGGGGCACAAATTTCCCCTCGGGAAGTACGATCGCATCCACGCCGCGCTCTCCGCGGAGCTCCCCGGGCAGCTCCTCCTCGGCGCACCGGCCACGATCGCCGACCTCGAGCTCGTCCACGACCCGGCCTATGTCGCGGCGGTGCGCGACGGCTCGCTCGACGTCGCGCGGGTGAGGCGGCTCGGCTTCCCGTGGTCCGAGTCGCTCGTGGTCCGTGCGACGCGGAGCGTGGGAGGTACCCTCGCCGCCCTCGCGTGGGCGATGCAGCTCGGCGCCGCGGGCCACATCGCGGGGGGAACCCACCACGCGTTCCGCGATCGCGGCGAGGGGTTCTGCGTGTTCAACGATCTGGCCGTCGCGACCCGCGTCGCGATGCGCGATCACGGCGTCACCCGCGTCGCGATCGTCGACCTCGACGTGCACCAGGGAAACGGAACCGCCGCGCTCTTCCAAGACGATCCGCGCGTATTTACCCTCTCCCTCCATGGCGCGCGCAACTACCCCTTTCAGAAAGAGCAGAGCACGCGCGACGTAGGCCTCCCGGACGGCTGCGAGGACGCGATGTACCTCGCCGCCCTCGACGAGGCGCTCGAGGAGGTCCACGGATTCCGTCCCGAGCTCGTGCTCTATCAGTCGGGGGTAGATGGGCTCGCCGGCGACAGGCTCGGTCGAATGCACCTTACGCTCGAGGGCCTCGAGCGCCGCGACGCGCGGGTCTACGCGATGGTGAAGCGCCTCGGGGTGCCGCTCGTCACCACTCTAGGCGGGGGATATGGCAAAGACATCGAGCGGTCCATCGCCGCGCATATCTCCGTGTTTCGCAGCTTGATGCGAACGTTCGGGTGACGAATTTCCGAGCGAAGTCGGCGTACACTCACGGAATGGCGGCTCCACCGAACGCGAGACGGCCGGATCCGACGAAGGGCCGCCGGCTCCTCCGTGCGCTCGCACGAGTCGTGGCGCTCTTGTTCGTCGTCGGCATGGCCTACACGGGTTGGTACTTCCTTCGCCCAATCCCGAAGCCTGCGCGCGAGGAGCTCTTTCGAGGTGTCCACTACGTGCGCGAGATCCGCGACGTCGGCTCTCGGCAGCGCGCGATCGTCCACACGATCGTCGTCGACATCCCGACACCAGGCGTCTCGTTCTTCGTGACTCCGGGCGATCCTTCGCGGGCATTGCCGCTCGTCGCCCGCACGCCGAGCGCCCTCTTGCGAGAGTACCACCTTCAGGTCGTGGTCAACGGAGACTTCTTCTCTCCTTGGTATTCGAACAACGCATTCGACTTCTATCCCCACGAGGGCGATCCGGTCGAAGTGGACGGATACGCGGCCTCGGACGGAGTCGTTTATTCCAAAAAAGCGTCTCCTGGCGCCCGCACGCTCCGGTTCTTTCGCGATGGGCGAGTCAGCCTCAGGCCGTCGCTCGACGACGTGCTCTACGCCATCTCCGGTGAGGCGCTCGTCGACGACGGCGTGTTCGTCGCCGCGGCGGGCTCGGTCCACGACCCCGAAGCGCCCTTGCCGCGAACCGCGATCGGGCTCGACGAGCGAGAGCTTCGTCTCTACGTGTTCGTCGTCGACGGCCGACAACCTCGTTACAGCGCCGGGCTCGCGCTGCGAGAGCTCGCCGAAATAGCTATTCGCGCCGGCGCGCGCGACGTGGTGAACTTCGACGGAGGAGGGTCGAGCGCGCTCGTCGCCGAGGACGGCGCGGGCAAAGTACGCCAGCTAAGCACGCCCATTCACACGCGCATCCCCGGTCGCGAGCGCCCCGTCGCGAACCATCTCGGCATTCGCGCGCTTCCCCTTCACGAGTAGTCGCAGACTGCGCCGCCCGAATACGTGCTCGCCAATTTAGCCAAGGAGCGCGCGTCCTCTAGCAGGCCGTTGAGAGCGGAAGGGCTCCGTCGCCGCCCGCTCCGAGCGCGACGATTGAAAGGTTCGCGACTATCCGATAAACCTCGAACATCGTGAAGGCCCCCCAGCGCGCACCCCTCTCCTTCCGCGCTCCGCGCGTACGGAACCCGTGACCTCTCGAGGCCAGAAGCGTCCACCCGCGTTGCGCCTGGTTTACGACGGCTCGCCCGAGGCGGGGAAGACCACCAGCTTGATGGCGATGGCGAGGGCGTTCGAGGAGCTCGTCGTCGTCCCCGAGGAGGAGGATGGGCGCACGGTCTTCTTCGACTGGCTCGAGCACACCGTCGCGGCGCCGGATGGGCGTACGTATCGTATGCAGGTCGTCTCGGTGCCGGGGCAAGCGCGTTGGGGCGCACGACGAGCGCACCTCGTCTCGCTCGCGCACGTCATCCTCTTCGTAGCCGACACCAGGAGCACGTCGTGGCAGGAGACGCGCGAACGATGGCTCGGGCTCCTCGCCACGCGCGCCGAAAGCGCGGCCCGCGATATCCCCATCGTATTTCAGGCCAACAAGCGTGATTGCGAAGGCGCCGTACCTCTCGAAGAGATTCGCTCGATCGTACCGAATGGCATTCCAATCATGGAGTCCTCGGCCGCGCGCGACGTGGGGGTCAAAGAGGCCTTTTGGGAGGGCGTTCGGCTCGCCGCCGGTCGCGTGACGGACGAGCCCGACGAAGAAGCGGACGAGCTCGACCAGCCGCAAGTGCTCCTCGACCGCCTGATCGCGCTCGACGCGACGACCGACCAACTCCGGTTTCAAGCGAGCTCCGTTCGAGACGGCTTCGTGTGGCCCCCGGTGGAGGGCCGCGCCCTGCTGCGGGAGGCGCTCGGCGTTCGCTCCGAGCTCCGCGTCGTCGACCGCGGAACCTACGGTTTCGGGCCAGGGCTCGGATGGCGCGTGTTCTCACCGGAGCACGCCGTCTTCCCTACCCTCGCCGAAAGCCGAACGGCGCTGGTGGCCTGGGCGCGAGCACACGCGAGGCTCGGGAGGTCACTCTCACCGCGTCGTTGCATCGTCGTCCTAGAGACGACCGGTGGGCAATTCCGTCTTTGGCAGCTCGTCCATCGCGAGACGACGATAGGTCAGCTCCTCGCCGGTCAAGTAACGTTCGCGGGTGCGGCGACGCCGGTCGAACGGCTGATACGGGCCGCGCTCTACGTTCGCGCGGTTCGGGCGCACGCCGCCGACACGGGCGTTCTCCTCCATTGCAGTTTCGAGACCGTCGGCTGGAGCGGGCAGTCGCCCCAGTTCGTCGGGCTAATGCCCTATCCCTTACTCGAGCCGGAGCCCGAGAGTTGGGACGAGCTCGCGTGGGAGGTCGAGACTTTCCTCGTGCACGACACCGGTGGACTACGCGCCGACATCGAAGCCTCGATCACGCACCACCACGACGACCGAGAGCGTGAGTACCTTCGCGCCGTCTTCGGCGACCGAGCGTGAACCGCGGCTCCGCCTGGTCCACGACGATCGTTCCAGGATGGTTGGCGCAAGGGCGCGGTCGTTCCTCTCGATCACACCAAGAGAGAGAGATCGGCCACCGAGGGCGACGGAATGAACCTATCCGCCGGCGGAGGGGGCAGCGAAGTGCGCGGATCCCACGACATGTGCTCGAAGAGATGGTCGAGCAAATCGGGAATCAGGGTCATCGAGATGACACACAAGCTCGCCGCCCCCATCGAGTGGAGATCCGCGCGAGCCGGGAGCGGCGCGGTGCCCTCGTGGAAGTACACGAAGCTCGAGCGCCCGAGAGATCGATAGTAGTCCCGCGCCGCGTCGAGGAGGCGAAGGGTGTGGCGCGCCCCGCCGGGGACGAGGGGGATCACCCGCGCGATGTCCATGAGCCCGTAGAGGTGGAGCCCCGGCTCGGCGACTTCGGCGACGAGCGCGGCCTCGGGCACCCCTCGCGGATCGCGGATCACGATCGCGCGACGCTCGCGCTCGAGGCCCGCCGCCTTCCACTTCTCTTTCAGGGCGCTCAGATCGAAGCGCTCTTCGGTGAAATCTTGGCTCTCCCAATAGGGCTTTAGAAAGGTCGCCTGGATGGCGGCGCAGATGGTGCCTATCTCGGCCAACGTCGCGACACCGACCTCGAACCCGGGCTCGGTCGCCTCGGGCTCCACTTCCGTCGCGAGCTCCACCTTGGCCGGGTGAATCGGCACGACACACTCGCGCTCGGGGTCGCGAAACCGTGTCTGGAACTCGCAATAGAGGAGATTGGAGAAGCGTGTGTTGGGCTGAACGTAGCCAATCCAGAAGTCGCTCAGCGACGAGCCGAGCGCCTCCTCCAGGGTGTGCCAGTGGATGTCGCGGAGGATTTCCTTGCCCACCGTGCCGCCGAGCTCCTTCCCGGGGCGCTTCGCCATTTGGAACCCGAGGTGCGCGCGTGAATAGACGAGAACGTTCGCGACCGAAGCATCGAGGCCGCGGTCCGAAGGCCACACCACGTGATAACCGAGCGCGGGGGCCGCGAGCAGGCGCTCGGTCGCGCGCCCGAACGAGTCGCGGAGGGCTGCAAAATCGGCTGGTTTTCGCCCCGAGAGGCTCAAATACCCGGCGTCGACGTAGAGGTTCCACAGCGAGTCGGCGGTGTAGCCCGTCGAGCGGGTTCGCTCGTGGAGCAGCTCGCGCACGAGTCGGCTCCAGTCGCGCCCACGATCGCCTCCGTCGGGGTGCACGGCGAGCCCTACGCGCTCGCCATCGCGGCTCACGCTCCGCACCGTCGCCGAGAGCGTCGCCACGACCTCCCCTGCGCGGATGACTTGCACGCTCGGGATGGTGAGCCCGGGGCACAGGAGGTCCTCGATCGCGATCCCACGGAAGCCGAGCCCGTCCTCGGAGAGATCGCCGATCCGGCGCTCCACCGTGAAGAGGAAGCTCGGGTGCTCGAAACGAACCATCAGCTCGCCGGGCGCCATCGCGCGCGGCATTCGCCGGAACCGCGAGCGATGGACCACTCGTGGCAAGGTCGTAAAGAGCGGGCTCGCCCACGGCCCCGCGAGGAGGACCGAGAGCGCGTAACTCGCGCCGTAGCCGGAGCACTCGATGACGAGCGGCGACGTGGGCGTGCCTCCCTGCTCGAGCACGTCCCACACGACTCGATTGGAATCGAGTCGGCGCGGGCGGAGCCGAAAGTCTTTCTCTTTCGCGCGGATCCGACCGGGCGCCTCGTTCACGACGAGCGCACGAACCACGGAGAGAATGCGCGCCGGATCGCGGATCTCCTCTGGTGGCGGGGGCCGAATGCTGGGGGCCTCGTTCGTCACCGCGAGCATGAACAACGAGCGCGCCGCAGAGGCACGAGGCGCCGCGATGACCAGCACCGCGCGCGCCACGTCGATCACGGCCAACGTCCCGACGACGGGCTCGAATAGCTCCGCAATCTCGAGCTCCACCTCGTGTCCGTCGAGCGCCTCGAGTCCGATCGACTCTGCCGCGAGCTCGATCACACCGGCGCCGATCCGCGCGAGCCTCACGTGGAGCGCGGGCGACGTCCGTGCGACGCGGACGCGGACGCGGAGGGTGGCGCGCGGGCGGAGCGGGCCCGGCCTGAGGAGGAAGCCCTCGTCGGCGATGAATCTTGGCGGGGGGACGTCGCTCGTGGAGGTCACGGCGTACCCCCGAAGAGGCCGTAGTCCGTGACGTTCGCGTCGAACGCGAGCGTGAAGGACCGCGCCGCGAGCTCGAGGATCGTGAGCATTTCGCCGAGTTTCTGCTCACTCGGGAGGTGCTCGTGGAGGAGCTTCATCGTCGATGCCCAGTGGCCGTCGTCCCCGCCGTCGCTTTCGATGTGGGCGGCGAAGAACACGGTCGCCTTCTCGGCGACCTCCGGCTTCTCCTTTGCCACGCACGCTCGGAGGTCGGCGAGGAACGCACGATCCATGTGCGCGGTGATGCCCTCCGCGGCGAGCGGGCACGCCGCGAAGAGCACCGGATCGCATTCGAACGATACCAAAGATTGCTCGAGCACCATGAACGCGCGTGTCTCCGGGTTCGCGTAGCGCTCCTCCCGTAGATAGGTTGTTTGGCGACCGAGCCGCTCCAAGTCGCGTTCGATGAGAATCTCGTGATTTACCTCGCCGGAGAGGTGGCGCGCAAAGTGCGACCGCAGCTTCGTCGAGGGGCTGCACGCCACCGCACGCCCGAGGAGACGCGTCGTGAAGCGCACGTACTGGTGCATGTTCTCGAGAGTGACGAGATACTGAAGGAGCGATAGCCGACGTCCCTTCACCGCCGCCACCCAAGGCCCGGCGTAGAACTCCTTCACGTGGCGGGCGAGACGCGCCTCGATCTGGGCCGGGAACGTCTCGCGTACGGAGTCACGGTCCGCCCCCGGGAGCGCCTCGTAGGTGCGGTGAATCACCTCCTCGATGACGCCGCCGTAGTAGGGAGCCCCCTCCGGGCTAGGGAGTGGATGAAACCCGAGCGCGCGGAGCGGACCGTCGAGGGCCGGGTCCCCGAGCACCGCGACGGTGCGTTTGTCGGCGGCGCGCGCGTTGGCGAGGGCACCGTAGAGTGCAGCGGTCGGGGCGAGGCTCCCTCCTATCGCGACCGTCTTCGCGAGCGCTTCTGCGCTCTTTCCGAGCTTGTTGCAGAGCTCCACGCCATCGGAGACCCGTACTTCTGTCGCGTTCAATATGGAGTCCTTTCACGAGGGTTCGTCGATGCCCATCTCCATGGCGGCCAGCCCCGGGATGAAGGTGCGCGCGAAGGCGACCGGATCCCCCACCCTGCTCTCTCCTCCGGGCAGGCGCAAGTCGCCACCGTGCCCTCCCAGCCGTCGCGTGTAAAGCGCAGCTATTTTCGCGATGTAGGCCATCCCCGCCGCGCGGAGCCTGAGACCGGCCGACGACGCGTGGTCGGCCGCCTCGTCGCGCCTGCCCTCCGCGTGCGCGAGCCCCGCCCGGAGCAGCATCGCCACGCCGCTCGTCCAGCCGCGATTGCCGCTCTCGAGGACGGCGAGCGAGGCTTTCACGACCGCCGACGCCGACGAGCCGCCCCGGAACGCGCGCGCGAGCGCGACACGCGCCTTCACGTCGGCGAGCATCGGCGTGAGCGGCTCTGGCACCAAGATCCGACGCTCCTTCTGCTTCTCGTCCATCTCGGACAGGGACCGCGCGGCGTGGGTCAGATCGCCCATGTAGAGGTGCGCCTGAGCGCGCGCGAGGGTGTCGAAGAGGTGCTGGAGGTGAACCCCGCGCGTCGACCATAGCGAGAGCGCGCTCTCGGTCTCGGCGAGCGCACGCAGGGGCTCGTCGGCGGCGAGGTACGCGAGGTTGGAGAGGCCCGATCGTGCTGCAAATCCAGCGTAGAAGTCTTGTTGCTCGTGCGCGCGGATGACGACCGCGGCTTGGCGCTCGACGAGGAGCACGAACGCGCCCGTGCTCGCGAGGCTCCACAGCTCGGCCTCTTCCGCGAACGCGAGCTCGCCCCATGCGCCGGTCGCCTTCGCGCGAATCCAAGCTTGGGCTGCGACGGCGGCGTCGAGGGATGCGTCCCAGTCCCCGCGCATCATCAGCGAGAGCGCGCGCGAAGCGGGCACGATCGCGAGGCCGGCCGCCGAATCGCCGAGGGTGCCCATGATCCGCTGCGCCTCGCGAGAGTGACGCTCGGCGAGCGGACCGTTGCCCTGCGCCGCGGCGGTGAGCGTCTCCATCGCGAACGCCTTCGCGACGCGCACGGGCTCGCCCACGTCGAGCGCGCGGAGGCTGTGCTCGGCCGCGCACGCGTAAGCGCGGAGCTGGTCGACCGGCCCGTGACCGACGGAAAAGCACCACAGCGCGTCGAGCGAGCGGAGCACCTTCGGCGGGATTTCTGCGGCGCTTCGGCGTGTCCAGCCAACCCCGCGCGCGCGGAGCCGAATGCTTCGATAGATGAGCAAGAGCCACGCTTGGCGATCGCTCGTCGCGAGCGACTCCCCCGCGTCGGCGAGCACACGCTCCACCACACGAGTGCCTTCGTCGACGTGGCCGGTACGGAGCAAGAGCTCGGCCGCGTCGCAGCGTCGCTCGAAGCTTCGGTCGTCCTCCATGTCGGCGAGCCAGAGGAGCTGGTCGGCCGCCGCTTTGCCCTTTCCGGCATTTTTTAGGGAGATCGCGAGCCGCTCGCGAAGCGCGGGGATGCGCGTGCTCTTCGGGTCGAGGAGGCCGATCGCGTCGGCGTAGAGCTCGGACGCACGACGGAAGCCGAGCGCCTCGAACGCGACGTGGGCGGCGATCTCGGCGTAATGCGCCGCCTTCGCGACATCACCGGACTGACCGAAGTGCACGCTGAGCTGCTCGGCGTCCAGCTTGCCCTCCGCCTCCATCGCCTCCGCGATCGCGCGATGCCTGGCGGCGAGGGTGTCCTCGTCGAGGAGATCCACGCAGGCCCCGCGGATTCGGTAGTGGAACGGGTCGACCCAGTCGTCGCCGTCGATCCCCGGCGTACGCGCCGTCTTCACGAGCCGATGTCCGCGGAGCGCCTTCACCGCGCGGAGCCCGTCGCCGAACGAGAGGCCCGCCGCGGTACCGACGAGCGTGCGCGGGAGCGGCTTCGCCGCGATGCATACGATCTCCAGATAACGACGCAGCTCGGGTTGGAGCTTCTCGATGCGCTCGCGGAGCACGCGGTCGAGGTTGAGCTTCCCGGTGCCGAACGCGAGGCCGTCGTAACGAAGGAGCTCCTCGAGGAAGAGCGGGTGCCCGTTCGCCTCGTCGATCACCTCCGCCGCGTGCGCCAAGTCCGGTCGCAATCCGCCGGTGAGCAGGCGCACTCGAACGTAGTCGCGTGACTCTTCCTCCGAAAGCGGGCGCATCCACAGCGTCTCGGTGGGCACCGGCAGAGAAGGCACCCGATCCGTGATCCGCTGGGAAATTCCGCTACGAAACGGGCCCGCGGGCTCCGACTCGGCGCGCTCCCCACGCAAGGTGGCGAGCACGAACATGCGCGGCGCGAGCGGCGGCCTCAGGATCTCGTTCCACAGGAGCAGGCTGTCGTCGTCCGACCACTGCAGATCGTCGATCGTGAGCACGAGCGGCCCCACCTCCGCGAGGCGCCGTAAACACTCTTTCAACGCAGCGAACATTTGGGCGCGACGTTCGAGCGGATCGGGCGTCGCGATGCGCGCGAGGTTCGCGACTTGAGTCACGCTCCGGAGCACCGGGAACGTGTCGGCGACGACCGAAAAGTCGGTGGGGAGGATCCTCGCGAGGGTCTCGGGATCGGTCACCCGGAACCGCTCCACGAGGGCGTCGACGACACCGTCGACCGACTTGTACGGGACGACCTCTTCCTCGAATACGCGACCGCGGAGGACGGTGACCTCGCCACGGCCGTGTTGCTCGAGCTGAGCTGCGACCTCCTTCACGAGCGCGCTCTTGCCGATTCCGGACTCGCCCTTCACGTAGACGACGACGGGAGCGTCCGACGCGGCCATCTCGTCGTAGGCAGCGCGAAGGAGCAAGATCTCGTTCTCGCGACCGACGAAGATCTCGTCGTCGTCCGGTGGTGCCATCCCCGAGCGTCGATGGCGACTCTCCTCGACGGACGTAGCGAGGTATTCGAGCACTTCTTTCCGGCCGAGGCGTCGGCGCGGATCGGGGTGCATGAGGCCGAGGGCGAGCTCCGCGAGGGGCTCGGGCAGGTCCGCCGAGAACGTTCTCGGGTGGAGCGGCAACGAACGTTTCGCCTCCATGAGGGCGGCGAAATCACCCGCCCACGGATCAGCGCCGGTCATCGCGGTATATGCGAGCACCCCGACGGCGTACCAGTCTGCAGCCGGAGTCGCCGGCTCGCGGAGGAGCTCGGGGGCCATGTAAAGGGGAGTCGCGGCGCGGAGGGGCGCGCGTGATCGAACGTCGACCGCGATGCCGAAATCGAGGAGCACCGTACGCCCGTCGGGACACACGATGATGTTGTGACTCTTGACGTCGCAATGTACCTTTCCTGCGAGGTGCAGGTGCCCGAGCCCCGCCGCGAGCTGGCGCAGGACCGCCGCGAAGCGCGCCTCGTCGAAGCTGCCCGGATAACGCACGACGCTCGCCATCGCCACCGCCACCGACCGCGCCGGCCCGGAGTCGAAGTCGCTGACGGACGGCACCGTCTCCGGAGAGCGAACGGAGCGCACTACGGTCTCCGAGGTCACGCCGCCTTCTTGCCACTCGGCGCCGCGTGCCACTCCACGAACGTGCGAGAGAATGTCTTCTCCCACCACGAGCTCCATCGTGAAATACCAATCGTCCCCCTCGCTGAAGAGCTCGTCGAGGGCGACGAGGCTCGGATGCGAGAGGTGTTGGAACTCACGAAACTCCGCCTTGAACGCGCGCACGGTGTCGGCGTCGATCCGGCCGAGGCTCTTCAGCGCGACGTAGGCGCTTTTTTTCGTGTCGAACGCCCGGTAGACGGACCCCATACCGCCCACGCCGAGCCTGTGGTCGATCACGAAACGCCCCGCGGCGAGGGAGTTTGTCGCGATACCTAGCAACCTAATATTCCTCTTCCCCCACCGTAGTCGGCTCTGGCCCCTCCCGGTAGGTAGGATTCGTGTCGCCCTTCGTTCGCGCGGATCCGGCTTCGGTCCCTCGCCTTCCGCTTCGGGCCCATGTCGCGGTCGCGCAAGCGCCGCGCTGATGTCGCGCGCCGATCACGAGCGCGCGCCGGTCCCACGTTCGCCGACCAAACCGACCGCTCGATGAACAATCCGAAAGGATGCGCGCGGGTCGTTCTCACGGCGCGCGGCCGCGACGGACGCGACGCACGCGGGGCTTGCGGCGCGTAGACGAGCCTGGCAATTTGTTCAGCATGTCGCCCGATAAGCTGCCTCGTCCCGAATCGCCGTGGCATATCGAGCAGGGAATTGGCTCGGTGCTCGCACGCTGGGAGAAGAGCCGCGCCATAAAGCCGTGCATCACGGCAGACGAAACGCGGGGCGAACGGGCGGCGGCGACGCAGCCCCTCCCACCAGACCTCCACGAAGGCCTCCGCCGAGCGCTCGAGAAGCGTGGGGTGCACACCCTCTACGATCATCAGGTCGAGGCCTTCTCCCTCTTGAAGCGCACCGGTACGGGCCGGGCGCTCGTCGTCGCGACCCCCACCGCGAGCGGCAAGAGCTACTGCTTCCACCTCCCCGTGCTCGACGCGATGGCCACGTCGCGGGAGGCGCGCGCGATTTATCTCTATCCGACCAAGGCGCTCGCCCGCGACCAAGAAGCGGGGCTCCGCGAGCTCGCCCGCGACGCGGGGATCGACGTGCCGGCGATAGTCTACGACGGTGACACTCCCGGCGACGCCCGCCGCGCGGCGCGGGAGCGAACGGGCATCGTGCTCACCAATCCCGACATGCTCCACGCGGGCATATTGCCGCACCATACCGCGTGGGCGCGCACGTTCCAGAACCTCGAATACGTCGTGGTGGACGAGCTCCATACCTACAAGGGAGTCTTCGGCTCCCACGTGGCGAACGTGTTGCGACGCCTCATGCGCGTCGCCCAGTTTCACGGATCGCGGCCCAAGCTCGTAGGGGCGACGGCGACGATCGGCAATCCTC
>JAAFHV010000389.1 GCA_013297655.1 Myxococcales bacterium | reverse complement strand
CTCGACGAGGACCTCCTTGCGGAGCGCGCGCGCGAGCGACGGCCTGCGCGACCGTCACGTCGTCCATGTTGTCGAGGAGCAAGATGTCGACCCCGGCGCCGATCGCTTCGTCGATTTGCTCGAGCCGGTCCACCTCGCACTCGATCTTGCACGTGTGCGACGCCTTCTCGCGCGCGCGCCCGATCGCCTTCGCGACGCCACCGGCGGCCACGATGTGGTTGTCCTTGATGAGGATCGCGGAGCCGAGATCGTCGCGGTGGTTCTTGCCGCCGCCGCAGCGAACCGCGTAGCGCTCGAGCACGCGGAGGCCGGGGGTGGTCTTCCGCGTGTCGGTGATGCGGGTGTGCGTCCCCGTGGTGATCGACGCGACGTAGGTGCGGGTGAGGGTCGCGGTGCCGATCATGCGTTGGACGAGATTGAGCGCGGTGCGCTCGGCCATGAGGATCGATCGCGCCGAGCCGCGCACGGTGAAGAGCGTGGTCTTCGGATCGACGAGCGTTCCGTCGGCGGGGCCGTAGGTGAAGCTCACGGTAGGATCGACGCGCTCGAACACCCGCGCCGCGACCTCCGCCCCACACGCCACGATCGCCGAGCGCGCGACGGCGTGGGCCACCGCTTTCGCGTCCTCCGCGATGCACGCGTCGGTCGTGACATCGCCGCCGGAAAGATCTTCGGCGAGCGCGCGGTCGATGATGGGGTCGACGAGGAGGAGCGGGAAAGAGCGCATGCCTCTCTCTATCATGGGGTCGAAAGCTCGTGCGCAGAGCCGCCTGCGGTCCGAGCGGCCTCGTGCGCGGCGCGCGCGGCGCGATCGCGACGAGGAACGCGCCGAGGATGCAGCTCTAGCGAAAGCTCACCACGCCTCGACGCGCCAGCCACGCGCGCGGGCGACGCGACGGAGCCGCGGGTCGGGGTTCACGCAGACCGGCACCGCGACCCGCTCGAGGAGCGGAAGATCGGTGTAGCTGTCGCTGTAGAAGGTCGCGTCGTCGAGCGAAAACCCGAGACTTTCCGCGAGCTTCTGGGCCCTAACGATTTTACCCTCGGCGTAACAGAGCGGCTCGATGACCTTGCCGGTGAAGCGGCCCGCGGCGTCGACCTCGAGCTCGCTCGTGACGAGATGGGGGATGCCGAGGGCGCGCGCGACCGGGCGCGTGGCGTAGAGCGAAGCGCCGGTGACGACGGCGAGGACCTCCCCCTTTTTGCGGTGCGCCTCGACCGCGCGGCGCCCCTCGTCGCAGAGGTGCGTCTCGACGTGGGAGCGGAACCAATCGTCGCACCGCGCAGAGAGCACGATCTCCGGGAGGCCCGCGATCGTGGTGAGAGCACGCTTGGCGACCTCGGGCGCGTCGATGACGCCGGCAGTGTATTGCGCGACCCAGTAGAGCACCTGCATCGCGTCGCGGAACGTGGCCTCGCCGAGCTCGCGCTGGTACTTCACGTAGAGGCTCGCCGTCTCCTTGCGGACCAGCGTGCGATCCAGATCGAAGAGGGCGGCGCGCGGCATCGGCGACGTCATATCACTTTCGCGCGGGGGCGCTGGGGCGATCGCGGACCTGACGAACGGCCTCCGCCGGCACTTCGGCGAGGTCACCGCGCACCCACACCCCGTGGCTCTTCCAGTAGCCGTAGAGCAGCGGCGACACGTCGCGCGGGAAGGCCTGTCGCGAGGCCCACGCCGGATCGCCCGCGGGCCCGTCGAACCCGGTGTGCACACGCACGAGCACCGCGCGAAGGTACCTCCCGCGCGCCGACACGTCGGTGAGCCACACCCCGGGGCGCGTAACGACGCCGCGCTCTTCGAGGAATGCGCGCTCGGCCGCGGTCAGCGCCGCGATTTCGACGCGCGCTTCGCTCTCGACGATCGCGCCGAGGCCCTCGCCGAGGCGGTACACGAGCCCTCGCAGCGGCGGGCTAGGGTCGGGCGGGAGCGGGACAAAATCCTTGACGAACGATCCGCCGAGGTCGAGCACGAACGCGGACATCCGCCGCTCGAGGACCAGCTTCTCGCCGGCGCGAAGATCGCCGTCGACGTCGAGACGAAACGCAGGAACATGGAGCTTTCGCCCGCGGACGAGGCGCGCCACGTTCTCGCCGTCGAGGAGCACCGCGCCGTCGTTCGTCACGACGAACGCGTCGAACGAGGCGCGATCGGCCGCCGCGACGAGGTCGGCCGCCGAGCCGTCGCGCAGATCGGCGACCGAGCCCGGATCGAGCTTCGACCGGAGCGCGGCGAGGCTCGCGAACGGGCTCGAGGGCGAAGGAGACGGAACATCGAAGGCGGCGCGTGGGTCGCTCTTCGGCGCGGCACGGCCCGGGGAGCGCGTGGGGAGCGCGGCGCGTTTGGTGCCCGCGTTCACGAAGCGGGCGACGAGGGCGGCGTGGAGCGCGTCGCTCAGGCGGTCTTCCCAGGCCGCCGCGCGCGCCGCCACTTCGCTCGCGCCGCGCACGAAGATGGGCTTTTGCGCGATGTACGACAAGAGGCGAACGTGGGCGATGCGCGCGAGCAAGGTGTCGACGTCGGCGGCGAGATCGTCGGCGGAGCCGGGATCGCGCTCGAGCCCTGGGAAATGCTCGGCGAGGAACGGGCTCGTCGCCGGCCCGTGATCACAGAGCGCGACGTAGAGCTCGGCCAAGAACGACACGTGCGACTCGAAGAGCAGCTTGCGATAATCGGGTATCGAGCACACGTCCCACAAGAGGCGCACACGTTCGGCGGTGGTGGCGCGCGCGCGCACCTCGGCGAGGGCGGAGGTCATCCGAAGGGCGCGCACGTCGTCGACGTCGCCAGCGGGGATAAGCCAGGGCGAGCGCATCGGCTCGGACAGCGACGCGACGAGCTCCGCGAGCGAGCCGAACGACGGACGCGCCCGGTAACGCACGCGCCGGATCGGCGGGATCATGTGCTGCTCCACCGCGCGCACGAGGCCGAGCGGGAGCGCGAGCGGCGAGAGGGCCCCGAAGCTGCCGTCCGTCACGTACCGCCCCGCGCGCCCCGCGATTTGCGACACCTCCGCGATCTCGAGCTCACGGATCTTCTGTCCGTCGAACTTACGCAGCTTCGCGAACGCGACGTGGCGCACGTCCAGGTTGAGGCCCATCCCGATCGCGTCGGTCGCGACGAGGGTGTCCACCTCACCGGCCTGGAACATCGCGACCTGGGAGTTTCGCGCGCGCGGCGAGAGCGCGCCGAGCACCACCGCCGCCCCTCCCCTCGCCTTCGCGCGCTCCGCGTTCTCGATCACCTCCGCCATCGAGAACGCGACGACCGCGCTCCGAGCGGGCAGCTTCTTCAGCGTGGACGAGCCCGCGTGGGAGAGACGCGACAGGCGCTGGAGCGGCTCCAGGGTGGCGTGCGGCACGAGCCCGAAGAGCACGTCCTTCGCGGCCAAAGACCCAAGAAAACATGTTTCTTTACGGCCTCTTGCGTGAAGCACACGATCGGTGAACACGTGCCCGCGGTCGCGATCTTCCATGAGCTGGATCTCGTCTACTGCGACGAAGTCGACCTCGCGCTCGGTGTCCATCGCCTCGGTCGTGGAGATCCAATAACTCGGCGCGCGAGGCACGCGCTTCTCTTCGCCGGTCACGAGCGCGACCCGCTCGGTGCCGACCTTCTGCGAGACCCGATCGTAGACCTCGCGCGCGAGGAGCCGGAGCGGGAGACCGATCGCGCCGGTGTCGTGGTCGAGCATGCGCTCGATCGCGCGGTGGGTCTTGCCGGTGTTCGTGGGGCCGAGCAGCGCGGTGACGAAGGAGCGTTGCATGACGGGACGAGCCCGAACGTAGTGGACAGCGCCCCGCGACACGAGGCCGGCGTCACGAGCACACGAGCACGTCAGTAAAGTCCGTACCCTTTGCCGAGCGTCTCCGAGAACACGTTGCACATCGCGTGGAACAGCACGCCAGCGCCGATGCCCTTCGTGCGCGCGCGGAGGAGACCGAAGAGCAACGAGGGGAAGAACACCGCGAGCCGCACCGGAGAGTGAATCGTCGCGAGGTGGCCGGCGGCGAAGAGCGCGCTCGTGAGCACGATCGCGAGGCTCACGTCGGTGCCGAAGAGGCGCACACGGAAGCGCTCGCCCATCGCGCCGTCGAGCCGCGACTGCACGTAGCCGCGGTAAAACGCCTCCTCCGGGAGCGCGATGATGACGAGCTGACCGAAGGCCTCGTTCGCGAACGCCTTCTCGGTGAACGGAAAGTGGAACACACCTTCCACGTGCCAATAGCGACGAAACCCAAGGAAAAAAGGCACGAACACGACGATCGCGGCGACGAGCGCCCACAGGGTGGACAGCGCCACGCTCTTCGCGACGCGGCGGAGCGGCAAGGGACCCGGGAGCACGAGGCCGCCGAGCGCGAGCCCGCACTCCTCGACGAACGCGTCGTCTTTTCGCCACACGAACGCCCAGGTCGCGGCGAGGAACACGAAGCCCACGGCGGTGGCGACGTACTTCTCCGGGAGCACCTTCGCGACGCCCATGACGAGCACCGTCGTGAGCGCGGTGACGAGCACGGCCTCGACGATCGCCTTTGCGCGCGGGCTCACGTCTGCCTTGCCCCGCGACCTCGCGAGCGGCAAGCCGTCATGGGCAAACGAGACGTGCGACGTACGACTCTTTGGTGAACGACGAGCCCGTGGGCTCGGAGTCCTCCCACGCGATCCACACTTCGCCCTTCTCGCTGCCTTGCGCGAGGGAAGGCTTGGGGTGATCCCCGCCGATGTGGCCGAACGTGGTGATCGGGCCCACGCCGTCGCGCGAGACTGGGCCGACACGCACACGCGCACCCTCGTAGTAACCTACGAGAACCTCTCCGCTTTTTGTGGAGAAGAGCGTGGGGCGGCCGCCCTTGGGGGCGAACTGCTTGCGCCACATGAGCGAGCCCTTGTCGATGTCGAGACGCGCGATCGAGGCGCCGCCATTCTCGCCGTGCCACGCCACGAAGCAGCCCTCGGTTCCGCACGCCATGCTCGGCACGTCGGCGGGGGAGCGATCCTCGTTCATGAGCTGCGGGTTGCCGAGCTCACGATCTTGCTTCGGATCCTTGGAGCCCTCTTTGCGCTCCTCGAGACCCTTGCCGAGCTCTGGTCCGTCGAGGGGGAGGCGGAGGCGATAGACGAGGTGCTTGGTGTCGCGGTCGAGCCGGTACGCCACGAAGAGCGAGTTGGCGCCCACGGCCGCAGCCGGGTAACGAACCGCGGCGCTGGCCTTGGATTTCCCGGACGCGACGTAGTCGGTCAACCGGGTCTCGGGGCTCAGCGTGTCGAGATCGGGCGAGAGCCGGCGGACGAACAAGTCTTCGCCCTCGTGATCGCGGTCGTCTTGCCAGACCACGAAGTAGCCCATCGGCGCGCGCTCCATCGCGGGCCAAAAGAGCCCCGGACGGCCGGCCCCCACGAGCACGCTCGCGCCCGCGATGCGACCTTCGGCGTCGAGCTTGCGCACGCGCACCCCGGCGGCGTGGCCCTTTTGATCCCAATAGAGCAGGACGAACTTTTCGTCGGCGGCCGCGAGCACGGGCCGCATGACGCTCGCGGCCTCGGGGGTGAGATCGCGGACGGTGCTGGTGGTGCGGCCGTTGGCGTCGATCGCGACGGAGTACGCGTGGTCGCGGCCCGCCTGCTCGTGGTCGTCCGTCCACACGACGAGCGCGCCCTTGCCGAGCGCGGCGACGGTGGGCCTGCCCTGCGAGCCGCCGAGGCCCGTGCGCGGACGCGCGAGCCCGAGCACCTTGCACGGACCAGTGGGCACCTGCCGCGTTTGCTCCACGTAACCGCGGGTGGCGGGGACGCTCGTGGTGGTGTCGAGCGCTTCTTTGAACTTCTTCTGGGCGGCGGGGAAATCGCCGGAGCCCAGCAATTTTTGGGCTTCGCGCACATGGAGCGCCCAGCTCGGCTCGTCGACTGGGGGGCCTTCGCCGCCGTCCGGGCCCACGTTCGCGGTGGTCGCGGTGGAAGCCACGGTG
>JAAFHV010000388.1 GCA_013297655.1 Myxococcales bacterium | reverse complement strand
GCCCGCGCTCGAGACGGGCGCGCCCGTCTCGAGCGCGAGTCCGCGAGCGCGCCCCGAGCGAGCGCCAAGGAGAAGACGGGCTGATTTTCGTCAAGACCGAGCCTGGCCAAGGAGGATCGCCCGGAACCGACTTCTGTCGGTGAGGACGTCCGACGACCCTTGGAAGTCCCTGACGAGGGACGCCGGCCAGGCGAAGGTATTGGCGAAAAGCAGCCCGTCTTCTAGGGGGAGGGGAGGACGGAGACGGTGGTCGCTGCGCCGGCGCGGACAAAGACCCGCACCGAGCCCATCTTCTTGCCCGTGTCGGCGAACGTGGCGGTGAAGGTGTGGAGGCCCGGCGGGATGTTGATGTACCCCGCGCGCCCGAGCGGATCGGTCTTCGTCTCGGTCGTCGAGGGGGTGGTGTTCACGATGTAGAACTGCACCATCTTGTCGTCGACGGCGGTGGTGCTGAACGAGATGTTCGCGATCGAGCCGCGGTTGCAGTCGGTCGCGAGGAGGAACACGAGCCCCTTGTTGACCGAGTCGTAGGAGCCCACCCGTCCGATGAGCGTGTCGGCGAAGAAGTCGACCTCGGACTGGCGCAAGATCACCTGATCGAGCGGATTTTGCGGGTCCCGGAGGGGCGGCGACGTGTAACGGAACGTGGGCGTGTACACCGTGCTCTTGAGCTCCAAGAACCCCTCGAAGCCCACCTCGGGCTTGGCCGTCACGACGCCGTCTTTTGCCGCGACGTAACCCTTGCCGCCTTCGGGGCCGGCGTCGAACGGGCCTGCCCCCTCGATTGTCCGCGGGTTGGCGCACGTAGGATCGGAAGCGGCGCAGAGCCGCGCGCCGATGTTGGCGGGGGCCAATCCGGACGTGAAGTCGATGTAGCGAATGCTCAGATCGACCTGCTTCGACGTGTCGACGCTCGTCGGCGGATCGCTCGCGCAAGCAAACGGTCCGCGAGAGGCGTCGACCCCGGGGGCGCTATCGGTTCGCACGGCGCCGTCGGTCGGATTCGGCGTGCCGCTGACGCACACGTTCTCGAGGGTGCACTTCGTGTTCTCGAAGCCAGCTCCACGACCGGTGCAGTCTTCGTCTCTCGAGCACTGCTCCTTGTTGGTCGAGAAGACGACCGAGCAAGCCGCGCTCGACAGCGCGACGACGGCGAAGAGTGCGAGAGCGGCGTGGGAGGAGCGGCGGAACATAAGCACCCCGAAGGATGCCTCGCTTTTGCCAACCTGAAAACCGCCGACCGCAATTTTGGCCCGTTCGTGCTCCACAAAAGGAACGCCGGTCGCCACTTCTGCAATGCGCATCGTACGCGAAGGAGCCCAACGGTCCGACTCTGCTCGCGAAGGGGGTGGAACGGCTTTCGCTTCGCACGAGGTCTCGGGCTCCACGCGAGCCCCTTCCTTGCAGCAGCACGAGCGGAAAAACCGAAGGTGGACTGATCGTTACATAATTCGTGACGACGCGCTCCCCGGCCGTCTGTTTCGTGCTACCGGAGCGAGAAAATGACCTCAGCATCTCCTGTGTCCCGAGTCGCCGCGAAAGCCGAAGCGGAGGCCCGTGGCTCGTTCGCCAGGCTCGGCAAGTACCTCGCGTTCGCGCCCATCTCGAGCGATCCGTCGCACGCAGGAAAGGTGCGCGAGCTCGCCGAGTCCCTCGTCGCCGATCTCGCCGCTGCGGGGCTCTCCCGCGCGCGCCTCCTCGAGCTCCCGAACGTGCCCGCGGCGCACCCGTGTGTCGCCGCGGAGTGGCTCGGCGCAGGACCAGGCAAGCCCACCGTGCTCGTGTACGGCCACTTCGACGTGCAGCCCGTCGCGGGGGAGGCGTGGGACTCGCCTCCGCACGAGCTCGTTCAAAAGGGCGATCGCCTCTACGGCCGCGGCGCCGCCGACGACATGGGCGGCTGGCTGAGCCACCTCATCGCGATCGAGGCTTATTTTACCGAGACGGGCTCCCTCCCGTGCAACGTGAAGCTGCTCCTCGAAGGCGAAGAAGAGATCGGCAGCCCGAACCTCGAAGCCTACATGGACGCCTTCCCGGACGCCTTCGCCGCGGACGCGATGGTGCTCACCGACTGCGAGAACCCGAGCGTCGACATCCCGGGTCTCACGGTCAGCTTGCGCGGCCTCCTCGAGATCGAAGTCTCCGTCGCGTCCGCCAAGAGCGACGTGCACTCGGGTCTTTGGGGCAACGTCGTCCCGGATCCGGCGATCACGCTCGTTTCGCTGCTCTCACGCCTCGTCGACGCCGATGGGCGCCTCAAGGTGGGCCGTCAGCCGGTGGAGCCAGGGTGGCTCGCGACCTCGCGTGACGTGCCGCTCACCCCCGACGTGATCCGCCTCGGCGCGCGTCTGCTCGACGGTGTGGATCCGTTGCCCGAGCGCGGCCTGAGCCCCGCCGCCTGGGCCTGGCGTCAGCCCGCGATCACCGTGCTCTCGACCACGTTTCCCGCGCCCGGCAGCGAGAAGAACGCGATCCGCAAGTCGTCGTCCGCGAAGCTGAGCCTCCGCATCGCGCCGGGCCAAGATGGCAAAGAGCTGCTCGACGTGGTCACGAAGGAGCTCACCCGCGAAGTGCCCGGAGGCCTCGCCGTCACGATCACCGCGCAGCCCGCGTCGGCTTCGTCGTGGGACTACGTCGCGAAGGGGCCCGCGTTCGAGGCCGCCGATCGCGCCTACGTGAAGGCGTGGGGTCGCGCTCCGATTCGCATCGGCATCGGCGGCTCGATCCCGTTCGTCGCGCTCTTCGGGCAGCGCTTCTCGCGGCTCCCGCTCATCTTGAACGGCGTGATCGATCCGGAGACAGGCGCCCACGGCCCGAACGAGTCGATGCACATCGGCGTCTACGTGAAGACGGCGGTCGCGAACGTGTACCTCTACGACGAGCTCTCGGCCCTCGGCGGCAAGCTTTCAACCTAAAATATCCATAAATTTCGGTTGGTTGCCGCCACGGCCGGTGCGGCGGGAAGGTCTCGCTCGGGGGCGTCGTAGGACGCTCTCGTGTCCTCCTTCGCTCTCGGCCTCGACGCTCTCCCCGACTCGGGCGCCGCACAGCCCGCCTTCCCCATTCTTGCGGTCGTGCTGCTCTTCGGCGCGTTCGTCTCGTATGCGGTGTGCTTCGCGCTCGCGGCGAGCACCAAGCGCCTCGGCGCGCTCGACTACCTCGCCGGAACGCTCGGGCTCTTCTGCGGCATCGGATGGATCTACTTCATCGTTCGCGCGAACGAGGTCACCCTCAAGCACTCGTTCGACCTCATCGAAAAAGGCGGCGATCCGGCCGATTCGCGGCGCTTGAACACGCGCTTCCGCATCGCGGCTGGGATCGCCATTGCGTTCGGCGTGCTGACGCTGTTCATCCGCTAGAGCATGCTCGTCTGCTCGCCTTCTCGTGCCGAGGCTCGCGTTCCTTTCGAGCGCGAGAGGGGCTCCTTGCAGAACGTGGCTCGTCACGGCATGTAGGGGCCGCGATGAACGAAGACCTGTGGAAGCGCGTGGTCGAACGACTCGGGGCGCAGCGCGTTCCTCGCGAGCGGCCGGTCGTCGCGGTCCAGGGGCTCGGGTTCGTCGGGGCGGCGATGGCGATCGCGGTGGCGTGCGCGCGCGATGCGAGGGGCGAGCCGGCGTACACCGTGCTCGGCGTCGACCTCGACGATCCGGCAGGAAACAAGCGTATTTCGTCGCTCAACGCAGGGGTGTTCCCGTTCGAGACGGTCGATCGTGAGCTCGGGGTCGCGCTCGAAAAAGCGCGCCACGAAGGCAACCTCGTCGCGCTCTCGGATCCCGCGGTGTACGCGCTCGCGCGCGTGATCGTGATCGACGTCCCGCTCGACGTCGACTTTCGCGCCGACCCGCCGAAGCTGCGTCGCGCGGGGTTCGACGCCGCGATCCGCACCGTGGGAAAGCACGTGTCGGCAGGAGCGCTCGTGCTCGTGGAGACCACCGTTCCTCCCGGGACGACCGAGAAGATCGTCGTGCCGCTCCTCGCCGAAGAGCTGACCGCGCGTGGCCTCGATCCGGCGAGCGTGCATGTTGCACATAGTTACGAGCGGGTCATGCCGGGCGCCGAATATTTGGCTTCGATCGTGAGGTTCTGGCGGGTCTACGCCGGGCACGGGGAGGCCGCCGCGCGCGCCGCGGAGGCCTTCCTTCGCACCGTGATCGACACCGAGGCGTTTCCTCTCACCCGCCTCGAGAGCACCACCGCGAGCGAGACCGCGAAGGTGATGGAGAACACGTTCCGCGCGACCACGATCGCGCTCATGGACGAGTGGGGGAGCTTCGCCGAGGCGGCGGGGATCGATCTCTTCGCGATCGTGGACGCGATCCGCGTACGGCCCACGCACAGGAACATTCGTACTCCCGGCTTCGGAGTGGGCGGCTATTGCCTCACCAAAGATCCGCTCTTCGCCAAAATTTCGGCAGAGACGTTCTTCGAGAAGAAGCTGGAATTTCCCTTCTCTACCGCGGCGGTCAAGACGAACGATCGCGCGCCTTTGGGCTCCCTCGAGCGGGTTCGTATGCTCTTGGACGGAGAGCTCGCGGGGAAAACGTTGCTCCTCTTGGGCGTGAGCTACCGGCAAGACGTGGGCGACACGCGGTACTCGCCGAGCGAGACATTCGCGCGCGCGGCCCTCGCAGCAGGAGCCACCCTCGAAGCTCACGATCCGTTGCTCTCGCGGTGGGACGAGCTCGAGCGGGATCTGCCCCGCGCGCTCCCACCTGCCGCGGGGTTCGACGCGGTGATCTTCGCGGTGCCCCATCGGGAGTACGCGGAGCTCGACGTGCTCGCGTGGCTCGGTGATGCGCGGCCCGCGGTGCTGGATGGGTTCGGCGTGCTCGACGCCGAGAAGCGTCGCGCGCTCCGCGACCACGGCTGCCGAGTCGGCTCGATAGGACGAGGAGGAGATTCATGAAGAAGAGAGCGCTCGTCACCGGAGGCGCCGGGTTCATCGGTGGCCACTTTACGACCCGCCTCCTCGCCGAAGGCTTCGCGGTCGACGTGGTCGACGACATGAGCCGCGGGGTCGACGACGCGCTCGTCGCGAGCTTCCGCGCGAGCCCCGACGTTCGTGTGATCACCGCCGATCTCCGCGATCCGAAGAGCCTCGCCGGCCTCGACGACGGGTACACCCACGTGGTTCATTTCGCGGCGCTCCTCGGCGTACAAAACGTGCTCGATCGCCCGTACGCGGTGCTTCGCGAGAACGTCGCGATGCTCGAGACGGCGCTCGATCTGGCGGCGCGGCAGCCCGCCCTCGAGCGCTTCGTGTTCCCGTCGACGAGCGAGGTCTACGTCGGCACCCTCCAGAATTTCGAGCTCCCGCTGCCCACCCCGGAGAGCACGCCGCTCGCGGTCTCGGCCCTCGATCATCCGCGCACGAGCTACATGCTCTCGAAGATCTACGGCGAGGCGCTGGTGCAGCACGCGGGGCTGCCGTTCACCATCATTCGCCCCCACAACGTGTACGGACCGCGGATGGGCCTTCGCCACGTGGTGCCGGAGCTGCTCTCCAAAATTCATCGCCTCGCGAAAGCGGGCGATGGCGGCGAGCTCGAGGTCGCGTCGCCGGAGCACTCGCGCACGTTCTGCTACGTCGACGACGCAGTGGAGCTCTTTTTCCGCCTCATGACGCGAACGGAAGGGAAAAACGGCACCTTCAACGTGGGGATCGAGGCGCCGGAGGTGAGCATCCTCGCCCTCGCCGAGAAGCTCGCGAAGACCGTGGGGCACACCGTCACGTTGCGCGCGGGGGCGGTGACTCCCGGCTCACCCTCGCGTCGCGCGCCGCGCATGGCCCACGCGACGAAAGCTGCAGAATACACGGGCCAAGTCTCGCTCGAAGAGGGGCTCGCGCGCACCTACGCCTGGTACCGCGATCACGTGTTCGAGGGAAAAACCACGTCCGCGAAGTGAGCGCTGGCCTCAGCCCACGAGGCGGATCACGTCGTCCTCCGCGACCCCGAGGCCGCGGAGCGCGTCTTGAAAGCGGGTCTTCGGCACCGAGACGAGGGAGATCGG
>JAAFHV010000387.1 GCA_013297655.1 Myxococcales bacterium | reverse complement strand
GGCGCTGACGCGGATCTTCGTGAAGACGGTGCTCGCGTTCTACCGCGAACGAGGTGGTGGACCTCCACGCGGACAGAGCGGAGCGGTGGTCGCGGTGCAGCGCACGTCTTCCGATCTGAAGCTGAACCCACACGTGCACGCGGTGTTTCTCGACGGGGCCTATCGGGACAAGGGCGACGCGCTCGACTTCCGTGGCGTTGGGCACCTGTCGACGCGGGACGTGGCGGCGGTGCTGGAGCGCACGCGCGACCGGATGGTGAAGTACCTTCGTCGCCGGGCCTTCTCCTCTAGGGTTGCGATTCGGAAGATAAGGGCGATGGCCTGGCGTGCTCGCGGCGTCGGCGGTCGCGGGCACGACGCCGCCTGCCGGTCCCGAGTGGCGACGAGGCGCGCTGCCCTTCGAGAGACGGGGGATGGTGTTCGAGCGCCCGCTGTGCGTCGCTGTCGATGGCTTCACCCTTCACGCCGCGACGCGGGCCGGCGGGCACGACGAGGCGGGCCGGGAAGCGCTGCTGAAGTACATCTTGCGGCCCGCGGTCGCGCAGGAACGGGTGACCCGTGGGCCGGATGGACTCGTCCGGATCACGCTCAAGAAGCCTTTCTCGGACGGCACGGTGGCGGTGGACATGGATCCGTTATCGCTCCTCAGCCGTCTCGCGGCGTCGGTGCCCGCACCGCGCTTGCACACCGTTCGGTACGCGGGGGTGCTCGCGTCGGCGAGTAAGCTGCGGGCCCGTCTCGCGCCGAAGCCCGCGGTTGCGCTACAACCCACGGCGGACGTGCCCGAGAGCCCGCGGCGAGGCGCCTATCGTCCTTGGGCGGAGCTTCTCAAACGGACGTTTGGGTTCGACGTGCTGACGTGCCCATGCTGCAGCGGAAGGATGAAGCTGCTCGCGCTTGTCACGGATCCGACGAGCGTCGCTCGGTACCTGCGGGGCATCGGCGAGCCGACCGACGTGCCGAAGCGGACGCCCGCTCGAGGACCACCGTACTGGGCAAGTCGTGTGCTCCGTCGAGGTGGCGGTAGCGTCGAGGCGGCCGAGTAGAACGTGCGCAAGGCGCGCCGAAGGCCGCGTTGCGCCCGCATGCAGCTTTGTGGGGTTACGCAGCCTCCGTGCCAGGGCCGAAGCTGCCTCGCCAAGGGCTATCGGCTCCCCACACTGGCCCACGAGCCACGACGTCCCGCCTTCCCCTCCTCGCAAAAAGTGCCTTGTTTCGCTTACGCTGCCCGGGAGCGTGGCGGTCCCACGAACCTCGCGGTCGAGATCGTGAGCCCGAACGAAGACGCCGAGAAAGGGGAGGACTGGAGCGACAAGCTCGCCAAGTACTTTGAGTGCGCGGTCTCGGAGGCCGTACGCTTCGACCCGCCGCGCCCGAGGGCGCACGGCTGCGCGTGCGGGACCGAATCGACGACGACTTGGTCGAGCGCGTGGTGACCTTCGACCGAACGACCTGCGTGACACTGAACCTTGGCTGGGTGGTCACGCCCATTGCAGAAGAGCCCGTAGGCCTTCGCCTCGAGCGCGCCAACGGCGAGCTCGTGGTGACCGCCCATGAAGCGGCCGAGGCGCGGGTCCGGGAGCTCGAGGAAGAGCTGCGTCGCTAGCGGGGTGGGTGAACGGGCACTCGCCCTCGTCGAGACCCTATGGCCTCACGTGGATTCGCCACTCTTCAGCGCGCAATGCCGCGGAGAGTGTCGAGTCGATTGGCTGGCGCATTGGGCGCGAAGAAATCGGGAATGGTGCGCCTCGTTCGTTTGGGACGAGCGAGGAAACCGACAGGCCACTCGGTGAGTCGGCGCTCTTTCACGTGGCGGTAGTGGCCGGGCGTGGGCCCGGCGCAGTCCCGTCCGCGAGTTGCCTCCTCCCGGCGAGCACGTCCTCTCGCAAGATCCGTTCATCGCAGCCGGCTCCTCGAACAGCGGGCTATGGGCCGACGACTCGAACGTATAGAAACCCTTTACGGGCGCATCCCCGCCGAGCGTCAACGTCGGTCGGATCTCCCACAATCGGCTCTCCCCCGGCGAGCGTCAACGTCGGTCGGATCTCCCACAATCGGCTCTCCCCGCCGAGCGTCAACGTCGGTCGGATCTCCCCGTCGTCGAGCGTCAACGTCGGTCGGATCTCCCCGTCGGATCGCCCCCACCAACGTCGGTCAGATCGCCGTCACCCACGTCTCGACCCCGCACGCGATTCTCGAAATCGACGACCTCCTGTTGATCATCCGCCGCGAGCGTGACGTTTCCGCGACGCAAGACCGCGTGCATCTCGGCGAGCAGCGACATCACCTTTGCGTCCTCGCTCCGCGCAAAAGCCACGGACGCTCGATTGAAGAGCCGCATCGCTTGATCATAGGGATCGTCGGTCGCGTTGGCGCCGCTCTCGGCGAAACAACGCTCCGCGCGGTCGACGTTGCCCCGGCGTAGCTCGACGTGCCCGAGGTTGTGCAGCTCGACCAGCACCATCCCATCGTCGCCAAGTCGCCGATTGAGCGCGAGGCTCTCCTCGAAGAGAGCCGCCGCTTCGTTCAAGGTACCGACGAAGCGTGTCGCCTGCGCGAGCATGTGCAGCGGCGCCTGTCCGTACGCGGGCTCGAGATCGGCGAGAGTCGCGCGTGACGCAAGGGCATGCTTCCGTGCGTCCTCGTAGCGACCATCCGACAGATCGATACGGCTTTTGGCGAGGAGGGCGAGGCCCTCGGCCTCACGGTCTCCGACCTTGTGTGCCACGGCCAAGGCCTCTTCGCTTCGTGCGCGCGACACGACCAGATCTCCCAGGCGGAACGCGAACAAAGAAGCGCCGTAGAGGGCGAGCGCTCGCGCACGGCTGGTCTGTGCCGACCCCTTCGCGTCCAAGACCAAGTCGAGGAAGGCGCGGCCGCCCCGGTCGTCTTGCGCCAACACCCACGTTCGCCACGCGTTGGCCGCGAGCTCGAGCGCCAACGCATGGTGTCCACGCTCGAGGAGCGCGCGTGCGGTAGAAACGAGCGTGTCGCGCTCCTGCACCAACCGAGTGGCCCAATCGGCGGCGGACGCGGGAGTCGGCCTCCCGGACGACGTTGGGAACGTCCAGTGTGCCCGGCGAGCAAGCCCCATCACGCCTTGGACATCCGGAGCCTTCGTCGTCGTCGGCGTCTTCGCTTCCGGCGCGAAGGACGTGCCATTGCACGCCGTGAGCGTGAGCCACAAGAGCAGCAACGTACCCAACGATCGACCCATCGTGGGCGCTCGTAAGTCGAATGGCGCTGCGGCGCAAGCGTCTGGTCTTGCCCCCTCCTCCGCCAGAGTCACGAGCCCGCGAGCTGCCAAAGTCGCCGATCCTCGTGGCTTTCGGTCCGTCCGAAGCACCGCGTACGCCGTCACCGTCGGGGTATCGCCAAACCCGACTCCCCGCAGGCCGCCGATGGCCAAAAGCGAGGGCAGATCGCGCTGCACGGTGGCTCCGCCGGACGCAACCGCCCGAAGCTCGGCAGGAGATCTCGAGGGTCGAAGGAAGCCAAGGCATCTGTTTCGCTTACGCTCCCAAGGGCTATCGGCTCCCCACACTGGCCCACGAGCCACGACGTCCCGCCTTCCCCTCCTCGAAAAACAGTGGCTTGTTTCGCTTACGCTCCCATGGCGATGACCACTTTACGAAAGCACCGGGCCCAGAGCAGAGGTCGCGGCGTGAGGGGCCCGCTCGGGCTCTTCGGTTCGTGCGTCGTGGCCCTCGGTTGCCACGGACCTGCGCCTTCGGCCCGCTCCGCGAAGCCGATCGTTCGAACGGACGCGACATCCGTCTCGAGCGGAGCGGCGACACCACCCACGGCGCCGTACTGCGCCGTGCTCGATGCGGCCGTGACCAAGCTCGAGGCACGCATTGCCGTACTTCCTTCGGGACGCTTCTTGAGCAGCGCCAAGAGATCTGAGGGGTCGACGGCGCGATCAGGTCGCGATGTTCGAGGGTCGGACAAAAGAAACCCCTCAAGAAACTTGTGAAAGTCGTCCTGAGGGGTTCGCCTCCGAGTTGCTAAACGCCGGAGGTGGACAATGTTCGACGAGATCGTGTTTGGAAGCGAGTTTTTTGAGGGTTTGACGGCGATCGACGCGGAGATCACGGCGCGGGTCGCGGCGGCTGGATGCCGGTTTTGCGGCGGCCGACTTCACCGTGGCGACTACGATCGCAAGCCTCGCGGCGGCGCGATGGCCGTGGCAGCGGAAGCTTTCGTGCGGAGATTTAGCCTTTGCTGCGGCAGGGAGGGGTGTCGGCGCCGCGCAACGCCACCATCCGTCCGGTTCCTCGGACGGCGCTTGTACGTTGGCGTCACGGTCGTCATCGCGAGCGTGATCGCGCTCGCCGTCGTCATCGCGAGCGCGGCACAGCGCCAGTCGGGAGTCCCCGCGCGCACCCTTCGACGCTGGCTGTGTTGGTGGCGCGGGCCGTTCGTCGAGACCCCGGTCTTCGTCGACGTTGCAGCCCGGATCCCCGCTATCGATCGAAGTCGTATGCCCGCGTCGATCTTGGAAGCCATGCGGACTTCCCCTCTCGAGCGCCTGCGTGGTCTCGCCGCGTGGCTTGCGCCCATCACGACCGCGTCAACGCCGGATGGAGCGCGTTTCGTGAGGGGCCTGACGTAGCTCCGCGCGGGCGCTGGTTCGCGCAGAAGATGGCATTACGCTTGGTTTCCGCGTCGGCGTAGGGTTTCTCCACCGGCGCTGCCGCTTCGTGGCGACGCCAAGGAGGCTCATGGCCAACGACGACGACACGCCGGCGCGCGTGCGATGGGCACGTCTGCGCTTTTCGATCATCGGCCCGCTGCTCGCCGCCCCGCCCGCGGATGGCGAGCTCAAGGCACGCATCGAGGAGCTCGCAGCTCAGTCCTATCGACACGCGACCACGGGCGACAGCGTTCGCTTCTCGTTCAAAACGATCGAGCGCTGGTTTTACGCCGCACGTGGCGCACCCGATCCCATCGCCGTGCTCGCACGCAAGGTGCCGAGCCACGCCGGGACGCAGCCGAGCATCTCGTCGGCGCTCGCGGAGGCCATCGCTCGTCAGCATCGCGAGCACCCGCGGTGGTCCTATCAGCTTCACTACGACAACCTCGTTGCTCTCGCTCGCGAGGATGCTCGGCTCGGCGTCGTTCCTGGCTACTCCACGATTTCTCGCTTCATGAAGGGCCGAGCCCTGCTCCGCGCTCGAAAAAAGCGCCACCATCCCGATGGCGTCGACTTTACCCAGCGCGAAACACGCTCGTTCGAGGTCAGCCATGTTCACGGCCTTTGGCACCTCGACTTCCACGAGGGCTCCCGTGCGGTGCTTACGGCAGATGGCTCGTGGAAAAAGCCGCAGCTCCTCGGAATTCTCGATGACCGTTCTCGCCTCTGTTGCCACCTCCAATGGTATCTCGACGAGACGGCCGAGGCGCTCGTTCATGGGCTTTCGCAGGCCTTCCAGAAGCGTGGGCTCCCCCGCGCGCTGCTCACCGACAATGGCTCAGCGATGCTCGCAGCGGAGACGGTCGAGGGCCTCGAGAGGCTCGGAATCGTCCACCACACCACGCTCCCGTACTCGCCCGAGCAGAATGGAAAACAAGAGTCCTTTTGGGGCCAGATCGAAGGCCGCCTGCTCCCGATGCTCGAGGGCGAAAAGGCCCTCTCGCTCGATCTCCTGAATGCCGCGACCCAAGCGTGGGTCGAGTACGAATACCACCGCAAGGAGCACAGCGAGATTCGGACGACTCCCCTCCAGCGCTACCTCGACGGCCCCTCCGTTCGGCGAGAGGAGCGCAAGCGAAACAAGCCACTTTTTGCGAGCAGGGGAAGGCGGGACGTCGTGGCTCGTGGGCCGGTGCGGGGCGGGCGTAAGCGAAACAAGCCACTTTTTGCGGAGCGTGAGCGTAAGCGAAACAAGCCACTTTTTGCGAGCAGGGGAAGGCGGGACGTCGTGGCTCGTGGGCCGGTGCGGGGCGCCGATAGCCCTTGGCGGAGGCGGTTTCGGGCTTGGCACGGAGGAGCGTAAGCGAAACAAGCCACTTTTT
>JAAFHV010000386.1 GCA_013297655.1 Myxococcales bacterium | reverse complement strand
GACACCAGCCGATAGGGAATCCCGCGCTCCGCGAGCCCGCACACGACCCGCGCGACCTGCGAATATCCGAGGGGCTGGAGGATCCCGTCGAACGTCACGTAGAGGACCGGACGCATCAGCGCACCACGCTCACGAACGCCATCGCCACCGCATACCGCGAGCGCTCGCGCGTGCCCAGCGAAGAGCGTGACCCTGCACCGATGTGCCGCCGTGAAGATGCCAACCCGGCCGGGAGCGCGTCGCGAAGGCGCTCAGGCCCCGTCTTCGTCCTCACGGCGCGGATCACGCGTCTCTCCGCGCGGCTCGACGGGCTCGCTCGTTGCAGCGAGGCGCTCGTGGCTCTGCACGATACGGCCGCTCTTGACGTTCGCGTTCGCGCTCGGCACCGGGATCGTCTCGCGCTCGTCCTCGTTGTCCGTAGCGGCACTCGGCGCTGGCGGCACCGGCGTCGATCGGATCTTTCCACGCACGGCCGCTCGCGACGCACGGATGGATACGGGTGTCCCCGGCACCGTGTCGATTCGCTTTTGCGGTTTCATGTTCTCCTTCGCCACGACCGGTCCTCCCGCCCCCGGCCGGAAGGGTGGACGACGAATGCAGGTCTCGTCAATTGGCGCGCCAAACGTAGCGGGCTCACGACGCGGGATGGATGCACCGCGGCACGAGTCGCGTTGCGTCGTATTTCGCGGGTTTGTGCCATGGGGAACGCCACTTTTGGCTCGATTCGGGCCCGAGTCGCGCCACTTTTGGCTCGAATTTCGATGGCGTCTAGGTTCGAAGAGAGCCCGCCAAAACTATCCTCGTCGACACAGCGACCGCTGATCTTCCATTCACGGCTTCTTCTTCGCAAGCACCCGCATGGCGTCGAAGAGGTTCAGCGGGACGCCGACGCCGGACAGCGCCGACGACGCGCGAGGGAGCCGGCGCGGGAGCCCGAGCTTGGTCGCGAGCTGATGCACGACGAGCCCGACCGGGACGAGCTTCCACGGATAGGAAACGTCCACGATCGTGAAGCCGGCGCGGTCGAGGAGGCGCTCGATCGAGCCGCGCGTGAAAAAGAAGAGGTGCTCCGGCGGCGTCATGAGCCGCCAGCGCTTCCCGGTCGCGCGACCGACGAGAGAGCCAAAATCTCCGGTCGTGAGCACCAAGTGCCCACCAGGCGAGAGGTTCGCGTGGAGGCGCGAGACGACCGCGAGCGGGTCTTCGAGGTGCTCGATCACGTCGAGCATGACGGCGGCATCGATCGCCCCGATCTCGCGCGCCATCGTGTCGTCGTAGACGCCCGCGCGCACGTCGAGTCCGCGCCCTCGCGCCGAGCGGGCGGCCCCCTCCGCGAGCTCCACGCCGACGACCTCGCGGTGATGTGCCCTCGCTTCGAGGAGGAAATATCCATAGGCGGCGCCCACCTCGAGCACGCGCGCGTTCGCCGGCACGTGGGCGCGCAAGAGCTCCGCCGTGGCGCGGAATTCGCGCCGGAGCACGCGCTCGCTGCTCACGTAGTCGCCGTAGCCGAAGCCGCGCTCGGACGTGAAGTAGCCCTCGTCGTAGATGTCGGCCGCGCCCTCGCGACCGGCGTCCACCCAGGCGAGATCGCAGCGCGGACAGGCGACGATCGAGCACCCGTTCTTCCGAAAGAGGAAGCGCGGGTTCGCTTCGGCGCCACACGCCACGCACGCGCCGGAAGCAGGGAACGAAGGGCTCACGTACGGTTCCTTTTTTCACATCCGCCGTGGCGCCGCAAACACGACCGCGCGACGCGACGAGGCCCGTTTCGCTCGTTGACATTGGCGCCGAGCCGGTACAAGTAGGCACCACTTTTCCGGCATTTTTAGAGAATTTCATGAAGAGTCGTCCTCACGTCGTCGCGCCCGAGTGGAGCGAGATCCGAACGCTCGCAGCGCCGTGTCGCGAAGCTTCGCGGAGGGCGCGTCTCGCGCTGCCCGTGATCGGCGCGAGCTCACGATGAGCGCGGCGACACCCGAGACCGACGCGGGCTCGCTGCTCGTGCTCCTCCCCGCCCGCAACGAGGCCGAGCGCATCCCCGTGATCCTCGAGCGCATCTTCGCGGTCGTTCCGCACGCGCGGATCGTGGTCGTGGAGGACACCTCGACCGACGACACCGCCGCCGTCGCGCGCAGATGTGGCGCCCTCGTGCTCTCCCTCCCGATCAACATCGGCTACGGCGGCGCGCTGCAAACGGGCTTCAAGTACGCGTGGGAGAACGGCTTCGACACGGTGGTCACCCTCGACGCCGACGGGCAACACGATCCGGACGACATCCCCGCCCTCCTCGCCGCGCTCGCGGAGACGAAGGCCGACTTGGTGATCGGCTCGCGCTTCGTGAAGGACACGGGTTACCGCGCCGGGGCCGTGCGTCGCGCGACGATGAAGTTCTTCTCCGTGCTCACGAGCTTCCTCGCAGGACAGAAGATCACCGACACCACCTCGGGCTTCCAAGCGATCGGACGAATGCCGCTCGGGCTCTTCGCCGACATCTACCCCTACGACTACCCGAACGCGGAGGTGCTCGTCGATCTCGCGCGGAACGGGGGAAAAATAGCGGAAGTGCCGGTAAAGGTGCGCGCCCGGCTCGGCGGTACGTCGATGTTCGATCTGTGGAGCTCGATGTATTACGTCGTCAAAATGAACCTCTCCATCTTGATGGTGCTGATGAGGAAGCGGAGGCACGGGGCGTCATGACTACGCAGGGAAGTGTCATCGTCGCGCTCCTCGCGCTCGTGCTCCTCGGGTTCATTTTGAACATGCTGCGCAAGCGGCGCCTGAGCGAAGAGGTGAGCCTCATCTGGATCTTCGCGTTCGCGGCGGTCATCGTGCTGATGGCGTTACCTACGCTCACGTCGAAGGTGACGCACCTCGTGGGCGCCATTTATCCCGCCTCGGTGCTCACGTTGCTGGCGCTCGCGTTCGTCGGGGTGATGCTCGTGTACACCTCGGTGAAGCTCTCGAAGCTCACCGCGGAGGTTCGTGCGCTCGCGCAGCGGCAGGTGCTCGCGGAGGCGCGACGCGAGGCCGAGGCCACGAAGGCCCCCCTCACGACGAGCGAGGCGCCCGCCGCGACCGAAAAAGCCGCGGAAAAATCAGCGGAATCCGCGGGCAAAACCCCGGTCGCCGACGATGGTCGCGAGTAGGATCGCCCCGTGCGAGCGATACTTTTGGCCGGCGGGCTCGGCACCCGCCTCAAGCCTTACACCACGCTGATCCCGAAGCCGCTCGTCCCGATCGGAGGCGAGGTCTCGATCCTCGAGATCGTGATTCGGCAGCTCGTGCGCGACGGGTTCACTCACGCCACGATCGCGATAAGCCACCTCGCCGAGCTGATGATGGCCTTCTTGGGCGACGGCTCGCGCTGGGGCATCGCGATCGACTACGTGACCGAGCCGGAGCCCCTCGGCACGATCGGCCCGCTCACGCGGATCCCCGATTTGCCCGAGCATTTCCTGGTCATGAACGGCGACGTGCTCACCGACTTCGACTACGGCGCGTTCTACCGCGCCCACGTCGCGCGCGGAAACGCGGTGTCCGTCGCGTCGTTCAAGCGCGACTCCAAAATCGACTTCGGGGTGCTCCGCTACGACGACGAGACGGGCAAGCTCACCCACTTCGAGGAGAAGCCGGTCTACCACTTCGACGTGAGCATGGGCGTCTACTGCATCGCGCGCTCCACGATCGAGGCCCTCCCGCGGGGGAAGAAGTACGGCTTCGACGAGCTCATGATCGACGGGTTGAAGGCCGGCGCGGACATTCGCATCCAGCCGTTCGGCGGGCTGTGGCTCGATATCGGTCGCCCCGACGACTACGACTACGTGAACGAGAACTACGCCACGTTGAAGCCGAGGCTGGGGCTCGACCGATGACGGTGCTCGTCACCGGCGCCGCGGGCGCGACGGGGCAGGCGCTGCTCCGCATCCTCGATAAAAATAGGCTTTCGGTGCACACGGCCGACGTGCGGGCGCTCGCGCGCGACCTCCACACCACCTGCGATCTCGCCTCTCCGGAGGCCACGCTCTCCCTCGTGCGCGCGGTGCGTCCGGCGGTCGTGTACCACCTCGTCGGCACCTTCACGAACGACTTCGCGAGAGACCACACGGCGAACGTGCTCGCCGCGCGCGCGCTCCTCGAGGCGGTCCGAAGCGAAGCTCCGAAGTGCCGCGTGCTCGTCGTGGGCAGCGCGGCGGAGTACGGCCTCGTGCCCGCGCCCGAGTGCCCCATCGCCGAGACGCGGCCTCCGCGACCCGCGAGCGTGTACGGCCTCACGAAGTGCATGCAATCTACACTCGCCGGGTATTACCACGCCGCCTTCGGGCTCGACGTCGTGGTCGCGCGCACCTTCAACCTGAAGGGGCGCGGCTTGCCGGGAGAGCTCCTTCCCGGGCGCCTCGACCGTGAGATCGAACGTAAAAAGAAGGGCGAAATCGAGATCATCACTCTCGGACCGCTCGATGCCCTCCGCGACTACGTCTCACTCGAACAAGCAGCGCGGCACTACGTGCGTATCGTGGAGAAAGGCGTCGCGGGGGAGACGTACAACGTGGGCTCGGGGCGCCCGGTGAAGATGCGCGACTACGTTACGGAGCGTCTCGCGGAGGACGGCCTCGGCCTCGACGCGATCGTAGAGGGAGCAGCGGCGGGAAACACAGCGGCAGCGCTCGCCTCGTGGGCCGACATACGCAAGCTCGAAGCCCTCGGCTAGAGCACCAAAGCGAGCCGCGGCTCCGACTTTGCCCTCGAGCTCGTTCTTCTCGGTGCGCGTCGCGATGAGTCGACGCGTCACCCTCACGCCGCGAGCACGTCGATCCCGGCCTTGGCGAGCAAGGTCACCGTCGCGATGAGAGGCAAGCCCACGATGCCGGTGTGATCGCTGCCTTCGATCGCGGAGAACAGGGAAATTCCCCTCGATTCGAGGCGGTACGAGCCGGCGCAGTCGTAGGGCTCGTCGGCTGCGACGTACCTCTCGATCGCCTCGCGCGAGAGCGGACGCACGTGCATGCGATGCGAGTCGAGGTGCGCGTGGCTCGTGCCGTCCGGGAGGCGCACGTAGACCGCGGTCATGATCCGGTGCTCCCTTCCGGAGAGCGACGCGAGCTGCGCGCACGCCCGCTCGAACGTGCCCGGCTTCTCCAAAATCGTGTCGTCGAGGGCGACCACTTGGTCCGATCCGAGGATGGTCGCGCGAGGAAACGAAGCGACGAGGCTCTCTGCTTTGGCCTTCGCGAGGAACGTCGCGATCGCTTCGGGCCCCTCGCCTCGCGGCTCGAGCGCTCGCTCGTCGCACAGGTGCGCGACCGCACGAAACGGAATTGCGAGCCTTTCCAGCAGCTCGACGCGGTATTTCGAGGTCGAAGCGAGGATGAGCTCGGTCATGCGAGAGCCAATGTAGGGCTATCTTCGCGACGACCACCCCTTTTCCTCGACAGCGGAAGCTCGCCCCGGAATGCTCTCTCGCTCAAGAAGGAGAGACTGCATGAGCGACACGCATACCCTCGTGGTGCACGCCAGGACGGGTACCAAGATCACCCTCGACATTGCGATTCTCCATGAAGACGTGCGAACCATCCCGTTCGTGAAGACGGCGATCCTCTCGTTCCTCTATTCGGCCCTCGACTGCGCGGACGCAGGCGAAATCCCGGACACGACGCGGGGGGTGTACGACGACGCAGGTGGCGGAGAGCCCGAGGACACCCTCGCGGCAGGCAAGGTCGTGAGGTCGCTCGGCGAGCCGGTGGTGCTCGAGGGCGAGGTGAAGAACCGCTCCAAAAAAGAGCTGCAGTTCGTGAAGGGCGGGAGAATCCGCCTCGAGATCGAGCTCCGAGAAGCCAAGCTCGGCGAGCACTTGAAGCCGGGGCTGCGCTGGACCACGGCACCCTTGTTCGACTGAAAGCAAAACGGCTCGCGCTTCCCTCGGAACCAACCGCGCCAACCGGACGAGCGCAGCTCGTACGGGGGGCACGATGGACCGTGGGGAGGGAGGTCCGAACGCGAGCCGCTTCGGTTTACGCGCGGTACTTGCGGCTACGCCTCTTCGACGACGGTGGTGCCGAC
>JAAFHV010000385.1 GCA_013297655.1 Myxococcales bacterium | reverse complement strand
GGGGCAAAAAAGGCGGCCTTCCAGCGCGCGCAGTTCGGCTGGGACAAGAAGGGCGCCACCGTCTCTGGGGTCACGGTCGAGATCCACGCGGGCGGTGCCCCCGAGTGCCCGAAACAGAGCTCCCCCACCCCCGATCGCACGCTCATCGTGAGCAGCATCCCGGTCGGCTCCGAGTCACGGGTGCTCGGCACCGCCGACGGCATCGCGGTGACCCTCCTCGATTTCAAGGAGGCCCTCACCACGAAGCCGCTCGACAAGGCCACGAGCGTGAAGCTCACCGTGGTCGCGCTCGAAGGCGAGCCACCCCAAAACGTCGCGTTCGATCTCGAGGCCACCTTCGAGGAAGGCACGATCAAGGGCCACGTCTTCGCCGAGCACTGCACCTCGATGGATGAGTGACCGCGAATTCATCGCGCCAGGGGCTCGCGACGGAGCCTGATCCGGAACCGTGCATCATGCACGCGATACGGGACCTCGAGCTCGTCGGCCGGTGGCTCGCGACGACGGATCGTGATCCGGCACCGTGCATCATGCACGCGATACGCGGCCGCGAGAGCTAGAACGTGGAGGCGGCGCGGGCCACTTCGCGCGTGACGAGCCCGGCGCCCACGAGCTGCCGCAAGTGCATCTCGAAGGTCTGCATCCCGTAGGGGTGGGAGCCCTTCTCCATGAGCTCCTTGAGCGCGGGGTTGTTGTCCGGCCTCCGGATCGATTCGCGGACGGTGCCGGTCGCGACGAGCACCTCCGCCGCGAGGACCACCCCTTCGCCATCGGCCGACGGCAAGAGGCGCTGCGCGACGATCCCCTGCAAGGTGTCGGCGAGGCGCTCGCGCATTTCTTCGACCGCCCCCGCTCGTTTCGGCGCGAGGGCGAGCGCACGCCCCATCGTTCGCGCGACGTCCGGCGTGTGGAGCGTGGACATCACGAGGTGGCCCGTCTCCGCCGCTTGGAGCGCGATATCCATCGTGATTTCGTCGCGTATCTCGCCTACGAGGATGACGTCCGGATCCTGCCGAAGCGCGGCGCGGAGGGCGTCGGCGAACGAGCTCGTGTCGACGTGGAGCTCGCGCTGGCTAATGCTCGACTGCTTGTCCTCGTGCAAAAACTCGATCGGATCTTCGATCGTCACGATGTGGAGCGGTTGGCTCGCGTTGAGGTGACCGACCATGCTCGCGAGGGTGGAGCTCTTGCCGTTGCCGGCGGCGCCGACCACGAGCAAAAGGCCGCGGTCCTTCTCGCAAAGCGGCACACACGAGGCCGGTACGCCGAGGTCCTCCATCGTGGGGATCCGCGTCGGCACCGAGCGAAGCACGATCCCGAGCGTGCCGCGCTGGCGGTACACGTTGACCCGAAAGCGACCCACGCCCGGCGCGACATACGCCGTGTCGACCTCTTGGATCGAGGCGAGCTGCTTCTGGCGGTCGGACGACTTCAAGACCAAACGCGCAATGGACTCGGTGTCGACCGGGCGAAGCGGCTCGGTACGAAACGGGACCATCTCCCCGCGAATGCGCGCGGCAGGCGGGGAGCCGACCCGAAGGTGGATGTCGCTCGCTTTGGCCGCGACCGCTTTGCCGAGGAGCTGCGCGAAGAACGCCTCGTTCCCGTAAACGCTCTCTCCCGCTGCCCCCCCGTCGTTCACCGTGGGTCAGTCCCCGGCGTCGGCCGCGTCGGACGAGCCATCGCTCGCGTCGGTCGTGGCGGAGTCGGACGCGTCGGTCGTGGCGGAGTCGGACGCGTCGCTGCCTGCGTCGGACGCGTCGAGATCGGAGGCGTCGACGGCGCTGTCGCCGGTCGCGGAGTCGCGCGGCGTGACGGAAGCGTCGGTCGCGTCCGCGGGGATGCGGGTGCGGTCGAAGTCCACGATGAGCTCACACCCAGCGAGGAAGGCCACGCCGAGCGAGATCCCGAGAACCGTAAGGCGCAATTTCTTGGTCATCTTGAAGCCTCGAGATCAGAAGCGAATGAGCGCGCCGGCGCCGCCACCC
The DNA here is from genome assembly GCA_013297655.1 of Myxococcales bacterium. GTDB lineage: Bacteria > Myxococcota_A > Polyangia > Polyangiales > Polyangiaceae > JAAFHV01. The sequence goes on along the minus strand of JAAFHV010000385.1, from coordinate 4,077 downwards.
TGGGGTGTGATGTAAGGCGTCGGAATGATGCTGACTTTGGGCGGGGCCGGGCGCGGCTTTTGGACCGCCACCTGCGTGCCCGCCGCGTTCTGAGCGGCGGCCTTGGGGGGATCTTTGGTGAGGAAGAGCACCGCCGAAGTGACGCCGAACGTAATCGCGACGCCGAAGCACATGTCGGCCACGAGCGCGGCGTTCTCGCCGGCGTCCGCGGTGTCGATGGTGGGGTTCGTCTTGAAGTCGCTCGACTTGGAGAGCGCCGCGATGCCAAACCCGGTGCCGACACCGAGCGCCGCGATCGCGATGCCGCCGGTGATGTACGCGGGGACCTTGCTCGCGGGAGGCGGAGGAGGCGGAGGAGGCGGGGGCGTGGGCGCGGGCGTCTCGGCGACGACGGGCGGGGCGACCGGCGGCGGCGGCGCGGCCTTTTTCTGGAGCTCGATCGAGACGTCTTGTTTGGCGGCGTATTGCACGTCGACGTCGCGGTCTTGCGGCTCGTAGCCCTCCGCCTCGACGTGAATCGTGTGCTTGCCCGCGGGCAAGTCGATGTCGGTCGGGGTTTTCTCGGGGTGCGGCTTTCCGTCGACGAGGATCGTCGCGTCGGCAGGGCCAGACTCGAGGTGCACCTTGCCCGGCATGCCCTTGATCTCGGCGACCCGCTTCTGGACCGCCTCGACCTTGTCTTTGAGCTTGGCGGGAGGGGGCGAAGCGGCGAGGAAACGCTCGTACGCGGTGACCGCCTCGCGGAGCTTCAGCAGCTTGTCCTGCGCATCGCCGATCGCGAACGCGAGCTCCGGGGTGGGCTTTTGCGCGTCGGCGGCCTCGTAGTCGGCGAGAGCGCCGGCCAAATCGCCTGCCTTGACCTTGGTATCGCCCGATTTGACGAGCGCCTTCGGGTCCGCCGGCTTCGGCGTCGCGGGAGCGGCTTGCGCTGGCGTGGCCTGCGGTGCGGCCGCGGGCTTGGGGGCGGGCTGCGCGGCCGGCGCGGGCTTCGCGGGGATGGACGGCGGCGTCGCCGGGGTGGGCTGGGCGAACGCGGGGACGCTGCTCGCCGCAGTGAAAACCACCGCAAGTCCAGCCGAAACCATCCGAGTGCGGAACGTTCTCAAGTCGATCCTCCAGGTTTTGCCCCGGCCGTGGCCCGGTAGCAACGCGCTGCGACGCTACTAGGAATATCCACGTCTTTCCATGCCGATTCGAACCGAGGCACCGCTTCGTTTCCGGAGCCACGAACGTCACGCGATCGACACCGGTCCCCCCGCCGAGGCCCGATCATGCAGCCTTAGGCGTGCTCAGCGTGCGAGTCGTCCGGCTCCACCAGCTCGACCAGCACGCCTCCGGTAGCCTTTGGGTGCACGAAGGCCACCTTGTGCCCTCGCGCGCCCTTCCGCGGCGTCTCGTCGATGAGCGGCACGCCGATGCCCTTGAGGAACGCGAGCGCGCCCTCGATCCCCTCGACCTCGACCGCGATGTGGTGCAACCCAGGGCCGCGCTTCTCGAGGAACTTCGTGAGCCCTTCGTTGCCCGCCGGGGCGATGAGCTCGAGGCTCGACTCACCGAGGGGAAGGAGCAGCGCCTCCGTTCTCTGCGACGCGACGACCTCCCGCTCACGGCCCTCGAGCCCGAGGACCTCCTTGTATTTCGCTGCCGCCGCGTCGATGTCAGCGACACAAATGGCGATGTGGTCAATCTTCTTTACTTTGAACATGGCGCTTGTCGGAAGCTAGCGCACCGAGCGCGCGCGGCCACGCGGAGTCGGCGCGTTATCCGTGTCGTTCGGTTTCGAGTGTGGCCAAAAGGCACACCGCGGAACTTGGCGCGATGCGAGCCGGGGATTGTTGATAAGCTGCGCCCGCTCGTCTTCGTCCTTTTGGTCGGGGAGCCATTCTGGAGGTCTCATGTCCCGTTCGCTTCGTTCGCTGTCGCTTCGTGGCCTTACTGCGGCCACTTTCGTGGGTCTTCTCGCGTTCTCGACGGGGTGCTCGGCCACGCTGTCGCCGCCGTTCGACCAGATGAAGAACTCGCAGATCACGGTCTACCGCCTCCAGAACTACGAGCCCCCGCCCGCCGCGGCCGCGACCCCCGGCGCCGTCCCTGGCCTCCCGCCCCAGCTCCAGCAATGGATCACCGCAGGCGCGTCGCTGCTCCCGCCGGGTCTCATCCCGCCGGGCCTCATCCCCGGAGCGGCCGGCGCGCCCACCGCGACCCAAGACCAGACCCAGCGTTTCCACGGGTTCCGCATCCTCGGGTACACCGCCCTCAACGACAAAACGCAGCGTGAGGAAGCTCTCGCCATCTTCGGCACGAAGAGCAACTTCACCACCGCGGCGACGAGCTGCATGTACGCCGAGTTCGGCTTCTCGTTCGGCTCTGCCACCGGCGGCCCTCCCGCCGACGTCATGGTCTCCCTCTCGTGCAACCAGGTGAAGGCGGAGGGCTTCCAGTGGCCGCACGCGGGCACCGGGCTCCCGAGCGACACCTCGAAGCGCATCATCGCGATCGCGCAGAAGGTCTTCGGCGGCTGAAGGTGGAAGGCGTGGAAGCGGGGGGCGGTCTCGTCGAGCGCATCGCGGCGCGCGCGTTCGAGCGCATGACCGTGGACGAAGCGTGGGCCGACCGCGTGCGCGAAGCCGACGCACGCGGCACCGCCGTGTACGTTCTTCGTAACGTCTCGGTGGTCGACTACCTCGCCCTCGACGTCCTGACGAAGCGCCTCGGTCTACCGAGGGTCAGCTTCGCGAACGATCGAGGGCTGCTCGCGCTCGATCCGTCCCGCTCTCGCGCCCCCTCCCCTTCGCTGTGGGAGAGGCTCGTCCCCCGCGACGACGCCTCGTACGCCGCCGAGCTCCGCGCCGTCATCGACCGCGGAGACTCGGCCGCGTTGTTCTTGAAGCGACCCCCGTCGCTCCTCGAGCCGCCCCCGATCGTGACGGGTCGCTCCCGCGCCGCGCTCTTGCCTTCCCGCGCGCGGCCCGAAGGAGACGCGTACTTGCGCGCGGTGCTCGAGTCCCAGCGGGAGCGATCGCGAGGCGACAAACCGTCGATCTTGCTCGTACCGCAGGTGTTCGTCTGGTCGAAGCACCCCGACAGCGCCGAGCGCGGCATCGTCGACGCCGTGTTCGGCCCCCGCGAGTGGCCGGGAAGGTTTCGCACGCTCGCCCAGTTTTTCCTTAACTATCAGCATGTTACGCTGCGTGCGGGTGAGCCGCTCGATCTCTCGGTGTTTCTCGCTCACGAGGGCGCGGGGCAGACCGACGACGTGCTGGTTCGCCGGCTGACGTATGCGCTCCTCCGGCGCCTCGAGCGCGAGCGACGCGCGGTGATCGGGCCCACCAAAAAGCCGCTCGATCGCCTTCGCGACGAGGTCGTTCGCAGCCCGAAGCTCTCCAAGACGATCGTGGAGCTCGCGGGCGAAGGGGCGAAGGAGCGCCATGCCCTCACCGCCCGCGCGTACGCGATGGTGCGCGAGCTCGAGTCGGCGCAGGACATGAACGCGGTCCGGGTCATGGACGCGGCCTACGACGCGACCCTCGCGAAGATGTACTCCGCGGTCGAGGTGGACACGGTCGGCCTCGAGCGCCTCAAGCGCGCCTCCAAGGACGGGACGCTCATCCTCCTACCCTCCCACAAGTCGCATGTAGACTACATCATTCTGACGCGCGTCTTCTACCACGCGCGCATGCCCGCTCCCGTGATCGCGGCGGGCGACAACCTGAGCTTTTTCCCGCTCGGGGCGGTTCTGCGGCGCGGCGGCGCGTTCTTCATTCGGCGGAGCTTCAAGGGCGATCGCCTCTATGGCGCGGTGGTCGACGCGTACATTCGCCGCCTCATCCTCGACGGGGTCTCGATCGAGCTTTTCCTCGAGGGTGGGCGCTCTCGCACGGGCAAGCTGCTCTCGCCCAAGCTCGGGCTCCTCTCGATGATCGTCGACGCCGCGATCGCTGCCGAGAAGCGAGTCTACTTTTGCCCGATCTCGGTCGGCTACGAGCGGGTCGTCGAGGAGCGCTCCCTGGTACGGGAGACCACCGGCGGCGAAAAATCGCAGGAGGACGTGCGAGGCCTCCTCCGCGCGATGGAGGC
>JAAFHV010000384.1 GCA_013297655.1 Myxococcales bacterium | reverse complement strand
GTTCGAGGGGGATCCCGCGTTCGATGGCAGCGACGTTTTCGAGAGTCGAGGTGAGGTTCCAATCGAGAGCGCCCCTCCGCCGTTCGAGGGGGATCCCGCGTTCGATGGCAGCGACGTTTTCGAGAGTCGAGGTGAGGTTCCATTCGAGCGCGCGCCGTTCGAGGGGGATCCCGCGTTCGATGGCGGTGACGTTTTCGAGGGCCGCGGACCTGCGCCTCACGGCAGCGAGGAGCGAGAGCCGTTCGCGACAGGGGAGCTCGCGCGACTCGAGACGGTCGCTCGTGGCGTGGCGCCCGCGCAGGTCGCTGTGGCAGACATCGTGTTCGTCGTTCCTACGGGCCGACACGTGGAGCGCTTCGTGCTCGCAGGCTACGAAGCGACGACGTTCCCGATGCTGGAGGAGCGCATGCTCGCGCGCCTCACCGAGCTCACCGTGGCGACCCGCGCGGAAGAGCGCGCGTTCCTCGCCGTGGTGCTCGACGACTACGGATCCGTGAACGAAATCGCTGGCATGGAGCTAGGTTCCGCCGGCTTCGCGGACGCCTTCCTCGACGCGCTCGACGACGTGTCTCGCATGGTGGGTTCGTTCGCCCGCGCGCGCGGCGAAGCGCCCGATGTCGCCGCGAAGCGGGTGCGCTTCATGACCACCCTCGAGGATCGCCTCGATCAGGCGCTTTCGGATGGAGGGCTCGTCGCGCGCCGAAAGGTGCCGGAGCTCCTCGCCGCGCGAATCGCGCTCGCCGATCCCGCGGTCGTCGAAGAGTCGCTCGGTGCACGCGCCCTCGAGACGAGGCTGCTCGTCGATTTGTCGCCTTCGCACCTCGCCCTCGTCCGCGCGCTGGAGCTCTTCCTCGCTCCTCGCGGAGGCCGCGCGACGGTATGCCTGCCGATGCACGATCGCCCGTTCGATTCGGAGCGTACCCCCGATCCGCTCGAGCGAGTGTCGACGTGGGCGCTCTCCCACCTCGAGGACGCGCCGCGAACCGTGCTGCTCGAGCCGCGACTCGGTACCCTCGAGGCAGTCTCGTCGTCGGAGGAGCCGCTCGATGGGGTCGAGATTCGGCTCGCGGCTTCGCGCCAAGCCGAGGCCCACGCCGTGGTCTCCGCGGTCGCGGAGGCGCTCGCGAACGGCGCGCGGGTGGAGTCGGTCGCGGTCGGCGTGATGCGCACCGACGACGTGTTCTTCGCGGAGCTCGGGAAGGCGTTCGCGGAGGCGGAGATCGTCGCTCACGGCCTCTCCCACGAGCGCTCCATGCTGCCGCCGTTCTTGACGGAGGCGCTCGCGGCCCTCGATAAAACCGACGCGCGGACGTTTTTGCGATTGATTTCATCGCCTTACGTGGATCTGGGTCTCCCGCCGAAGGAGGCTCGGGCGCACCTCTCGGCGCTCGTCAGGAAGCTCAGCGCGGGGCCGAACGTGGTCGCGTCGACGGCGCGGAGCGCGGCCCAGGTCGCGGTCGCGCGCGCTGCCCGTCCGCACGCGCGCACGAACGCGAGCGAGCGCGAAAGGGAGATGGATCTCGTCGACCGCGCGTTCGTCGCGTTCGAGTCGTTCCCGCTCGCGGGCACCGTGTCCGAGCTCGCCCACGCGACCTTGCGTTGGTTCGTCGCTCTCGGCGTTCCATCGCGCGCGTCGCGCGCCGACGTCGCCCTCTTCGCGAGCGACCACCTGGACACGTTCGCGGCGTTGGAGGCCGCTGCGCTCGCCCGTGACGCGCGGGCTTGGGAGGCGTTCGAGACGGCGCTCGTCGAGGTGGAGCACGCGAACCTTCGCGCGGGTCGCGGGGACGCCGTCGTGGCGCGGGCGAGGTTCTTCGACGAGCTCTTCGCGGTGTATCAGCCCGCCGCGGCGCTGCCGGGTGCGTCGCGAAGCTTCGCCGTGCGCGTCGCGAAGCTGACCGAGCTCGCCGACGAAGATCTCGATCTGCTCGTCGTCCCGATGGCCACGAGCGCGGGGCTCGGCGCTCCTCCCCCTCGTTCGGCGCTCCTCTCGAAGGAGGTGCTCGTCGCCCTCGGACACGATCACGCCGTCGCGTCCGCGAAGGGGTTCTCCGCGCTCGCGCTCGCGGCGGCGCGCGCGACGCGGGTGGTGTTCACCGCGTGCGAGGGAGACGACGACGAGTCGTCCCCCGTCTCGCCGGTGGTGATGGCGCTCGCGTCGCGCGGCGCGTCGGTGACCACGTTCGGCCGCGGCTCACGCCTCGCGACGCCGCTGTCGACGCTCGATCTCGCGCTCGTCCGTCTGCTCGCCGGCGAACGCCCTCGCGATCCGGAAGCGCTCGCTCGTGTCGAGGTCGAGCGCGAGCGCGAAGGCTTTTTCTTGTCGGAGCGCCGTCCGCTCTCCGCCGTCGTGGGAGTCGTCGCGTCCGGCGACGCCCTCGCCGTGCTCGCCGACGAGAGCGGCCGCGAGCGCCCGCTCGCGCTCACGGGCCTCGAACGGCTCGCCGAGTGCGCGTTTCGTGGGTATGCGCACATCTTGCTCGGCGCGCGCGAGCCGATGGAAGACGCCGAGCTGCCGACCGCACGCGACGAGGGCACTCGCCTCCACGGCGCCCTCCACGTCGCCCTCTCCGCGGTCCGCGAGCTCCTCCGCGCGCGCCCACGCGATGTCACGGCGATCGTGGACGAAGCAGAGGCTGCGGCGTCGCGATACCTCGTCGAGGTCGAGACGGGCGGTCCTCTCGAGCCGCTCCTCGACCGCCGCGTGCGGGCGGTCGTTCGTGCGGTCGCGAAGGACGCTGCGACGGACGATCGATGGACGTTCGAGGTCGGCGAGCAAGCCTTCGGCGAGGCTGGCGAGTCGTCGTGGCCCGCGCTCGAGCTCGGTGAAGGCGCCGAGACTGTGCGCCTCCGCGGCCGGATCGATCGTGTCGACGTCGGTTCGCTCCGCGCTTCGGGGAGGGTCATCGACTACAAACGAGGCCGCCTCGACGACCTCGCGCGCAAGCTCGGCACGACGGCGCTGCAGGTGCCGCTCTACGCGCTTTCGGCAAAAAAACCGCTCGATATCGACGAGGTAAAGGGCATTTACTATTCGCTCCGCGACGACGAGCTCGCGCGCCCGAACGAGAAGCTCCGCGGCGAAGAGGTCGTCGAGGGGCTCTTGGCCGACCGCACCGTGGAGCGCACGGTGCTCGCGGTCGTGAACCGCCTTCGGCAAGGCGATCTCGCGCCGCGTCCGCCGACCGAGACCCTGTGTCGCACGTGTGGTTTGGCGGGAGGCTGCCGTCGGCCACGGTTCGCGATGCCGGCGGAAGAAGACGAGCTCGGTGGCCCTGGCACCGGCGGCGCCGCATGAGCGCCTACACGTTCGAGCGCAATGCCGTCCTCGTCGCGAGCGCGGGCACTGGCAAGACGCACACGCTCGTCGGCGTTCTCCTGCACCTCTTGCTCGGCGAGAGCCACTCTGGCGAGGCCGTACCGGCGGCCCGCATCGTCGCGACCACGTTCTCGCGCAAGGCAGCGCGCGAGATCCGCGAGCGACTCTCGCGCGAGCTGGAGACGCTCGTGACCCGTCCCGAGGAATCCAAGTACCTCGAGACGTTGGCCGCCACCCGCGCCGAGCTCGGGCGTCCGCCGCTCGGGCCGCGCGAGATCGCGCGCAAGGCCGCGAAGGTGAAACCCACCGCCGACGACGTCGTGTGCGGCACCCTCCACGGTTTTGCGCTCGGAGTCTTGCGAAGCTTCGCCGTCGAGGCAGGCATGCCCTACGGCGTGGAGGTCTCCGACGAAGCCGACGTCCGGGCGCGCAGAAGCGCCGCCATCGTTCGCGCGATCGAGGCGTGCTCGGCGGGCGAAGACGCGGACGAGATCGCGTCGCTCGTCTCGATCATGGGTGGCATCGAGCCGCTCGTCGCTCGGATTCGTGAGCACTTCGAGAGCTGCGAAGAGCTCGGCCTCTCCGTTTCGGATCTCGCTTTCGCGGAGCTCGACGTCGGCGTCATCGAGGGGCGATGGAACGATCTGCGCCACAAGGTTCGCGCGATGGGCGGGCTACCCCGCTACGAGCAGATCGTCCGCACGTTCGACGCGACCTTCGAGATGGGGGAAGGTCCGTCGTTCGAGGCCGCCGAGGCCGCGCTCGGCGAGCTCGGTGACCTCAGAAAATCGCCCAAACCGAAGCCGGAAGAGGCGGATTTTCACGCGTTCCTCGACGAGCTCCCGCGGCCCGCCGATCGCAAACGAACGAAGCTCGTCCGCCTTTATTGTGCCTACGCCGACCGTCACGGTCTCGCCGCGAGGGCAGGCCGCGTGCGAGGCATCCTCGAGGCGTGCGAGGCCGAGCTCCGCGCGACGCGCCGCGACGCCGAAGGGCTCGGCTTCGGCGAGGTGCTCGGGAAGGTCGCGGAGCTGCTCGAGAAGCGCCCCGACGTCGCAGCCGAGCTCGGTCGTCGCTACGACGTCCTGCTCGTCGACGAGTTCCAAGACACGTCGTACTTGCAGAAGCGGATCGTCGAGCTCCTATGGGCGAAGCCGGAGGCGCGGGCGGGCCGCGTATCGCTCGCGGACGTGCGCGGCGAGGGGCTCTTGGTCGTCGGCGATCGTAAGCAATCGATTTACGGGTTTCGTGGCGCCGACGTGGCCGTGTTCGCCGAGCTATGCGTCGGCCTCGCCGGGCGCGACGCGCGCGAGAAGCTGCGCGTGGCGGCGGGGGAAGTTTACGAGCCAAAAAAGCCTGTCGCGGACCTCTTCCCGCTCCGCACGAACCGCCGCAGCGAGCCCGAAATCCTGGAGCTCGTGAACGCGTTCTCGGAGGTGAGCTTCGCGACGACCGAGGCGAAACCCGAGCTCTTCGAGCTCGCGTACTCGCCGGAGATCGAGGACCTCGTCGCGCCGAAGGACCTCGACGGCGCGCCGGCAGCGCGGGTGGTTTGGGTGAAGCCCGAGCTGCGCACGCAAGGCAAGGGTGGGGACGGGAAGGGGCGCGTCGCGGTCACGAGCTCGCGTCGGGACGAGGCGAAGGTCACGACCCGCATCATTCGCGAGCTCGTCTCCGGCGAGCGAGATCCGCACCTCGGCGGCGATCGGAAGGTTGCAAGCTACAAGGATTGCGCGGTCCTCGCGTTGACGAACGAGATGCTCGACGAGATGGCCTACGCGCTCGCGGAGGCCGACGTCCCCTACGTGCTCGCGGGGAAGAGCTTCTACCGAGCGCGCGAGGTGCTGGACCTCACCGCGTTGCTCTCGCTCCTCGTCGATCCGAGCGACAAGCTCGCGGCGCTGACGGTGCTCCGCGGCCCGTTCGCGGGCGTGAGTGACGCGACGCTGCTCGCGTTGACCGAGCCGTCGCGTGGGCTTCGGCGGGTGGCGTCGAACATGTTCGACGGCGCGCGCGCACACGGGGTTTCGGCCGAAGATCCTGAGCGAAAACGTGTGCTTCGGGTAGTCGAGGTCGTCGAGCGACTGCACCCGATCCTCGGGCGGCTCGGGCCCGGGGCCGCGCTCCGCGCGGCCTCGGGCGCCCTCGGGTACCAAGAGACGCTCGCGGCCTTGCCGCGCGGGCGCGGCAAGGTCGCGAACGCACGGAAGCTGCTCGACCTCGCGGACCTCGAGACGGACGCGCGCGCGCTCGTCGCGCGCGTCCAGTCGCGCGCTCAGGGCACGGACGACGAGGGCGAGGCCTCTACGTTCTCCGAGGAGGACGACGCGGTCCGCCTTCTTACGGTCCACGCGAGCAAGGGGCTCGACTTTCCGATCGTGTTCTTCCCGCAAGCCGGCTCGATCGTGACGGACATGAGCCGCCCGGGGCCGTTCGCGATCGAACGCATGACCGGCGGGAGCCCACGAAGCGACGCCGATGGCCGCGCGCCGATCAAGGCCGCGCTCGGCCTCCGCATTCCGCATCCGTCGGGGGTCGTCTACGACACTCCGACCTACGAGCGCGCTCGCGCGATGGGCGTGCGTCGCGATCGCGCGGAGCGTAAGCGGCTCCTCTACGTCGCGGTGACGCGTGCATCCCACATGCTCTTCTTGGTGGGGCACCGGCGCGCCTCGAAGTCCGAGGGCGCGCGCGGGAAAGCCACGGACACCGCGTGCTCCGCGGTGCTCGACGCCGTGTCCACGGCGCCGAGCACCGCGAAGCTGCTCACCGTG
>JAAFHV010000383.1 GCA_013297655.1 Myxococcales bacterium | reverse complement strand
GTTAGCGGCGATCGTGGGCCGAAGCGCGATCGCGTCGATGCCTCGGAGCCGCAACCGTCGACCCCACGATCGCGGCTCGGAGGCCGCTATAGCGGACGGCGTGGTTGCCCTCCGCACGCGAACGCGCCCAAAGAGCGGACATTCCGCGAACGAATCGAAGCGCCCGAGCGACACCGCGCCCCGTTCGCCGGGTGCTGGGTCATCCGTGTCCAGGCCGCGTTGTCCATGAGCCAGGAGATCATCCCCTCCGCCAGGGCGGCGCAGCTCCTTAAATGGTCGTATTCTGTGGCTCTCGCATCATGTCACGCGCCTCGAAACGTCGGAACTATCGCGCTCGGAGCCGGCCGGACAAAGAGGTTCGCACCGTCGACGTCCCGCTCGACGTCTGCACCGACGTGGTGCGCCGCGTGCTCGCGGACGAGGTGGGCGCACGCGTGCAGGAGCCGACGACCGGCTTCTTCCATTGGACCGAAGGCAGCGCGCTGACCCGTGTACGTTACACGCTTCGTACCTACGCGGCAGAGCAGGGCACGCGCATCACCCTCGAAGCGCAGGGCGATTTGCCGGCGTGGGTCCTCGCGTTGGTGGCGTTCGCGCTCTTGGTAACGGCGGGGCTCGCCGTGCTCTTCGTGGTGCCGCTCTTGGCCTCGGCGCGGTCCGAACGGCAGCGTGAGGTGCGCATGTTCAAGTGGCTGCGCGCGATCGATCTCGCGCTGACGCCGAGCCAAGGCAGCTATCGCGTCGCGCAGGGGGCGCTCATGCACGCGCCTGCCTCGCGGCCCCGCCCTCTCGCGAGCGAGGCGCGGGTGCGCTTGCTGCCGCCGTCGAACGAGGACGAGGACGACCTGGAGCCCACGGAAACGGCACGCGCGTCGCGAAAGATGAAGCTCGGGCGGCGGAAGTGAAGTCCCCAGCGCTACGCGCAGTTGGCGCGCCGTTGGTGCGGTATCCTGCCGTAGCTCGATGACCGAAGCTGCGCCCCTTCCCCTCGAATCGCTCGCGCTCCCGCGCCCTGGAGAGCGGGTCGGTCGCTATCGCGTGGTCTGCGAAATCGGCCGCGGCGCGATGGGAGTCGTGTTCGAGGTCATCCACGAGAAACTGGAGCGCCCCTGCGCGCTCAAGCTCCTTCGGCCCCTCGCGACACAAGACGAAGGCGCCGTCCGCAGGTTCGAGCGCGAGGCGAAGATCCTCGCTCGGCTCTCGTCGCCGAACCTGGTCCACGTGTTGGACGTCGATCGCACGGAGGGCGGCGTCCCCTATTTGGTCATGGAGCTCCTCGCCGGCGAGACACTGGAAGCGAGGCTCGCGACGGGACCCGTTCCGCTCACGGAGGCGCTCGCGATCGTGTTCGATCTTTGCGCCGGCGCGGAGGCCGCTCACGCCGAAGGCGTCGTGCACAGAGACCTGAAGCCGTCGAACGTGATCCTCACGAAATCCGGCGCAAAAATAGTCGATTTTGGCGTAGCGGCGTTCATGGGTGGCTCGATGGATGGGTCCACCGCGAGCGTCGCTGGCACGCCGCGAACCATGTCGCCGGAGCAGCTCCTCGGAGAGCGCGTGGGCCCTGCGAGCGACGTGTTCGCGATTGGCGTAGTGGCATATCGCACCATCGCGGGCCGCTACCCGTTCGAGGCCGAGTCGATGGCAGCGCAAATGCTCGCGATCATGAAGGGGCACGTGCCGCTCGCCGAGGTGGCGGAGGTCTCGGCCTCGGTGTCGAACGTGATTGGCAGAGCACTCGCGCGAGATCCGGCCGACCGCATCGCGAGCGCGAGCGCCCTCGCAGAAGCGCTCCGCGACGCGTGCGCGGAACCTCCCGAGGACGACGACAGGAGCCTCGCGATCGCAGCAGCGCCCGAGCCCACCCTCGCGGCCACGTCGATCGAAGAGCACGCAAAATCGAGCGGCGCGCTCTCCCCCGTCATCGCACCGATGCCCGCGCGATCGCGTTCACACGCGAAACTGGCGGCGCTCGTGATCACCCTCGTCGCCGCCGCGGGTGGTCTCTCGATCCTCGTTCGCGTCAGTGGCAACCCGTCAGAGCCGCCCGCGCCGACCGTCGTCGTCGCGAGCGCCGCGCTTCCGCTGGTGCCGCTGGTGCCTCCGTCGACCTCGCCGTCGCTCGCCACGACGCCGAGCGGAACGCCGAGCGCGACCCCCGCTCCGCCCGCGTCCGCGTCGTCGCGTGCGTTCGTGCCGCCGCGGCCGTCGAACAAGCCTATCGGATCGCACGCAGAGCCGACGGCCGTGCCTGCGCCATCGAACGCGAGCGGCTTTCCACCGCACCTCTGAGCGACCCGCGCCGCGCGCTCGACGATCGTGCACACGTGCGCGATTTCGGATCACGATGGATTGACGATTTTTGCGCTCCGCTTTCTCGCGACATCTCATGAATGAAGTGGCGCGCGCCGCCTACCAATTGGCCAACATGCTCGGCGACGTTTCGTCGTTGCGCGGCGCCGATGCCCGCGTCATCGCAGAGACCGGCCGCGCCGCCCCCTCGAGGCCCATCCGAAGATGCACGAAGAACACAGCGGCATGGTGAACATCCCTCTCCTCCTCGACGAGATGCGCGCGCGACGAGCGGCTGCAGAGCTGCGCCCTTGTTCGTGCGCAAGACACGAGCCCCGCTCCCGCCTCGCTCGGCTCGCGGCGCCGGCGATCGCGCTCGCAGTGCTCTCGCTCGGCGCAAATGCATTCGCGTTCGTCCGGAACGCGGTGTCCGTCTCGTCGCCACGGTTCGCAACCGAGGCCCCGCCACCTGCTCTCGTGAAGGCACCACGGCGTCCGTGGCACGCCCCCGGGAGAGGCAACGGGAAGATGGCCGCGCCGCACGTGGCGCCGGAGCAGGTCGCGGCGCATCACCTCGACCGCCCCACGAAACCGAGGCCGAACGCAACCGCCGCGGCCGCCACCAAAGTGCCAGTCGCGATCCGCCCACCAGGACCGATCGACGAAGCGCTCCCCGCTCCTCCGCCTCCGAGGCCCCCGGACCTCGACGCTGCGATGCGCCTCGCGACGGGATCCACGAAGCCGCATGATCCCGCGCCCGCCACCTCCGAGCCGGAGAGCTCGGCACGCCAAGTTCGGCCCGCTCAGGGCGCGATCGTAGCCGCGCTGCGGTCCGTGCAGGAGAGAGCGCGCGCGTGCCTCGACGCGGACGACCCGCCGCGCGTGGTGTCGGTGACGTTCGTCGCCTCCGGCGTCGTCGCGGCAGTAGAGACGTCCACGAGGGACGCGAAAGGTACGTGCATCGTCGACGCGCTAAAGGTCGCGAAGGTGGAGCCTTTTGCGGAGACTTCCTTCCGCGCGCGCGTCACCATTCGAGCCAAGTAGCGAGGCCGCGCGATTCGATAGATAGATATCGATCGCCGGCACGCGACGCACCTTTCAGGGGCGGGCGCGGGCGCTCCCGAAGATGCTTTGCCAGTTTCCTGCGTTCGGCATCACCGGGAGCGTCATCGACGACCAGATCGCGCCGTCCCACTTGAAGATGCCTCCGGTGAAGCTCACCGCGTAGGCCTCGGTTTTGGACACCGCGAATACGCTGTTTACCTGACCGGCGCCGGAGGGCAAATCGAGCTTTGTCCACGCCGCGCCGTCCCAGTGAAGTGCGAAGGCCGTGGAGCCGCCGTAGCCCACTGCCCATACGTCGTCCGTCGTGGTGCCGGAGATGGCAGTGATCAGCGGGTTCGTCGGGAGGCCCGCGACCGCGTACGCCTGGCTCCAACGCGCGCCGTCGTAGTGCTGGAGCTGCTTGTCGCCGCCCCACACGTCGTTCGTCGCGCGGGCCCAGATCGCGCGCGCTTGGATGCCAGGATGGATCGTCCACGCGGTGCCGTTGAAATGGAACGCGCGGTCGAACTGCGAGTACCAGAGGTCGCGCGACGAAGTGCCTGCGAAGTTGCCTTGTCCCCACGTCGCGGGGAGGCCGTCCCTCTTGGCGGTGCAGGTCGACCCGCCGCACTGATACATGACGTTTACGCCGCCGACCCAGAAGTCGCTCCCGCCGAAGCCATTGATGCCGTAGAGCTCGGCGGTGGTCTGCGGATCACTGCAGCCAAAGTTGCCGCACTGGAGCCAGCGATTGCCGGAGAGGAGCCAAATCTTCCCGCGGTTGGTCACGGCGCGGTAGGCGTCGGGGGCAGTTCCCCAGACACCATAGGGAATGTTGTCGGTCCCGAGCGCGGGGCCGGCGGTCCACTTCGTGCCGTCGTAGTGGGCACTCACGCCGTTGTGCTTGAACGTGCTGATATCGACGTAGTCGCCCACGACCCAAAGGTCGTCCGCGACGCAACGGTTGCTCGCGCAGGCCGTGCCCACGTTGCACGCCACGAACGGCGCCGCACAGCACGCCTCCCCCGGAAAGCCGCACTTGGGTCCACCGGCGTCCGCGTCTGCATTCGTCGCGCCGTCGGTCGGGGGAACGGCGGAGTCGGGGCCGCTGGTGGACGTGCCCGTCGTCGTCGGGGTGGTGCTCGTATCGACCGCGGCGTCGGCGGTGGAGCCGACCGGATCGTCACCGACGCAGGCCGCGACGAGACCCGAGAGGGAGAGGGACACGAGAGCCAAGCACGAAACAATGCGGCGAAGGGCCATCGCTGGACTCTACGTGCGCGCGGATCACGGTCAAGTCACCTCTTGGTACGACGCGTTCGTGGCGTCGCTCGGTCCTGCGGACCTCCCTCCCAACGGTCCATCGGTTCGACGTCGTGATGCTCGCGGCGATGCGGGCGAGCCTCACGAAGCATGCAGACCTCATGCACTCTGGAGGTCGTTCGATCCGACGCCGCCGTAAGAAAGTGCCTGCGACTCCGACTTGTCCACGACTTGCGCGCACATGCGCTGCTCTCGTCGGACTCGGTGCCGAGCGCACGAGCGCGCAGCGGCACGGGCGAGGCGCTCGCGAGCGACAACCACGGCACCTCCGCACGGCTCCGAATCGTCCGCCGTGCCCGGCGAGCGGTGGATGGACGGGTTATCCCCAGCGGGCTATTTCAGAGACGACAAGAACGACCAGAAGATCGGCGCGGCGAGGGCGTCTTGGCGGTCGTGGTCCTTGCCCGCCGTGGGGCACCACACGACGGGCGTACCTTCGCCGCAACCGGCGTATTCCACGCACGGCGGCGACGCGGTCGCGGTGGACGAGGGAGGCGAGGCGCAGCCATTGCGTTTCAAGTGATTGTCACGCGCAGCCTCGCTTTGGCTGATGTTCACGGTCTTGTCGTTGGCGTCGTGGATGAGGAGCGCCGCGACGGAGCCTTTGCAATCGTTCCCGCCCTGCCCGCCGGCGATCGTGGCCACTCCACGCAGCTTGTCGCCGCGAATGCAGGCGAGGCGGTGAGTAAGGAACGAACCGCTGCTGTAGCCGGTCAAGAAGCGACGCTCGGTGTTCACGCAGAACGCGCCCTCCACGTCCTCGAGCATCGCGTCGAAATAGGGGACGTCGAGGCCCGTCTCGGCGGTGTCCCAGCAGTTCGCCGCCGCACGCCCGCGAACCAAGATGGCGTCGGTGCCCGAGCTCTTCTCGATCGGCACGACGTTCGTCTCGCGCTCGGCGGAGGAGCTGCAGCCGTGGAGCTGATAGACCACTTGATACTTGCGAGTCGGATCGTAGCCAGTCGGCAAACGCACGAACACGTCGCGCGAGGCCCCCTTCACGGTAATCGCCCGCTTGACCCACGAGTTGAGCGCGATCGACGCGGCCTTGCCGCAGCCCGAGCTGCTCACGACCGCTCCACCCCCGTCGCTCGGGGTGACGATCGCGCCGTCGGCCGAGACGACCGCGCCGTCCGCAGTGGTCGTGGTGCCAGCGTCGGCCTCACCCGCGTTGGTGCCCTCGTCGCTGCAAGCAGCGAGCATGGCGAGGAGCACGAGAGCGGAAGGTACGAGCGCACGGGTGAAGAGTTTCATAGGCCTCCGTGCCTTAGCCTAGCTGCACGAAGCAGACGGGACAGGGGAAACGCTCGCCGGGACACGTTCGGGGCGAGCTCGCTCGCACGGTGTGCGATGACGTACGGCAGCGCGCCAAATGTGCCGCAAGGAAGGCATGAGCACGAAGGCGCGCGCGGCGCCGCACGGACAGCTCATTTCGACGCCGCAATACGGCGCCTTCGG
>JAAFHV010000381.1 GCA_013297655.1 Myxococcales bacterium | reverse complement strand
ACCGTCTCGAAGCCGCCGTGGGCGGGCATGTCGCGATCGAGGAAGAGGGCCTTCTTGACCACCTCGAGGGTGCGCCCGCGATCGCGCACGAGCACGTAATCGACGCGCTGGAGGCTCGCGTAGGGCTCGAACTTGGCCGCGAGCCGGTTCTGCTTCGGGTGGAACGTGACGTGATCGTCGTCCGCGAAGACGTCGTGATAGCCCGAGAAAATGCTGGAAAACGTCTTGTATTCGAGATCGCGGACGTGGGAGAGGCCGTTCACGTTCAAGTCGCCGGCGACCACCATCGGGCGATCGTCGCTCCCGACGTCTTCCGCGAACTGGCGAAGCTCGGCGAGGTGCCGCGCGCGCACGACCTCCGCGTTCCGCTCGTAGCCGGACTGGAGGTGCGTGGTGAGGAAGTCGACCTCGAGACCCGAGGGGAGCGCGACGCGAACGTGGGCCATGCCCTTCCGCGCGAACCGCTCGCTTCCGACATGTGGGCGCGAGTACGAGCGAAACTCGGAGAGCACCACCGGGTAACGCGAGGCCACCCCGAGACCCGAGCCACCGATCGTGAGCGGCCAGAGCGTCCAGCGGTTCTCGGCGAGCACACGGTGGGCGAGGTGATCCGGCTTCGTGAACGCGCGCACCGCTTCTTCGAGCCACAGCTCCTGCACGCAGAGCACATCGACGTCGGCGAGGGACGAGTAGAGCTCCGGGTGATCGAAGCGGTGGGCTGCCTCTGCGCCACGACCGCGGATCACGGCGAGCAAGGTCTGCGCTGCGCCGAAGCAGTTCCAGCTCACCATCGAGAACGTCGGCGACGCCTCGCGAGGCTCGCTAACGATCGGATCGCGCGCAGCACGTTGGCCTCGCTCGCTCATCCTAAAACCTTGAGCGCGGGAGAGCCTCCGCGCGTCGTGGTGAAGGTGTCGCCGATGAAGAGCGTGCTGCCGTCTCCCATCGCGACATCGGCCAAAAAAGGCGTCGGGAACGTGGCGCTGAGCTCGACGAGGCCATCGGCCGCCTCGACCAGCGCCCAGTCGCCGATGCCGAGCGGCGCGCGGCCGAACAGCGTGGTGACGCGCTGGCCTGCGACCTCCAAATCGAGCGCGCCGGGGAGGACGCGGCTCGGGGAGAGGAGGACCGGCACCTCGCGGCCCAAGGTAAGCTCCAGGCCGTCGCCGACCGGGAGCGCGCCGCGGAGCGGGAGCCCACGAAGCTGCGTACCGTTGCGGCTCCCAAGATCACGGACCACGATTTGGCCACCCTCGGGCACGATCGCAAGGTGTCGCCGGCTCACCGCGTTCGACGGTACGAGCACGGTGCCCTCGCTCCGCCCGATCACGATTTCGCGGACGAACGTGAGCGAGAGGCGCGCGCCGTTCAGCGCGATAGGCACGATCGGGCCTTTCGCGAGCCTCGCGCGGAGGCCCGTGATGCGCTCGCGGATCGTTTGTTCGTCGGGGTTCTCTCGCGCGAGCACGTCGAGCAGCTCGAGCGCCTCGCGGCGCCGCCCGCTCGTCAAGAGCAGGTCCACCTCGGCCTGACGGTCGCGGCGTTTGCGCTCGCCGCGCTCCTTGTGCTGCTCGCTCGAGAGCAAAAACTCGAGGCGATCGACGTCGCCGGCGGCGGCGAGGGCGCGCGCCTCACCCTCGCTGTCCCCGAGCTGGGCGTAGGCTTCGGCGGCCTTGTCGTTCTCGCCAATCGCCTCGAGCTCGCGCGCGGCGTCGTCCACGTCGCGGCGATGAACGGCGGAGAGGGTCACGTCGCCGGAGAGGGCGAGCATGAGGAGAGCCCGTTTTTTTCGCGATAATTTGTTCTCTTCGGTGCCCTCGGGGGCGATCCGCGCGGCGTGGGTGTAGTGCTGGAGGCGGGCGCGGTGATCGGGCTCCGCGTCGCCCCGGAGGAGCATCACGCGGGCGGCCTCGCCGGGGCGATCCGCTTCGACGAAGAGCTCGATCGCCTTGGCGAAGTCGCCACGGAGCTCGGCCTTGCGCGCCTTCTCGGCGTCCCGTCCCTTCCCGAAGAACCGGTCGAACACTCCCACGTTGCTCCTCGGAGCCCGCTCGAGACCGGGCGTCGTCCTTGCCCGCCGCGTAGGAGGGGCGTCGTTGCGGTCCTGCGGTGCGAGCCAGTCACCTAGACACGAGGATGCGCAAAAAGCCGCGCTCCTCGGATCGAGCCTCGCCCTTGCGGCGCGTACGACGCACGGACGGGGTCCGTTCTCGAACGGACCGCTAGAATGTACCACGACGCGCGGCTCGCAAATCGGCGTGTCGGAATCGGAAAGACGCGCTTATGCTTTTCTCAAGCCCGTAGTTTCGATGAGCCGTCTCCCACGTCGCCCTTCCACGCTTCGGCTCTCGCGGAGGTCCCAAGAGGACCTGCGGGGGCGCCGTCGTGCTTCGATTGGTGCGTGCGGAGAAGGCGCGTGGGCCGACATCTGAGAGAGGACGCATGGCGAACCAAAACCGACTCGGCGAGCTGCTCGTACGCGAAAAGCTGATCTCGCTCTCCCAGCTAAGGCAGGCGCAAGACGAACAGTCGCGCTCGGGCCAGAACCTGAACGCCGCGCTCGCGAAGCTCGGCTTCATCAGCGACCAGGAGATCACGAATTTCCTCTCGCAGCAGTACCGCGTCCCCACGATCCAACTCGACGAGTACGAGATCGACGCGGACATCTTGAAGCTCGTTCAGCGCGAGCAGTGCGAGAGGCACAAGGTCATCCCCGTGTCGCGCGCGGGCAGCTCCCTCATCGTCGCGATGGCGGACCCCACGAACCTCCACGCGATCGACGATCTCAAGTTTCTCACCGGCTACAACATCGAGCCCGTCATCGCGTCCGAGAACGCGATCTTGGCTGCGATCGAGCGCAATTATAGCGTCGGTCCCTCCTACGACGAGGTCATGGCCGGCTTCGACGAGTCGGAGATCGAGTTCACCGGGGAGGACGAGGATCTCAACCTCATCGAGCTCGAGAAGGCGTCCGCCGACGCCCCCGTCATTCGCCTCGTGAACATGATCCTGCTCAACGCCATCAAGAAGGGCGCGAGCGACATCCACATCGAGCCGTACGAAAAATCGCTCCGCGTTCGTTACCGCATCGACGGCGTGCTCATCGAAGAGATGAACCCGCCGGTGAAGCTCAAGAACGCGATCTCGAGCCGCGTGAAGATCATGAGCCAGCTCGACATCGCCGAGCGGCGCCTCCCGCAGGACGGGCGCATCAAGCTCAAGCTCGGCAAGGGCCGAGAGATGGACTTCCGCGTCAGCGTGCTGCCCACCCTCTGGGGCGAGAAGACGGTCATGCGTCTCCTCGACAAGGGCAACCTCCAGCTCGACATGACGAAGCTCGGCTTCGACCAGAAGGCGCTCGACGACTTCTTGTGGGCCATCCGTCAGCCGTGGGGCATGGTCCTCGTCACCGGCCCGACCGGCTCGGGCAAGACGACCACGCTCTATTCGGCGCTCTCCGACCTCAACAAAATCGGGACCAACATCAGCACGGCGGAAGATCCGGTGGAGTACAACCTCCACGGCATCAACCAGGTGCAGATGCACGACGAGATCGGCCTCAACTTCGCGATGGCCCTCCGCGCGTTCCTCCGTCAGGACCCGGACGTCCTCATGGTCGGCGAGATTCGAGACTTCGAAACGGCGGAAATCGCGGTCAAAGCAGCGCTCACGGGCCACTTGGTGCTCTCCACGCTGCACACCAACGACGCCCCCGCGACGATCTCGCGTCTCCTCAACATGGGCGTCGAGCCCTTCCTCATCACCGCCTCGGTGAACCTCGTCCTCGCCCAACGTCTCGCTCGCAAAATCTGTGTAGATTGCAAGCAGCAGGTCATGGTCGAGGACGCGGTACTGCAAGAGGTCGGCTTCACCGCGGACCAGATCGCGCGTTGCCAGGGCCGCCTCTGGAAGGGGGCGGGCTGCCGCACGTGCAACGGTTCCGGCTACAAGGGGCGCGTCGCGCTCTACGAGGTCATGCGCTTCACGGAGGGCCTCAAAGAGATGGTCCTCCAGGGCTCGTCGACCGCCGAGCTCAAAATGGGGGCCATCAAGGCCGGGATGGGGACGCTCCGCGCCGCAGGTATCGGCAAGACGCTCGACGGCGTCACGACCACCGAAGAGATCCTCCGCGTCACCATGTCGGACGGCTGACCTCGCATCCCGAACGGAACCATACGATGACCCAACCGAACCCGACCGAGCTCAAGGTCAACCTCCACCAGCTTCTCAAGGCGATGGTGGAGAAGGGCGCGAGCGACATGCACATCACGGTGGGCACGCCGCCGTTGCTCCGGATCGACGGCGACGTCATCCCCCTCAAGCTCCCGCCGCTCGGAGCGGTCGAGACCAAGGCCCTCTGCTACTCGGTGATGAGCGAAGAGCAGAAGATCGCGTTCGAGAAAGAGAACGAGCTCGACCTCAGCTTCACGGTGAAGGGGCTCTCGCGTTTCCGCGCGAACTTCTTCGTCCAACGTGGGGCTATCGCCGGCGCGATCCGTACGATTCCGTTCAAGATTTTGAGCTTCGAGGAGCTCGGCCTGCCCCCGATCGTGGCCGAGCTCACGAAGAAGCCGAACGGTCTCATCCTCGTCACCGGGCCTACCGGCTCCGGCAAGACGTCCACCCTCGCGTCGATCATCGACAAGATAAACTCGGAGCAGCGGCTCCACATTCTCACGATCGAAGACCCTATCGAGTACCTCCACCCGCACAAGCTCTCGGTCGTGAACCAGCGCGAGGTGGGGCAAGACACGGCGAGCTTCTCCGGCGCGCTCCGCTACGTGCTTCGTCAAGATCCGGACGTCGTGCTCCTCGGCGAGCTCCGCGATCTGGAGACCATCGAAGCGGCGCTCACGATCAGCGAGACGGGTCACTTGGTCTTCGCGACCCTCCACACGAACAGCGCCATCTCCACGATCAACCGCATCATCGACGTCTTCCCGCCGCACCAGCAGGACCAGATTCGATCGAAGCTCTCGTTCGTGCTCCAAGCCGTGCTCTCGCAGCAGCTCTTGCCCCGCGCTGGCGCCCCCGGCCGCTGCATGGCGCTCGAGGTGCTCGTGCCGAACCCCGCGATCCGAAACCTCGTCCGCGAGGCCAAGATCCAGCAAATTTACGGCCAGATGCAGATCGGGCAAGACAAGTTCGGGATGCAGACCCTGAACCAATCGCTCTTCAACTTGCTCGTGCGAAGGTACATCTCGCTCGACGAAGCGATGAGCCGCTCCCTCGAGCCAGACGAGCTCCGCATCATGATCGAGCAGCGGCAGGGCAGGGCGCAGCCGCAGCAACCGCCGCAACGCTGAGCGTTCTCGCGCGCGTTCTCGAGGCCTCCGTCCCACGACGCGAGGCCTCGTTTCGTTTCGTTTCGACCGGCCGCGACGACCGGGCGCGGACGGCGCGCCACCCCGTCCTTGATCCCGAAATTCGCTTCGCGCTGGGGCGCCCCTGACGGTGGACCTCCCGCGGTAGTGCTAGGCCTACGGCGCGACGCTCATCCGCACGAGCGGGTCGGTCACGCGGCGGCGCGTCTTTGGGTACGTGCCCGAGAAGTGGAAAGCAGGCGGCAGCTCCCGAACTCAGTATCAGGATTTCGGGAACTTCAACTTTGGTGCTATCGGCGACGCTGCTGGTGTGCCGTTCCTTAATGAGGGCGCCGGCGCTGAACAGATGCGGGCGGGCACGTCCAGACCAGAGTACGGCAAGCCGTGAGAGACGCTCCCTATGGTGACGATCCAAAGGACCAGGAGCAGATTAATGACGGGCAGGCCTACGCAGAGTCGAAGCGGCAGGGAACGAGCGTGCCCACGGATTCCCATTGTTCTTGCTATGGCAACGCTTCCTCTAAGTGACCGCATATGCAAGGCTGCCTGCTTACTTGCTCTCGCGCTGTCTTTGGGTGGTTGCCGAAGGGCGATTTGCGACGACACCGCCTTAGGAACGTACCGTAGCCCGAGCAACTTGAAGTCGGTTCGAGTAGTGGTTCGCTCTTGCGGCGCGACTACTGGGTTTTCTACCGTTCTTCAAACGGGCGAGGGACCGGTTCACCGCGACCTACTGGTTCTCGATTCCGATCATGGACGAACCCCGGAGACAGACGATGGTGCAGTGCCAATCGTCGTCTGCTGGCGCGACGAAAGCACCATTGAGGTGCGCGCACCTGCCGACGCTCGCGTGTTCAGCCAGGAGCGAGACCGCGATGACCCGAACGTAGTCGCTGTTCGCAGTAGGTAAGGGCTCTTGTA
>JAAFHV010000382.1 GCA_013297655.1 Myxococcales bacterium | reverse complement strand
ACGTTCGTGGTGCGCTCGCGCAGCTCCAGGCGCAGCCCGCCACGTTCGTCGCTGTCGCGAACGCCCTCGAGGCGGTCGCGTCGTCGCTCGGTCTCGTGCACCAGCTCTCGAAGATGGTGCCGGCGCCCGCCGCCGCGCCTCAGCCGCAAGCCGCGCCTCAGCCGCAAGCCGCGCCGCAAGCGCAAGCCGCGCCTCAGGTCGCGCCGCAAGCGCAAGCCGCGCCGCAAGCGCAAGCCGCGCCGCAAGCGCAAGCCGCGCCTCAGCCGCAACCGCAACCGCAAGCCGGTGGTGTCCCGCGTCCGGGTACGCAGCCGCTCGCGCCCGCGATGAACATCCCGCGTCCGGGCGGTGGGATGATCAACACCGCGCCGATCCAACCGGTGCCGCAAGCGCAGCCCGTCCCGCAGCCGGCGCCCTCCGCGCCGAACCTCGCCCAAACCACGCCGCAGGCCAACGCGCCGCAATTTCAGCCCGCGCCGCAGCCGGTGCCGCAGCAGCCCATGCAGGCGCCGCCGCAGCCGATGGCGCAGCAAGCAGCGCCGCAGCCGATCCACCAGCAACCCATGCAACCTGCACCGATGCAGCAGCAGCCGCAGTTTCAGCCCGCGCCGCAGCACCAGCAACCCATGCAGCCTGCACCGATGCAGCAGCCGCAGTTTCAGCCCGCGCCGCAGAACCAGCAGCCGCAGCACCAGCAGCCGCAGCACCAGCAACCGCAGCACCAGCAACCGCAGCACCAGCAACCGCAGCAGCCGCAGCACGCGCAGCAGCTCGGGAACGCGCCCACGCAGGCCGCTCCGATGGTGCAACCGCAGCATCCGGGCCAGGCGCCTCAGCACACGCAGCACATGGCGCCCGCCACCGCGCCGCAAGCGTTTCAGCCCCCCGCGCAGGCGTATCCCACGCCAGCGCACGCGCAGCCGCCCTACGTTGCGGCTCCACAGCCGCAGCCGCAGCCACCGCCCCAGGTCGCCGCCGATCCGTTCGCGGCGCGCCCTGCGGCGCCTCATGTCGCCGCCGATCCGTTCGCCGCGCCGCGAGCGCCCGCGCAGGTGAACGCGAGCTCGAGCGACCCGTTCGCGACGCGGCCCGCGGTGCCGGCGCAGCACCCGGGCGCTGTCATCAGCCAGGTCATCAACGCCGATCTCGGCGCCCACAGCGCGACCAACTTCTACAAGGGCCTCTCCGGCAACGACATCGTCGACCATGGCGGTCTCTTCGTTGCAACCTACATGATTCCGAAGATCGGCACGCCGGTGCGCCTTCGTGTCTCGTTGCCGGGCGGGTACGAGTTCGAGGCTGGCGCGACCGTGCGCTGGGCGCGTGACCAAGCGGGCAGCAGCGACGGCGCGCAGCCGGGCTTCGGCGCGCAGTTCACCGAGATCACCTCCGAGGCGCGGCAGCTCGTGTACCGCTACGTGCGGAACCGCGAGCCGCTCTTCCACGACGATCTGTGAGCTTTTCGCAGCTCTCTCCGGCCGAGGCCCTCGCGAAGATGCGTGAGGGCTACACGTACGTCGACGTGCGGACGGAGAGCGAGTTCGCAGAGGGGAGACCGGCCGGATCGATCAACGTGCCGTGGCTCGTCGACGGCCCGATCGATCCGGTTCCGAACGCGGTCTTCCTCGCCGCGATGACGGCGCGTTTCGCGAAGGACGCCCCGCTCGTGGTGGGGTGCAAAGCGGGCGCGCGTTCGTCGAAGGCGTGTGCCGCGCTGGTGGGGGCGGGCTTCACGGCCGTGCTGGAGCAGCGCGCGGGCTGGGACGGCACGCGTGGCGCCTTCGGTGAAATCAAGGAGCCCGGCTGGTGGCGCGCGAACCTGCCAGTAGAGCGCGCATAGCTATTTTTTGGCCTGTTCGTAGTCTTTGGCGGCCTTCTCCACGACGGCCAGGTCGCGGGTCGCGCGCTCGGCTTCGGCGACGAGATCGGCGGTGAACATGGTGAGGCCCCAGATGCCATTGTCGCGTTTGCGGAACGCATAGCGGGTGCCGCGCGTGGTGACGACGCTCGCCCGTTCGCCTTGGAGGTCGACCTCGGCGACGCCGGAGAGATCGCGTTTGAGGCGTTTGTCCCACCCGCGCTGTTTGGCATAGAGGGCGAACACGTCGGCGCCGTCGGGGGCATCGGCGAAGGGGGCGTACGAGGTCTCCAGCGGGCCGCGCTCGGCCTCGGGGTACGACGCACGGACCAGCGCGAGCGCGGCCTTTCGTTTTTCGCGCACGGTGTACGAGGCCCACTGCGCCTCCGTCTCCAGGTACGCGAACGCCTCGCGAGGGCGGTCGTCGGTGAGGGCGTGCGCGACGCGGAGGTAGGCGCCCTCGGGGGTGCGATCGGAGGGGAACGGCTTGTGGGTGGCGACGATCGCGACGACCGCGGCGAGCACCAACGCGACGAGGACGACGACGGCGCGGGGGATGCGACGGCGCTCTTTGGTTTTGGGCTCGCCAGCGGGCGGGGGGGCGCTCGTGGTCATCTGCGGGCCCTGGGCGCGCCGTTCATGCGGGGGGTTCTAGTTCAGGGCGTGGGGGAGGCACCAGGGTTGTGGGGCGGGGGCGCGGTACGACGTCGCGGTGAGCTCGGTGCTCGCGGTTGGGGGCGCGGGGCTTATGGGGGGTCGGTTGTTCGTGCGCGGGGCGCACGGGGCCGGCGGGGAGAGAAGAGAGCGCGAGGCCGGCGGGAGACGGCCGCGGGTCGGCACGGTTTTGGGGCGCTGGCGGGCCCCTCCGCAATCTCGGCATCGTTCCGCGCGATGGCCGGGACGCTAGGGCGTGACTGAGGAAGTGAGGTTTTCGGAGCCGCGCGGGAACGCTGCTCTCAGACAGTGACGGCCCCTCCCGCCAGCGCCCCAAAACCGCGCCCACCCACGGCCTTCCCACGTCCCGCGTGGAGAGAGGGAAAAGAGAAAGAGAAGAAGAAGAGAAGATGAGAGTCTTGGCGCGGCTCGTCGGTGCGCGGGTGGGCCACGACGCCTTCGAGAAGTACGGTATCGAGCACAAAACCCCGGCCGGGCTCACTCCGCTCATGCTGGCGGCGCTCGCGGGGAACGCGCGGCTCGTGCGGGCGC
Organism: Myxococcales bacterium; assembly: GCA_013297655.1. GTDB lineage: Bacteria > Myxococcota_A > Polyangia > Polyangiales > Polyangiaceae > JAAFHV01. The sequence continues at coordinate 3,177 of JAAFHV010000382.1, read as the reverse complement.
TGCTCGAGCGAGGTGCGTCGCGGACGGCGCGCGACGCGTTTGGCCGCACGGCGATGCACTACGTGCTGTTCCCGTTGATGGCGAAAGGCGAGCAAGATCCCGTCGTGATCGAGCTGGCCGACGCCTACGCCGCGCTGGCGCTCGACGCGGTGGACCTGCGCGTCGACGGGCGCCTCGTTCGTTTGTACCCACATCAGGCCGAGTTCGTTCACCTCGCCGTTCTCACGACCCATTATGCGAGCATGTTTCGCTGGCTCGGGCAGATCGAGCTCGTGTCGCGAGCCTTCTTCGTGAACCCCAAGGTGCCGAGCGCTCTCGGCCTGCTCGACTGTTTGCCGGGGAGCATCGTTCCTGCGTACCGGCTCGCTCCTACCTATGTGAACGCCGCGCTCGCGAAGAACGAGCGCGACGCGACCGCCAAGCCGAACCGCAAGCTGTGGCGCCGCATACGCCACGACGAGTACCTCCCGAACCCGGAGATCGCCGTGCGCTACGGCGCGGGCGAGGTTTCTGGGGAGTTCGTGCCGATCGAGGAGCTGCTCGGGAAGCCGATTTTGCTGGAGCATATGTCCGCGGAGGGGCGGGCGAGCGTGCGGTAGGAGTCCGCGGGGGAGTGCAAGGAACTCGGGCGATAGTTAACGCGCGCGATCAGCGATGGAAATGCGAACCGCCGGGCACCACCAACGCTACGGAGGGGCGAGCCCTTCCGCCATCCACCGGCGATAGTCGTCTGGTCGGGCTGCCGTCCGCAGAGCGGTCTCGAGGCGCATGGTCTCCACGTCCACCGCGAAGATGACGAAGTCCGAGTCGTCGGCAATACCTCGTGCCAGGGGAATCTCGCAACCTCGCCGCCGTCCTACCATCGCGGTAGCCTGTTCCGACGTGTCTTGAACGCAAAGCTCTTGCTTCGCGAGTCGGTACAGGGCGCTAGCGACGCCGGGAACTCTTAGCCTCATTGGCTCTCCTGCTCGCGCGCCATTTGCTCCGGGATCCAACCGTCCGCCAGTAACCGCGCGCGGACGCCAACCGGAACGGACCGGTGGAAGTTCGCGGCCAAGTGCTCGAGATGGTAGTCCGTCGCGAAGACTGCGAAGTCGTCGGTGACGCCTAGGTCGCCTGACCAGTCTCGATCTGCGAGGGCTTGTGCGAGAGCCACGTAGAAGTCGCGCCTCCCGTTGCTGGCGACGGTCGAGGTGTCGAGAGTCGGAGCCTTGACCGTGCAGAGCGCGAGCGTGTCGCAGTTCTCGAAGTTCGCAGGGTTGTACCACTCGCAACCGGCAGCCCACTCTCGCTTAAGCTCGTCGTCGCCAGTTCGACGCTCGCGATCGAGCCCGATACCAATTGTTAGGTCGACGGGCTCAGAATCGTCACTGTACCCGATGGAAAGGAAATACGCTTTCTCCCGGATGTCTGCCGCGCGTACGTTCGCCACAACCCAACTCGCATACGCGCCAATCAATACATCATCGCTCACTTTGGGCGAGCTCGGGCGCGATCCAGCCGGAGGCCGCGAGCCGCGCACGCACGGCGAGCGGAACGCTCTCCCGAAAATTTGACGCGAAGTCGCGCATGTCGATGTCCGTCGCAAAGACCGCGAAGTCATCCGCCAGCGTCCAGTGCTTCGACAGGTCTTGCGTAGCAAGGCGCTTCGTTAGCTCGACGAGGCACTCTCGAAGCCCGGGACCGCTACGGAGCAGCGCTACGCCGGGATGGGCGGCGCAAAAGTACTTCCCGGGTAGCACCGCGCCGACAACGTCTGCGTAGTAGCCAGGATTGAACGAGTGCGCGAGCAAGGCCGCGCGGGTCCCAGCGGTTACCTGGTCCTTTCGCTGACGAATGCGGCGCGCGATCTCACCTTCTCGCAGATCCCGGTCCAATCCTATGACGACGTTCGGCTCGAACCCCCCGTCGTAGGCTACGCAGAGAAAGGCGGCCGCGGGCTTTCGACCGCGGCCACCCGGCTCTCCCCGAATGGGAAGCTCTCTGAGGTTCTGCACAATCCACTCCTCGAAGCGACTCGATGCATCCTCGAGAGAGAGGGCGCTTACGCTACCCGGATCGACTGCCAGGCCGGGCACCCACCCCTCACGGTACAGTTGGAGCCGAAGCTCCGAGGGGATACACCGTGCAAAGGCGCCATCCCAGTCCTCCATCACGTCGCACGCGGCGAACACGACAAAGTCGTTCGTCGTGGGAAGGATCGTCTCCCACTCCATGGCTGCAAGGCGGACGGCCACGCGTGTATAGAGCTCGCTCCAACCGTCGGGGGCCTCTAAGCTGATCGCTGCCTCATCGAGGTACGGATGCGGCTCCGTGGCGCCGGTTCGGGGCCTGTCGACATTGCGGAAGTTGGCAACGTTGTACCAGTCCCAGCGCAGGCTGGAACGCATGCTAACGTCGCCCCCTCGGTCATCCGAGTACTGTTGCGCCGCTCGTGCCAGCGCCCCGGTCCTGCGTTCCCGATCGAGCAGAACACCGATGACGGGGCGCTCGAGCATGGTTGACGTCCCGTAGGTAAGCACGATAGCGAACGCTGGCTCAAGGAACCTCGCTCGTCTGACCACGTCCCTCACCCATTCGCAACACCTGTCGATGTACTCGAGCTGTTCCGTTTCGTTCACGTCGCCTCCTTTCGAAACTAAACTACCTGGTGAACCGGCCTTTTCGCATGGCGCGGCCGAGGGTCTTGAGCATTTGGGATGCCTCGTCTGCGGTCGTCGCTGACAATATCGCTCTTGATACTTCACGAATGATGACATTCGAGTGCATCGCTCCGTGATAGAGGTTCGGGTTCCCGAGCTCGCTTGCAACCGCCATCGTTCTTGGCAGTAGCACGCCGTTCGGGGCCGAGTTTATCGGGATATTGAGAGACGCGAGATGGTCGCGCGCCCCTACCATCAACGGCGCTGAGCTGTTCGACATGACAATATGGTGCGCCGCGTTCGGGTAGGGCGGGGCTCGTGTCCCCTTCGCCTCCATGTTCTCTCGAAGCTCTTTCGCATCGCTCGAGCACGAAAGCCCAAAAACATCCTTCTCCCCCAACGGATCCCATACATACCCATACGGCTCCAACCCACCGCTGAGCCCGATCGGATCCTTGCTGAGATACCCTCCTCGCTGCGGATCATAGTACCGGAACCGGTTGTAATAGAGCCCGGTCTCTTCGTCCTCGTACTG
>JAAFHV010000380.1 GCA_013297655.1 Myxococcales bacterium | reverse complement strand
GATGGTGCATCGCTCACCCTCCGCGGGCAAGACACGCGCGCGCCCTCGCCGGCGAAGAGCCCTCGTATCGAACGACGACGCTTCCGCAGCCGACGAGGCCACGCCGCACCTTCGACTCCCAAATAGGGTCGAATCGCGACGGCCATCGGCGCGTGCCCGCTCCCGCGTATGCCTCGTACCGCCGCGCCTCGCCCTCCGCGGCGACACGTCCGGCCGCGCACTAGGGCGCGAACGCATGGCGCGCGATCACCTCTGCGACGTCTGCGAGCACCGGAAAGGCCACCGCGTCGTAGGCATAGAGATCGTCGTTCAGCACCTCGTCCGGATTGGCATATACGGTCGCGAGGAGAAAGAACGCGCGGCCGGTCTCCTTGTCGACGATGTAGGCGTTCGCGGTGAGGAACCCGTACGCCTGACCTACCTTCGTATAGATCTCGAGCTTGTCTCGTGGACGCACGCGCTCGAGGCCGCGGAGGAACGGGACGAGTTGGTAGTCGGCGACCACATTTCGATCGTAACCGGCGATACCTGATTTACTCGGGAGCGTGCCGAGCGCCTGCCTCAGATACGCAATATCCTCTTTCGTGGCATGGCTCGCGGGAGCGGTCTTGGGGAGCAGATCCGGCCGCACGATGCGAACGAGGGTGTCTTGCAGATCGCGGAGCGACATCGCGTTCTTGTTCGCGAACGACATCGGCCCCGCGACGCGACGGCCGTCGACGATCGCGGCGGTGCCGATCTCGAGGCTGCTCGCTTTGGTCGGGGGTAGCTCGAGCGCGCTCTTGCGGGCCGGGATCTCCTCGGTCACCCCGGTTTTCGATACGACCGCTATCCGCGGCGAGACCTCGGCGGGGTCCGAATCAGCCGTCATAGAGAACCCTGTCCGCACCCTGGCAGATGCGAGCTTGAGGCCCCACAGCGTCTCGTTCGCCTCGCGCAGGCCAACGAACGACAGCAATCGATTGGCGGCCGTGTTGTCGGAGACGATGATCGCGCGCCACGTCTCGCGCGCGAGGCTGGTCACGTAGGGGTCGTCGCCGACGGCCGGGTACATACGAATCGATGCGTCGCGGTCGAGCGACGGCCGCCCCGCCGCCCGCATCGTCGGCAGTCGTTCGTACCCGGCGAGCGCGATCGGGACCTTCATCGAGCTCGCAGGAAAGAAGTACTCCGCGTCGGCGCGATAGGCGTGTCGCTCGAGGGTCGCGCCCCCCTTCTCTGGTGTACGAACTACGCCATAAATCACCTGAAACCTGTGTTTTTCTGCGGTCGTTAGCACACCCTTGAGCGCAGGCCCGCCGCCTGCGAGCAGCGTCGCGACGAGCGCATCGGCGCCCCCCTTCGTCGGCGCGGGTAGGGGCGGAGGAGGGACGACTGGCAACGATGGCGTCGGGATCGGCGCAGGAGCCGGCGGCGGCGCTTCGTGAGCGGCCTCTGCGGCGGCGGGCACCGGCGCGGGTTCGTTCGTCGTCGCCACGGCCTCGGGCGCCGGGAACGCGGAGGGCGCGGGGACGGCGGGCACCTCCGCGGGAGCCCCGCACGCCGCGCACGCGACTGCCGCGAGGAGGAGCGCACTCGCGCTACGGACGCGCATCGCGACCTCCCGCTCCAGAAACGCGGAGGAGCTCCTGATCGGCGGCGATCGTGGGCTCGAGGAGCATGACGAGGTAGTGGTCCTCGTCCATCGCCTTGAGGAGGGTGAGCTCGCGCGCGAGGTCCTCTGGACGGGAGGCGACGAGCGCGAGGGCGGCCTGCGCGCGGACGAACTTGGGACGAATCCGCAAACACTCGCGCAGCGCGACGGCCGCAGAGCCCGCGTCCCGTTGGCGCTCGAGCCGCTCCATCGCGCGCAGATAACAAAGGGAAGGCGCGCGCTCCGCGCCCGCGGCGGCTCGAATCGCCGCGTCGAACTCGGTCCACTCGCCGCGGAGGCGGTGGTACTCGGCGAGGAGCATCGCCGTGCGCACGTCGGTCGGCGCTTCCGTCTTCAGCTCGCGGACCAGCTCCGCGCCACGCGCGACGTGGAGCGGCGCGACCGTTCCGAGCGCGTCGGCGATCGTGTTGCCTTCTTCGACGGCGCGAATGAGCTGCGCGAGCAAACGGCCGCGGTCGGTTGTGGCTTCCCGCGCTTCGCCCGCGAGGTTCGCCCGCGCGATGCGCAAGTGCCCCCCGAGCCACGCTTCTTGGTTCGTGAGGAGCTGCGAAGCGACGAGCATCGCGTCGCCGAGGAGGAGCTCGAGCTGCGCCTCGGCGAGCTTGCCTTCGAGGGTACCGAGAGTTTTGGCGTAGGCCGCGCCGGCAGGGTAAAAATAGACCAGATCGCGCTTTAGCATCGCTCTGAGGTCTTGCGGAGACTTCGGGTTACGTAACGCCTCGTCCTCGGGAGTGAGCCGCACGTTGGCGACGAGCCCACTCAGCAGCGCCTGCGCGTCTTTGGCGCGGAGCTCCGTGCCCCCGCGAATGGTGAAACACGGGCGGGACGAAGCTCGTGGAGATGACGGAGCCGGCGGGGCGGGGCGGACGGAGGCAGATGGACCGGACGCGCCGCAGCCGGCGAGGGCCAAGGTCGCGACGAGCCATGTGGCCATCGAGGAGGATCGCATGGCGGTCGATCTGATGCGGCCGCGACGCGCGCGTCAACGACGCCTTGCCCGGAGGTCGCGGGCGCGCCTCGCCACGCGTACCTTGCGCCCTGGGCAAGCGCCGTGAAACCCTCTCGCGATGAACCGCTCCGACGTGCCGAATGATCAAGCGTGGCTTCGTCCTGGCGCGTTCGTCGACTCCGATCACCCCGCGGTGGTGGCCTTCGCACGGGAAACTTGCGTTGGCCTCGACGACGACGCCGCACGCGCGACAGCACTGTTCCGCGCGGTACGCGAGCGCCTTCGGTACGATCCCTACACGGTCTCGACCGACCCCGACGAAGCCCGCGCGAGCACGCTGCTCGAGCGCGAGCGCGCGTGGTGCGTTCCGAAGGCAGTGCTGCTCTGCGCGGCCCTCCGCGCGGTGGGCATTCCGGCGCGCCTCGGCTTCGCAGACGTGAAGAATCACCTCGCGAGCGAGAAGCTCGTCCGCCGCCTCGGCACCGACCTCTTCGTCTGGCACGGCTACGTCGAGATGAAGATCGCGGACCGGATCGTCAAGGCGAGCCCCGCCTTCAACTCCTCCCTCTGCGCGAAGTTCGGCGTCCCGGTGCTCGACCTCGACGGCAGGAACGACGCCATGCTTCATGCCTTCGATGGCGAAGGTCGCCGCCACATGGAGTACGTCGCGGAGCGCGGGACCTACGACGACCTCCCACACGCCGAGATTTTTGCGACGTTCGCCGCGCTCTACGGCGGACCTCGGTCGCACGAGAAGGAACGCGACGACGCGTTCGACGGCTGACCGAGCCTCCAACGCGCGCTCGACCGTGTCCCACGCGCACGGCGGCGCAACGAGCGGCGCACCAAAGCGCCACAGTCGGGGCACTCCTCCACGCGGAGACGCAGCTTCGACCTTCATTTATCGACCGAAACGGACATGGCATGGCCAGTGCTTAGAGGGGAGTCGCCGAGCTCGGCCCTTTCGTCTTCAAGGAGAATCCATGCGTACTGCCATCGTGACTTTCGCCCTCGTCGCCATCACCTTCGCTCAGGTCGCGTGCGACAACACCAGCGCGGGAGCCAAGCGCGACGCCGAAGAGGCACAAGCGAAGGCGGAGAAGGCGACCCAAGAGGCCGCTCACGAGGTCGCAAAAGCCGCTGCGGAGGCGGAAAAATCGGCGAAGCAGGCCGAGAAGGCCGTCGCCGAAAAGGTCGACGATGCGAAGGGCGAAGCGACGAAGGCAGCGAGCAAAGAGCGCCTCGCCCTACGCGAGCGGACACAAAAAGAGGTCGCCGCGCTCAACGGAAAGATCGCGACCGCGGAGGCCGACATGAAGGTCGCGAAGAGCGACGCTCGCGTCGAAAAGGAGAAGGCGATCGCGAAAATGCGCGCGGCGCGCGACGCCCTCGTGGCCGACCTCGCAGAGATGGATTCGGTCGTCGAGACGAAGTGGCTCTCCTTCAAGCAGCGCGTGGAACGCGATCTGAACGAAGCGACTCGCGGCTGAGGGTCTTCCTCGTTTGCCTCGTCGACTGCCCCTCCCCTGCTCAGGAGCTCTTCCATGCGCCGCTCGATATCGACGTTCCTCCTCACCTCCACCGTCATTGCCAGCTCCCTCGTGTGCTCGCAGGCGATCGCAAAACCCAAAATCGCCGTCGAGGCGGACTTCGCGTTGCCGGTCTCCGTCAACGGTGCAAAGCCGGGTGCCGGCGGCGCCCTCCGCGGCGGTTACGAGCTGAACCTCGCGATCGTGCACGTGATGCCCGAGGTCGGCCTCGGCTTCCACAAGCTCACCGACACGGGCGGACCGTCCATTTTTCGCGGCTTCATCGGCGGACGCGCTGGCCTCGGCGAGGGCGTACGGTTCGACGGCTTCTTGCACATCGGATACGGCAATATCGCCTACGGTTCCACCCCGTCCGGTGGGACCGACTCGTCCTTCGCCGCTCCCATCCTCGACGGCGGGCTCGCGATCGACTTCACGCTGATACCGGTCATCGATCTGGGCATTCACGCGTCTTACAACACCGCGCTCAACCGAACGGGAAACGCCGACACTCCGCGCTGGATCGGGCTCGGAGCGCACCTCGCCATCGTCTTCTGATGCCGCATCGATAGCTATCGACCGCAGGGGGCGGCCGGGCGCGCGAGCAGCCCGAACGTGCGCATCACCGTGAGGAAGACTGGCAAGCCTGGCGTCTTCATTGTCGTTTCTGCCGCTGGTTCGGGGCCGCGCGGAGGCCCATCGTCGTTCGATGCCGAAACGATCGATGCACGTGGACGACCCGCTCGAAGACTTCCAACCTCGGTCGATCACGTTCGATGGGGTCACGAAGACGGTCCACGTCGCGGGGGAAGGGCCCGCCGTCATCGTCATGCCGGAGATGCCTGGCATAAGCCCTCACGTGGCCCGGTTCGCACGTTGGGTTCGCGACGCGGGGTTCTCCGTGTACATGCCGTCGCTCTTCGGGCGCGACGGCGCGGTGCCGACGGTCGCAGAGGGTGTCGCGACATTCCGCCGCGCGTGCGTGAGCGCCGAATTTCGCGCGTTCGCGACCCACGAGCCCACACCCGCGGTCACCTGGCTACGGGCGCTCGCGAAGCTCGCCCACGGCGAGCGCGGAGGCCCCGGAGTGGGCGCTATCGGCATGTGTTTCACTGGCAACTTCGCGCTCATGATGATGCTCGAGCCGAGCATGCTCGCGCCCGTCGTCGCGCAGCCTTCCCTCCCCCTCGACGACCTCGCCGCGATCGCCACCGCCGGTGACGGCGAGCTCGTGTCGATTCGTCGGCGCCTCGAACGTGACGATCTCACCGTGATGGCGTATCGCTTCGAGGGAGACCGTTTCTGTACCGCGCAGCGTTTTGCCGCGTACGCCGAGGCCCTCGGGGACCGCTTCGTCGCGAGGGTCCTGCCAGACGAGGCCGCGAGCCGCGACTGCGCGCCGTTCTTCGAGCACGTCGTGGCGAGCCCGCACAGTGTGCTCACGGCGCACCTCATCGACGAAGCCGGACAACCCACGATCGCCGCACGAGACGAAGTCCTCGCCTTCCTCGCGCGGCGCCTCGGCGTCCGCCCCGCCGAGACACGCCACGAGAGCCCGGACGGGACGCTCGGCCGCGCGTAAGGGCGGGGTCGACGCCGGAGACGCGCACGCGAAGCCGCCGAGGGTCACGCGCGGCGTACCTGGCAGCCCGTTGATTTTCGGACCGAGGCCAGTCGTCCCTCGTCAGGGACTTCCAAGGGTCGTCGTCCGCGCCCGATCCGCCGAGGCGCGATCCGAGGAGCGCGCGGAGCCTAGTCCCTCGTCAGGGACTTCCAAGGGTCGTTTTCTAGGTGAGCACGCACCGCAGGATTGCGCGCGCTTACAGCGCCGAGACACACGAAGGCGGTCGGGATGCGGCGGCGACTGGCCGACAGGAGAAAATCAACGGGCTGCCAGAGGACCGAACTGGTGCTCTAGTGAACGCGCCATCCGTGGCGTGTCAATTTCGCCGACAAACCACCCCCCACCCCGCGGCTCTCGTTCGTGCCGAGGCTCCAAGCTTGGAGGACAAAGAACGAAACCCCGGTTTTCACCAGGGTTTCTTCGGTTGCGCGGGTAGGATTTGAAAATACAGGTTCGGGGGCCGCACGTCGGAACGCGCTGCTTTCTGGTGGTGACGACCTCGAGAATCGGGCGCCCCGGGCCGACTTTGAGGCCGGCTTGGACCAGGA
>JAAFHV010000038.1 GCA_013297655.1 Myxococcales bacterium | reverse complement strand
CCCATCGCACGCTGATCGCGCGGAAGCTCAAGCAGCTCGACGCGATCGTGTCGTTCTCGTCGGTGGAGCCGCTCATGCTCCAAGACGGGTGGACCTTCGCCGCCGAGGGGGAGCTCGCCGACCCGATCTATGGCGCCCGTATGTTGCATGCAATCTACACGCGAGCGGATCCGCGCTTCAGCGGCAAGGTCACCGTCCCCGTCCTTTGGGACAAGGAGCGCGCGACGATCGTGAACAACGAGTCGTCCGAGATTCTGAAGATCTTCGACACGGCCTTCGACGCCATCGCACCGAAGACGCCCTCGCTCTACCCGGAGGCGCTCCGCGCGGAGATGGACGAGGTGAATCAGCGCGTTTACGACACGCTGAACAATGGCGTTTACAAATGCGGCTTCGCCACCAAACAAGAGGCTTACGAGGAGGCGCTCGGTCCGCTCTTCGACACCCTCGCCTGGCTCGAGGAGCGCCTCACGAGCCGTCGTTGGCTCATGGGCGACACGTTTACCCTCGCCGACATTCGGCTCTTCACCACCCTCGTGCGCTTCGACGCGGTGTACTACGGGCATTTCAAGTGCAACATGCACCGAATCGAGGAGCGCCCCCGGCTCGCTGCGTTCGTACGCTCCGTCTACCAAATGCCCGGCGTGGCAGAGACCGTCGACCTCGAGCAGATCAAAAAGCACTACTACGGCAGCCACGCGACCATCAACCCGACGGGAATCGTGCCCAAGGGGCCGGTCCTCGATTTCACGCGTCGCTGATCGCGCGCTCGCGGAGTACGCGCCCGAGCACCGACGACAAAACGAAGACGGCCGCGTTCGAGCGCGGCCCTTCTCGGTGACTCAGTGGACGATCGTCACTTCGGGACGGGCGGAACCGGCGGCGGCTCCTTCTCGTTCTGAATGCACGAGGCGAGATCGAAGAAGAAGAACGCGAGGGCCGACTCTCCCTCTTTGAGCGGGGCGGTGCAGGACGTGGGGTATTGAGCGTTTACCTGGTCCGCCGCGCCGGTCTGGTTTACGTGAGCGTCAATGTGAACTCCCTTGCCGCACTGCTTGTCCGCGGGCACACCGACAGGCAAGTTTACGGTGAAGATTCGCGGCGCGACCGGGGGAGCGGCTGTGCTCGTTTTTCCGGAGCTCGCCCACACCTGGCCCTTTGTGCCGTCGACCGAGCGGAGGTTGTCGAAGACGCTGTCGAACGGGATGTTGCCGGCGCCGACGGGGGCAGACGCGGGATAGACCGTCTTCATCCATTCGCCGAGCGCCTTGCCCTTAGGGAAGGAGACATCGAGGGCCATCGGGTTGCCACCGGGCGGAGCACCGCCCGAGATCGTCGTCGCCGACTTGAACGTCGTGTCCGGCGTATCGCGATACCAGGTGTACATATAGTCGGTCGTGAAAATACGCCCGCCCGCCTTCAGGTACTCCGTCATCGCGGCGGGCGCGCCGCCCTTGTTGCCGAGGCTCTCGGTGCATTCGCACGACATGATGACCATATCGTAATTCTTGAGTTTGCTTACGTTGGTCCACAAGGCTTGCGCGCTACCCGAGCCGGTCGGGCCGCCGCCGCCACTGCCGAGAAAGGTGTGAATCGCCTTAGTATCGCCGTCGGCCTCGACGCCGAACTCGGAGCGGTCGATGCCCACCTTCGGGAGCATGCAGCCGAGCTTGTCGCAGCCGCCGGTGGTGAGCGCGATCCGCGGGAGATCGCCTTCGGTGCGGTTCTTGGGGAGGCGGGTGAGCGCTGCGTCGAGGCGCGTCTCCTGGCAGCGGGTGACCTCCGGGATGACGACCTGGCGGCGCCACTTGCCAATCTGAATGACGAGGGGCACGTCTTTGCCGACCGGCACCTTGCGGAGGGTGAACGTGCCGTTGGACTGGCTGAGCGCGGTAACGACCGGGTTGCCTGAAGCGACCGCGCCGCACTGATCGCACGTCACGCCTTTGTCGAACGCTTTTGGCGTGCTGTTCGGCACGTAGACGATCGCGTTGTAGAGCGGGAGCGTTCCGTTCGGCGCGAACACGGTTCCCGTCACCGTGGTGTCGCTCCCGGCGCCGCAATCGACCTGATTGCACTCGAGACCTACACAAGGGGGCGGCGTGCTGGAGTCGCCGGAGCCGAGCAGCGAGCTGTCCGGTCCGCCTGGGCCTGGGCCGTTGCCGCTGTCGACGTCGTCCGAGAACGTGTTGACGCGATCCGACGACCCACAAGCCCCTACCGCGATCGACGCCAAAGCGACGACGACGACGATGCCAATCCCCACGTGTTTGCGCATGCGATTGATTTACCCCTAAATCAAAAATCGGCGAGAAGAATTACTCGTACGATGGTGAGATCCCGCCGCACCGCGCCAACCTCGAGGAGGTACGTTCGGGGCCTCGACGAGACCGTGCGGAGACGACAGTCGCGCTCCGTTTTGCGCGAAGCTGCGCGCCACGGTCGACCTCGAACCGATCGTGCCGACCGGACGAGCGAAGCTGGGACGGGGGGCACGATGGACCGTTGGGAGGGAGGTCCGCAGGACCGAGCGACGCCACGAATGCCGCGCCATTCTCGAGCCTTCACCGTTCGGTAGTCTCGCGCCGATGGTCTCGCGGCCGCCGCGTCCTGTAGGCGCGCCCCAACAGGTCGCCTCCGGCCATCGGCCCGGCGCGGACGTTTGCCGCGATTTTTACCTGATTCGGGCCATCGTCGCGCTGGTCCTCCCGTTGCAACAGGGCGCGCATGAGCTACCGCCGCAGCGACGAACGATCGGACGTGCCGGTCGTGATGCCTCCCTCACGAGAACGATGCAATCTGCACGGGATCTTCTTGCGCCCGGATGGCGCGTGCTCGAGCTGCGAGCGCATGGCGGAGGCGGCGAGCTCGGCGAGGATGATCCGTTGGCTCGCGGGCGCGACGGCCGCGCTCGTGGCGCTCGCGATCACGGCGCGCGCCGTCTCGGCCGTTCGAGACGCGCGGACCGAACGCGCCGCCGCCGCGCACGCCAAGGTAGCCGCCGTCGCGCAGGCGGGGGGCACCCGTGTGGTCATGTACACGATGACCGGCTGCGGCGCGTGCAGAGCCGAGAAGGCTTGGATGGCCTCGCATCGAGTGCCCTACGTCGAGCGCTCAATCGACACCGACCCGCAAGCGCGAGCAGAGCTGCATGGGCTCGTCGGTCGTGGAGTATTGCCTACGACGGTGGTCGACGAAGAGGTGCTCGTCGGGTTCAGCGCGAGCGCGCTCGAGGGGGCGTTAAAGTCCCATAGTGTGCTTTAGGTAAATAGAAGCTCTCGTGCCGGTCCTCCGCGGGGGCACTCTCCGTCGCGACGCAGCGGCGCAGTCACTGCCCGAGCACGAACGCGATGTGGTCTTGAATGACCTTTTGCTGATCGAACTGGCAATGTCCGCCCGGTTTGCTCGCGTCCTTCGTGAGCATCATCCCCGCGTTCGTGTAGGCGGTGACCGATTGTTGGTAAAATTGCGGCCAAATCGTGTCGCCGGTGGTGATCTCGAAGTGCATTCGAAATCCCGCTTTGGTCGCGGCGTCGGGCGCGAACGCCGAGGCGGGGGGCGCGGCGCCGCACTGGAGGAACACGCCGCCGCGGTAGTCCTTCGCGTGAAGTGGAACGAAGTGCGTCGAGAGGAATCCCCCTCCGCTCGACTGCCCCGAGAACATGACCTTCGTCTTGTCGATGTCGTATCTGGGGAAGAGGTCCTGTTGCACGAGCTGATGGAGCTTGTCGGCCGCTTGCGCCTGCGCCTGATTGCCACCTTCGTTCCAGCCTTGTCCGTTCGGCGCGAGCACCGATACACGAATTAGGTTGTGGCTCGCGGCGACGTCCTTCATGAGGCCCACGAAATTGGCGTAGTTGCTCGCGGTGCTGCCGTGGAGGAGCACGAGGAGCCCGAACGGCTTGCCGGTCGCGGAGATCGCCGGGGCGTCCATTTGGAACCTCAAACCCGACGTGCCCGTCGCCTCACGGAAGCCCGTCGGCCCTCCCGAGCCGCCGGTGCCGTTGTTCGGGCCCGCGTCGGCGGCTGGTTTCCCTGCGTCGGGGTTCGCGACCGGAGGCACGCTCGCGTCGCCGCCGGGGGGCGTGGTCGCGGTGCTCGTGCCGGTCGACGTCGCGGTGGCGGTGGGCGTTCCTTGCGGGAACGGATCGGGCTCCGACGCGTCGCCGCATCCCACCGTCGGCGCGAGGGCAACGGTCGCTACGAAGGCGGCCACGAGGGCGCGCGCCTCGAACATGGATCGATTCGTGTCCGTCGCGTCGGAAATGCGCATGACGACAGGGTGAACGCCAACGGCGCGCGCGGCAATGGACAAGAGCCGCACCACCACGACCGGCCACCGCGGGTCCGTGCATGATGCACGGGACGACCGGTCAGCGCCGATGGCCGTGCGAAAAATCGGCGACTCGCTCGAGCGAAATAGGCCCCAACGCGCCGGACCGGAAGTCGTGCACGAGCACGTCGGCGGCCTTGTGGATGTCCACCTTGCCTCCCGCGCGCAGCGCCCCGCGTCGTTTGCCGATCTCGACGAGGAGCTCGTCCGGGTTCGTGGGGAGCACCTCGAGCTTGTAACGCGCCTTCAGTCGATCGGGGTAGCGCTCGCCGAGGCAGCGGCACGCGAAGATGGCGATCGTCTCGAAGTCGATCGCGGTCTCCGGGATCGCGCCGCCGAGGGCGAGGCGGAGCGAGGCGCCCTCGTCCTCGATCTTGGGCCACATGAGACCGGGCACGTCCGAGAGCATCATCCCGCTCTTCAGAATGACGCGCTGGAGCGACTTCGTGACCGCCGGCTCGTCCCCCACCTCGGCCACTTTTCGACCCATCAGCGTGTTTACGAGGGTGCTCTTGCCCACGTTCGGAATGCCCACGACGAGCGCGCGGAGAGCGCGTTTGTCGAAGTTGGTGCGGGTCGCCATTTGCATGCAAAGTGCAGGTACCCGCGTGAACGTGTCGTGGTTCTTCTTCGTGGTGATCGCGATGGCGACCGTGCGGCCGACGCCCTTCGCCGGCTCGCGCTCGAGCGCGGCGATCCACTCGCGGGTGGCCTCCGGATCGGCGAGGTCGCCTTTGGAGAGCAGCTTGAGCACCGGCTTGTCCCCGCGGATGTCGGCGAAGAGCGGGTTTTCGCTCGATCGCGGCATGCGCGCGTCGAGGACCTCGATCACGACGTCGCAGGTGGGCACGGCTTCGGAAATCGCTTTCCGCGCCTTGGTCATGTGCCCGGGGTACCACTGGATGGACATCGTCCCACGCCCTCTACCACTTCCACCGGTGCTGTCCCGTCCGACGTGCGCCCGAATGCCGGAAAGTGACTGGACTTTCGGCGCGGAGGACTTCGCTCGGTCCACAATGCGCCGATGGCCGACCCGCTCTACGTGAGCCTCGCGTCGCTCTGGAGGCGCGAGCCTCACCCGCCAAGTCTCCCTCCCCGAGTTGCCCGCCGCGCTGCTCTCCGCGATCGAGAAACACGCCGCCGACGCTTCGATCCAGCTCGTCGATGTGCATGCATGGTGCACCTACCGGACGAACCCTCCGTCGACCTCGTTCTTCGGCAAGCTGCTTGGCAGACGCTCCAACCACGTGGACGCAGACACGGAGCACGAGATGGTGCTCGTCCTCCATCGCACCCACCTGCTCGTCGGCACCCATGGGGCGTCGCGAGGGACGGCGGTGCTCTCCTTGCCGCTCCTCCAGGCCACGATCACGCGCGGCTCGAAGCTCGTCGGGGCCCTCGCCGGGCTCGCCTCAATCGCCGACCTCCCCACCGACGACGGCATCACGATCGACGGCTTCCCCGGGACCGAGGGGCGTCCCGGATCGTATTTCTTCGGGATGGGAGGGGCGGAGGCCGACGCGTGCTTCGAGGCGGTGCGCGAGGCCGTGCTCCGCGCGAAGAACCCGCGCTGACATTCCAGAGTAGCGAAACGACACAGGGGAAAAGTTTGTGTCAATCGGCCACGCGCGCGACCGCGGCCCCGGCGTTACCGTCGCACTATGCGATTCCCCGCTCTCGCGCGTGCCGTCGTCCTCGGAGCCATCGTCGTCGCCGCCTGTTCCAATCCCAAAAAGGCTCCCCCCCAGGCTCCCGTCGTCGGAAGGCTCCTCACCGGCAGCGAGGCGATGGGCGACTACACGAGTGACGCTCCCGGAGTACGGCGCAAGCTGACGATTGCCGATTTGCCGCCGCCGAACGCGACCCCGTCTGTGACGGTGCGCGCGAGCGTGAAGAGCCGCCCCGAAGGCGCTATGCCGCGCGTTCCGGCAGGGTTCTCGGTCTCTCTCTTTGCACAGAAGCTCGAAAATCCACGGATGGTGCGCGTCGCGCCGAACGGCGACCTGTTCGTCGCGGAGTCGAGCGCGAACCGGATCCACGTGCTCCGCGACGCCAATGGCGACGGGAAACCGGAGATGTCCGAGGTGTACGCAGAGGGCCTGAACAAGCCGTTCGGGATTGCCTTTTATCCGCCCGGGATTCCAAAGTGGGTCTACGTCGCCAACACGGACTCGGTGGTGCGTTTCGCCTACACGGAGGGAAACCTGAAGGCGGCCGGTCCGCCGGAGGTGGTGCTCGCCAATCTGTCGCCCGGTGGCCAGCTCACCGGCGGCGGCCACTGGACACGCGACGTGGTCTTTTCGAACGACGGCAAGCAGATGTTCGTCTCGATCGGATCGAAGTCGAACGCGGACGACGACGAGGCGGAGAACGATCGCGCGCGCATCTTCGTGGTGGACCCCGACGGGAAAAACCAGCGCCCCTACGCGACCGGCGTGCGCAACGCGGTGGGGATCGCCGTTCACCCCGACACGGGCGAGCTTTGGGCGAGCGTGAACGAACGCGACGAGCTCGGGGATCACCTCGTCCCCGACTACGTGACGCACGTGACGGAGAATGGCTTCTACGGTTGGCCCTGGTTCTATCTCGGCAATCACCAAGATCCGCGGCACGCCGGAAAGCACCCGGAGCTCGCGCAAAAGGTCATCGTGCCGGACGTTCTCTTGCAGTCGCACTCGGCGTCGCTCGGGATGACGTTCTACAGCGGCTCGAAGTTCCCTGCAGAGTACAAGTCGAGCATCTTCGCGGCGGAGCACGGCTCGTGGAATCGCTCCCTTCGTACGGGCTACAAGGTGGTCTTCATCCCGGTGAAGGACGGGAGAGCGGTCGGCGAGTACGTCGACTTCATGACCGGCATGGTCACCCCGGAAGGCGACGTGTGGGGCCGCCCGGTGGCCGTCGCGCAAGGCAAAGACGGGAGCTTGTTCGTGACCGACGACGGTGGAGAATGCGTTTGGCGCGTCGCCTACGACGCCGCGGGGGCGCCGGGTACCCGCTGAGGCGTCCGTTTCGGCCCATCGAGGACACTGCGGTCCTTCGACCGTGGCGAGCGCCACACACGTGGTCGGCGCGCGATTCCCAGGTACATTGGGGTGGAGCCTCATGAATCATCGCGTCCTCGCCGCGCCACTGGTTATCGCCCTCTCCACGTTCGCTTGCTCCTCCACGCCTCCCGCGACGACGGAGCCGCTCCCGCTCGCGCCGCCGGCGAGCGCGGTGGTGGAGGAGGGCGGAGTGCGCATCCGGCGCGAGGTGTTCCTCGTCGAAGGGGTAGAGCCGCCGCCGAACCCCAAAACCGGACAAGCCACTCCCCGCGAGCAGAACAAGTCCCGTGTCGTGCGCTATCGGGTCGACACCGGCGACGGCGCACCTCGACCCGCGCGCTCCATCTTCGTGATGATGCCGGGGTTCATCGGCGGGGCAGGGAGCTTCGACGGTCTCGCCCGCGCGATCGTGCGCCGGAGCACCGAAGCAGACGCGTTCGAGGCGTGGGCGATCGATCGTCGCGCCAACCTGCTCGAGGACGGGTTCGGGCTCGACCTCGCCGAAGCGCGGAGAGACGCGCGCCTCGCGACTCGGTATTATCTCGACGGCGAGACGCTGGAGGGCAAGGCGTTCGGGGGTTATCTCACGGGGGCGCAAGTGCCGTGGGCGAGCGAGTGGGGCCTCGCGACGACGGTTGGCGACCTGCGGCGCGTGATCGCGCTCGTGCCGGAGGCCGACCGCGCCAAGAGGGTCGTGCTCGTGGGCCATTCGCTCGGCGCGAGCGTGGCAGAAGAATACGCGGCGTGGGATTTCGGAACACCCGGTTACCGCGACTTGGCGGCGCTCGTGCTCTTGGACGGCGTCGCACGAAACGAGGGAAAACCGGCGGCGTCGGTCGATCAGGGCGAATACGAGCGCGGCGGAAAGCCGGGGCCGGCGGGTGTCGGCCAAACCGTCGGCGTGGAGACCGACATTCGCGAGCGCGGGAACGTGTTTTTCCAGCTCCCGTTCCTCGGTACCAAGGTGTTCTCGATAGGCGAATATCTCGCGATGCGCGCGCGCTGGAACGGCGACGAGCTGCTCGGCGACGAGCCGGAGGTGAAGAGCTTGCTCGGGTTCTCGCTCGGGCTCACGAGCCTTCCGCCGATGACCTATCGCGCTGCGTTCGGCCTCGCGTTCGACCAGGAGAGTGCCCTCTTGAGCATCGCTTCGGTGAAATGCGGGGCGCCGACGGGAGGCGCGATGGGGCCGTATACGAACGCGCTCGGCGCGCCGCTCCTCCACCCCACCGACGCGAACGCGACGTACGGGTGGGCTGGCCACGACGCGACGAATCCTCGGGAAAATACGTCCCTCGACTCCTTCGCGCGCGCGTGGTTCGAGGGGCCGGGGGTGAACTACGGCGAGTGGTACTTCCCGCAGCGGCTCTCGGCCGACGTCGCCGCGGCCGGCACGCTCGTGATAGCCGACGACGACTGGCGCGCGAGCAAGTTCGGGCTCCGCGCCAAACACGGCAAAGAGATCGACGTCCCGATCTTCGGGGTCGCGTTCTCGCTCGTGGGCGACACGAAGGCGTTCGACGCGCTCCGCGACACGGTCGCTCCGATTGGCGCGGGGAGGCCCGCCGCCGGAAAGACGAGGGTCGACCCTTCGGCGTTTCGAACTGCCCTTTACGCGAGCCTCTCTCATCTCGATGGGCTCGTCGGGGTAGACGATCCGGGCACCCCGACGGGAGAGCTCTACGGCTCGGTGGTCGGGTTCGGGGTGGAGAATACCGCGCCCGGTGGCGTCGTGATTTCGGTGCAAAAGTAGCGGGCGCGATGGTCCGGTCTGCTCCGCCAAATCGTGAACCGATTCGCGGCATCCCTCGCAGGTGCCGGGTGGAAGCGAACCTTCTGCCCGGCCGCCCGACCACATCGACGATCCGGTAGGCCTCGGGCTCGGCGAGCGAAGCGTTCGCGACGCCGTTGCACTGGCCGCTCCAATACCGTGAATGCCCATTGTGGGAGTGGCGTTCGCGCGAATCTCGAGTGCATACGTGATGACGTCCGCGTCGGGCAGGCAACCCCACACCGCGCCCGCGGTCGCGACCCGTCGCTCGAATCCCTTCGGGAATACGAATACCCTCGCACCGACGAGCGGGAGAGCGGCGTGAACGAAGAGGGATGCGACGGACTAATTTAGCTCGTCGGCTTCTTTCGCGGGAACGTCGCGTAGATCCAGAACGGCGCAAAAATCACGAGCTCCATCGCCATCACGTAGAGCCCGCGCGCAGAGAAGATGTGCGCCCCGATCGGCGACACCGGAATGAAACGCAGCGGCGCCCAAAACCGATGATCCGAGAGCGGCCACAAGAGCGCGCAGCCTAGGCCGCCGCCGAACGTCATCGTGTCGAGCAATCCATGGCTCATCGCGACGAGCGTAGCGAAGAGGGCAGTGCGACGCGCGGGGAGGCCCTTTCGCTCGGCGATCACGTACGCGCCGAGCCCCACCACGAGCGCGACGACGAGGGAGTGGGTAGCTCCTCGGTGCCCGAGCTGGTCGGCGTAGTCGACGCCGAAGAGAAACCCCACCGCGTCGAAGTCCGGCCAAAAAGAGACGAGCGAGAACGCGAGCATCGCCTTCTTCATCGTCTTCGGATCGCTCGAGTATGCGCGGCCCGCGGCCAGGCCGACCGCCAAATGTCCGATGCTCGCCAAGGGATCTCGAGCGTATCAAAGTCCCCGTCGTCGCGGAGCCCCGAGAAAATCCTCGGGCCCGCGCTCAGCTCTCGAAGAGCCCCGCGTCGTCGACAATCCAGCGGAGGGTGAGCACGCCAATCGCTGTTCCGATCGGGAAAAGAAGGCATGCCATGACGGCGGCGGCCTTCACGATGCGGCGGTCTTTGGGTGCGTAGAGGCCTCGCGCGCCGAGCGCGAGCACCACCGCGAGAATGGTCATCGTGACGGCCTCGACGACGCACATCGCGAGCGGAGGGCCGCCTTCGAGGCGGGCCGCGACGATGACGACCGCGAAGAGCGCGAAGCTGAGGCCGAGCACGAGCAAGAACCCAGCGAGGACCAGATAGGCTATCGCGAGCCCGCGAAGGCGCGCGACGCCGGGGCTCTCCGTGACCGCGTTCGGGGAGAAGGAAACCAACGCGGACAGCGTACCTCGATCGGGTCGTTCGTGCCTTGTTCCCGACGCGGAGCTCGATCCGAAGGGTCGCGTGCGGCTCGTGATCGGCGATGGGCCTCGCCTCGGGTGCGCGCATCGGAACGGTTGAAACGAACGTCTTGCCCGAGCGCCGCGCGCGGAGTCGCGAGCCCGGACGAACGACCGCGACCCGAGGTCGCCTTTCGTCAGAGGTTTGCTCGGCAGGACTTCCGAGGGCCGTGCGTGACCGTATCCGGTGACAAGACGCTTTCACGGATCGACTGGAAAAAGACCTGCGTGTCCTCAGCCGAATCCGGGTCTACCCCACGGAGGGAGCGCGACTCGGATCGTTCTCGCGGCAACCGCCGAGTCACGACGCGCCCGAGAAACGAGACGGGCGCGTCGCGATTCGGTTGTCGCGCCACGTCCGTCCGCCCAAGAGCTTCGCCACCTCGTCGCGGTGTCGTCAGCGTTTGCCTTCGACGAACTCCTTGTAGACTGCAACGTCGTCCTTGGAGCCGAGCACGAGCGGCACGCGCTGGTGCACGTTCGTGGGCTGCACGTCCAAGATGCGGTGCTTGCCGGTGGTGGCGGCGCCGCCCGCTTGTTCGAAGAGGTAGGCCATCGGGTTCGCTTCGTACAAAAGGCGCAGCTTGCCGGTCGGGCTCTTCGAGTCTTCCGGGTACGCGAAGATGCCGCCCTTCATGAGGGTGCGGTGCGCATCGGCGACGAGGGAGCCGACGTACCTGTGGCCGTACGGGTAGCCGCCGGCCTTGTCCTCGGTCTTCATGTGCTCGCTCCACTTGCGGATCTCGGGAGCCCAGCGCGCGCAGTTGCCCTCGTTCACCGAATACGAGTTGCCCTTCTTGGGGCAGCGGATGTTCGGCATCGAGAGGAAGAACTCTCCCACGTTCGGGTCGAGCGTGAACGCGTGCACCCCGTGCCCGGTGGAGAGCACGAATACGGTGGACGGGCCGTAGAGCGCGTAACCGGCGGCCACGATCTCGCGGCCGGGGCGCAGCGCGTCGTCCACGATCGGGGTGGGCTCGCGGCGACGAAGGACCGCAAAAATGGTCCCGATCGAGACGTTCGTGTCGATGTTGCTCGAGCCGTCGAGCGGGTCGAAGAGCACCACGTATTTACCGCCGTGGTTCGAGTAGATGGGCTCGTCGTTCTCCTCGCTCGCGATGACTCCGCAGTGCCCGCTCCGGGTGAGCACGTTGAGGAGCACCTCGTTCGCGTAGACGTCGAGCTTCTGTACTTGCTCGCCTTGCACGTTCGTCTCCCCGGTGTACCCGAGGAGGCCGGCGAGCCCGGCGGCGCGAACGCGCGAGTTGATGATGCGGACCGCGAGCGACACGTGGTTGAGGAGCGAAGTGAACTCACCCGTGGCTCCGGGCGCGGCCTGCATTCCGGCGAGCACGTGCTCACGAAGGGTGGTGCCGATGAGCGATGGGTTGGGCGAGACGGAATCCATGACCCCACAGTATTTTTCTTATGGCCAGGCGCGCAAGGGGCTCTTGTCCCCCAAAGTGCGCAAGCGCGGTTGCCCCCTGGCGCAGAATTCACGATAAATCAGGCCCGTCGTGCCTCGACCTCGCGTAGCCTGCCTCGGATTCGAGACCAACTCGGAGCGAATCGGGGCGGGCGGCAGAGCGCCGTAGCGACCGGGCGACGCCGAGAAAGCCACGAATACCGGTTCGGAGGGGAGAACTTCCTGCCGCCCGCGTAGAAGAGACCAGCAAGGAGAACAGGCAGTGCAATACCTCGGCTTTTTCCTGATTTTTGTGGCCCTGATCGCTGGATTGGTCGGGCTGATGCAGCACCTGAAGATGAAGAAGATCCTCGCCGCGCCGTTCAAAAAGACGGGCGAGATCGCGTCGAACCCTAGCGTCGCGGACGCTCAGGGCCGTGTCAGCACCGAAGGTGCAGTCCAACCCGGGCAGCAGCCCCTCGTGGCCCCGTGCTCGGGCAAGCCTTGCCTCTATTACGAGATCGAGGTCATCCAGCACTGGCACCGTTACGTCACCACGGAGAACGGCACCAAGAAGGAGACCGGCAAGAACACGATCACGACCCAGAAGGTCGGCTCGCAGTTTTTCGTCAACGACGGCTCCGGTCCCGTCGGCGTCGACGCCTCCAAGGGCATGGACGTCGAGCTCGAGAAGTCGTTCAACCAGAAGCAGGGCGTCTCCTGGGGCGACGTCACCTTCGGTCAGGGCTTCCGCACCAGCGTGAGCGTTCCCGGCGGCGACAAGACCGGCGACGGCGTCGAGTGCATCGAGAAGCTCGTTGCCCCCACCGGCAACCTCTTCGTCATGGGCAAGCTCGCGGGTGGAAACATCACCAAAGAAGACGGCATGCTCGGCAAGCTCCTCGCGTCCACCAAGGGCCGCGACAAACTCGTCGGGTCCACCAAGACGAAGGCTCTCGCGGGCTTCATCGGCGGCGGCGTCTCGCTCCTCATCGGCCTCCCGGTCGCGATCTTCGCCGACCCCCCGGCCCCGGGCGTGAACTACTGCGCCATCACCGACCAGACCGAGCCGGGCCACAAGTGCACCGGCAAGATCTACAGCGACACGGGCGAGACCGTGAACCTCAAGGTCACGAAGGCCGGCACGTACCACATCCACGCGCAGGCTCCCTCGCACATCAAAATCCCGCTCCAGCCGGTGCTCAACATCACCGACTCCTCGGGCAAAAGCTTCGCCAAGGACGAGCACAGCGACGCCGAAGTCCAGCTCGAGCCCGGCGACTACAAGATCAACATCACGGACGCCTACAAGGGTGACCCGGCGCACTTCAAGGGCGGCTTCAGCTTCGAGCTCGAAGTGAAGCAGACCGCGGTCGCTGCGGCCCTCACCAGCGCCACCCCGGACGACAGCGCGGAGCCCGCGGGCAGCGCTTCGGCCAAGCCCGGCACCAAGCCCGGCGCCGGCGGCGGCACCGCCAAGCCCGGCACTCCCACCACCGCCAAGCCTGGCGCCTCGACCCCCGCGCCGAGCGCGAAGCCCGCGGCCTCCGCGAGCGGCAAGCCGGCGACCCCGGCCCCGAGCGCGAAGCCCGCAGCGTCCGCCAAGAAGTGAGCTGACGACGATGGCCGCGAGGCCGCGAAACAGGCGATGGTCCCCCGGGATCGTCGCCTGATTCGTTTTTGTCGGCGCGTCCCGCGAACGTCACCGCACGTCACTTGGCGCTTGGGAACTTGGCGGCGCGCGCCGTATGCTGATTCACGTGAAGGATCAAGGACCTCGGAAACCTCTGGGCTCCGCGTCCGGGGATTCCCCGGCGCCGGGCAAGGTCACGTCCACCGCGGGTCTCGGCGCGAAGGGCACCGCCCCGCGCCCGCCGATGAAGTCCTCCCCCGAGCACACGGAGCCGGGCGGGTACCAGCTCCCCTCGAAGGCGATCGCCCCGCGGGCGCCATCGACGTCGGTCACGTCGGTCACCGAGCGACCCGGTGGCCTGTCCGAAGGCGACGTTCGCACGCTGGCGCAGGCGGTCGTCAAGGAGGCGCTGCGCCCACTCGAAGAGCAGATTCGCGCCCTCGAAGCGCGCCTCGTCAGCGCGGAGCGCGCCCTCGACCGAACGGAGCGAACCCTCGAGAGCGCAGACGCGAGTGGTGGACATGCCGCCGTCGTGGCGCCCCCCGCGTTCGTGCCGCCGCCGGTCGCGTACGCGCTGCCCGCAGCTCCCGTGGTCGCTGCCGCGCCGATCCCGAAGGCGCCCGCGTCCGAGCCGCGCGCGATCGAGCCGGTGCGCCTGCCCCCCAAGCTCTCCTTCGACGACGTGCACCTGTCGAGCGACGAGCTCGGGATGTTCGACGCCGGGAAGCGCAAGGCGCGCATCGCGACGGTGTTCATTCTCATCCTGCTCATGGGCGCCGGCGGCCTGGTGGCTGCGATGATCGTCAGCCGCTCGTAGGGCAAACTATCTAAGAGTTTCGCGCTCTAAGCCGAGTTGGGGCGCCATGGTTGTCGCGGATTCCCTCGCGAATTTCGGTGCACGAGCAGCAGCCGTCTGCGGCTATTTCGCCTTCGGGAGCGGCACCTTCGCCGACTCCGTCTTGGCCTTCGCCTCGTGACCGACGAGGAATGGCATCTCGAGCCGGCGCTTCACGGGCACGCAGACCGAGTGTGTCTCCGAGTCGCAGACGACGATCTCCACGTTGCCCGCGAGCATCGCCTCGGGGCTGCCCTTCGTCGCCACCACCGGCACGTCGAACCCGGCGCTCACGTCTTTGCCTTTTCCGCGCACCTCGGGAGGAACCTCGGCGAGGCCCTCGCTCGTGGTCCAGCGCACGCGGAACGGGGCGTCGTCGTTGACGGCCGTGCCCTTCGGGGTGTCCCACGTCACGTGCACGGTGGTCGTGGCCTTGTCCGAGATCGTGACGGCGGGGATGACGACCTTCTCGTGGTGCTCATGATGGGCGGACGGTGCGACCGACGGCTCGGCCGGGACAGCCGACGGCGCGGTCGAGGCTTCCGTTTTCGGAGCAGGCTGCGCGCTAGCGTCGGACTTTCCGCAGCCCACCGAGGCCGCGGCTACGATCACGCACGCCATCGACAGGCATCCCACGCTCGGCTTCATCTTCACGAGTCCTTACTCCGACGTTCTGCCAACACGAAGCCTTCGTCGCTCCTTCCCGAAACGACGCGCGTCGCGCCGATTGTCGGTCAGGTGCCGAGCGGGATCCCGAGGGACCTTCGATCCCAGAGCCCGCTGTCGCCGTCGTTCGCTTGTGCCCCGCTGCCATCGTCCGAGGCGCGCCCGAAAAAATCGAGGAGCTCGTCGCGGCGAGCCTGCGCGTCGGCGCGACCCATCTCGATGAGCCGACGACAGAACGGGCCATCGAACAGGAGATAGCTCGCGAGGTCCGACTCTTCGCCCGCCCCGATGTCCAAGATCGAAAACAGCCGCTTGGTAAGTAGCGGGTTTCCTTGGAATTTTCCGCGGCGCACGTGCTCCGCGGCGAGGCGC
Organism: Myxococcales bacterium; assembly: GCA_013297655.1. Classification (GTDB taxonomy): domain Bacteria; phylum Myxococcota_A; class Polyangia; order Polyangiales; family Polyangiaceae; genus JAAFHV01. The sequence goes on along the minus strand of JAAFHV010000038.1, from coordinate 32,832 downwards.
CCGATGTCCTCGCTAGGTCGTACGGTGAGCGCGTGCACGTGCCGATACGGACGCGCTCCGCGACGCGTCGCCTGGCCGCTCACGGCTTGGGTGAACCCGGGGCCGAAGGCTCTCGTGCCGTCCTCGATGACGTTGTTGAGGCGCGAGAGGAGCTCCACGTCGACGTCGACGTGATCGAGGAGGAACGCGTTCAGCACCTTGCCGAGGAGGAACGCGGCGCCCGGTGCGCGAGGTCCGTCGCCCTTGTTCTCGGTCGACACCATGCCGCGCACCTCGCGCGAGCTCCCGATCGCGAACACGTGGGTCGCGCCGAGGGCGAGGGCGGGCGCGATCGGGGTGTTCTGGCGGAGCCCGCCGTCGAGGTAGAGATCGTCGTCGATTCGAACGGGAGGGAAAAGAAGCGGGATCGCCGCGCTCGCGAGGGCGTGCACGGGGCCGATGTGCGCGTTCCGGTAGAGCGTGCGCGGCGGCGGAAGATCCGGCATCGCGACGTTCGGCGACGTCTGCATGAACACGACGGTGCGCCCGGTGGTGACCTCCGTGGTCGACACGGCGAGCGCGCGGAGCCTGTTTTTCCTGAGCGATCGCGCGACGGCGCGCCAAGAGATCTCGCGTCCGACGAGATCGGCCATCGGCCTCACGTCGAAGAGCCCGGAGCCGTCTTGGCCCCCACCCATCACGAGCCGGGGCAAGCTCACGAACTGCCGCATGCCGAACCCGAGCACGCGGGTCAGCTCGAGCTCGGTCCACAAGTGAACGAGGCGTCGGAGGCCGAGCACGGGGTCGGCGAGGTGCGCGGCGAGGTAACAGGCGTTGATCGCGCCCACGCTGGTGCCGCACAAAATGTCGACGCGCGGGGGCCCACCACGCATCCGCGCGAGCTCCTCGAAGACGTAAGAGAGCACGCCCACCTCGTAGGCACCGCGCGCTCCGCCCCCGGAGAAGATCATCGCCACGCGTTTTTGCGGGGCTTCGTTCACGAGGTTCGTCATGTCGAGAGGTGGGCTTTCGTCGAAGGAAGGGCCAGGAAAGATAGGCTCAAAGGGCGGTCGGATCGGGCCGTCGCGAGCTCGTGCGGGCGCTCGTCCCGGTCTCGGCGAGCGGCGAGGGGGTCGTGTCGAAGAGCGCCGCGACGACGGGTCGCTCCGAGAAGCAGCGTCGCAAGCGGAGGTCGCGGATCGATTCCATGAGCGCCGTCGCGTAGTCGACCGTGCGCTGCCGTGTCGTCGCCGCCTGCGGTGAGCCCGCCCGCTTCAGCGCGTCGGCGCAGAGGCTGCGAATCTCGAGGCCGTACTCTGTGCCCTGCAGCGTCTCGACCGCGCCGAGGGCGGTGGTGGCGAGCAACGTCGCGGAGTGAATTTCACCCGCGTCCACGCGCGCGGAGGCTTCGATCGCGAAGGCATAAAAGTGATACGCGACGAGGGCTTGGTTCTCGGCCATGCGCCGCGCCTCGACCGAGAGCGCGATCGCGCGCTGGGGCTCGCGGCATGCGCGCGCGATGGCGGCGCCGACGACGAGCGCGTGGGCCTTGTCGTACGCGTTTCCGGTCTGCTCGCAGAGGGCGAGCGCTTCTTTGTGCCACCCGATCGCCTCCTCGATGGCGCCCGTGTCGAGGGCCACCTCGGCGCTCACGAGGAGGGTATCGGCGCGTCCGTCTTTGTCGCCGTAGCGCTCGTGAGCCTCGCGCGCGCGCTTCAAATAAGCCGCTGCGCGCGGCATGTCGCCGAGGCGGGAGTAACTCTGGCCGATGTTGGCGAGGGTCTTCGCGAGCTGGAAACGGCCGCCGACGGAGAGGTCGATCTGGATCGATTCGAGGGCGAGCGAAATCGAGTCTTCGTAGCGGCCTTGCACGAACATCGCGAAGGCGAGCGCGTTTTTCGCGCGGGCCTCTTGGCGGTGCGCCCCGTGCTTGCGATAGATCGCGATCGCCTCGACGTAGTCGTGCATCGCCTCGCGCACGCGTCCCACGCGACGGAGGAGCACACCACGCGACCGCAGCGCGTCGGCGCGGAGCCTGGCTGGCACGTTCGGGTTCACGTTCGGATCGCAGGCGGCGAGGGCGCGGTCGGCGGCGGCGAGCGCTCCTTGCACGTCGCCGAGCTCGCGCGACAGCTCGCTCACGAGCGACTCGGACTCGATCTCGAACGTCAAGAAGCTGCTCCCACGCGCGATTTGGGCGGCTTTGCGGGCCATCGGCAGCCCGTGGGTGAGCTTTCCCTCGTCGAGGTCGAAGCGCGCCGTACGCAAGAACGCGAGGCACACGCTGCGCGGCGATCGTACCTGCCGCGCGCACGCGCGCATGCCCTCGAGCTGCGCGACACGATCGCGCTTCCTCCCGAGCATGCGAAAGATGCCCTCGAGCGCGTCGTGGGCGGTGAGCCTCCGTGGATCGTCGATCGTGAGCTGGAGGAGCGCGCGCTTGTAATACCGAACGGCGAGGTTCGTCTGGTACGTGGTGCGCGCGGCGTTCGCGGCCTCGAGGTAGAAGTGCGACGCACGTTCGCCGTCGTCGCCGCGCGCGAAATGGCTCGCCACGATCGCGGCCGACACGCCGCGCGCGAGCTGCGTCCCGGCGAGGTGCTCCCCGAGCGTTTTGTGCATTCGCGACCGTGCTTCGGGGCGGATCGCGGCGTACGCCACGTCGCGGGTGAGCGGATGCCGGAAGTCGACGTCTTGCCCTTTTTTGTCGCACAAACCGCGCTCGCAGAGGCGCGCGAGAGGATCGTGGACCGGGTTCTTCGCGGAGGTGCCGTCGGCGAAGAGGCGCTCGAGCCCCGCGACCGTGAGCGGGCCGCCCGCGATCGCGAGCCAGTCCACGATGAGGCGCTCTCGCGTCGCGAGCTCCTCGATGCGATCGGCGAGGAGCTGCTCGAGCGTCTGCGGGAGGAAGAACTCGCGCTCGCCCTCGTCCGCGCGCACGAGCATGTCGTCGCGGATCTCGAGCATGCCGCGCTCGAGCAGCGCGTCGACGAGCTCGAGGAGGAAGAACGGGTTGCCGCCCACCCGCGGGAGGAGCTCCGCGCACACCGCGCGAACGCCGTCTTTCACGCCGAGGCGCATCTCGACGAGGCGGACCTGCTCCTCCGCCGAGAGACCGTGGAGCTCGATCCGGACCTTGCCCTCGAGGAGGGAGGCGAGCCGCTCGTCCGGACGGGTGACGAGCAGCGCCAAAATAGGCAGTGGATCCGGGTGTTTGAGGAGCTCCGTGAGGACGTCGAGGCTCGGCTTGTCGGCCCAGTGGAGGCTCTCCGCGACGACCACGACGGGGGACTCGAGCGCGAACGCGGCGAGGAGGTTTCGCACGCTCGCGACGAGGAGCCGCTTTTGGTACGCGGCGTCGTCGTTGTCGCCGTGACCCGAGAGCCGGTTCGTCACGAGCTCCGCGAGGCGGGTGACCATCGGGTTCTGCGGATCGCCGTTCGCGACCGGGTTCGTCTCGCTCCCCCCGGCTTTCATCACGAGGGTCACGACGTCGTCGAAGCTCTCGTCTCCCTTCGCGCCGATCGCCGTTCGCACGAGCTCCGCGATCGAGGTGTAGGGCACCTCCATGCGACCGGGAGAGCTCTCCACCCGGACGACGCGCGCGTTCGGGGGCAGCTCCTCCAAGAAGCCCGCTACGAGCGCCGACTTTCCGATCCCGAGCTCGCCGATCACGGCGCGCGCTCCGAGCTTGCCCCCGCCCGGGGCGTTCACGGCGGAGTGGAACGCGGCGAAGAGCTCGGCCTTCTCGGCGTCGCGACCGACGAGATCGTTCGGTGCGCCGCGCGATGCACTCTCTTTCTCTTCCCGCGAGAGGCTGCGCTCCAGCGTGTAGATGCGCATCGAGGGAGGCAGGTTCGCCACCTTCGCGTCGTCGAACTCGAGGCTCGGTGCGTCGCCCCAGCGAAAATCCCCTCGCACGAGGCGGTAGAGGCCTCCCGCGACCCACGTCACGTCGCGCGGGGTGCGGCTGCCGAGCACGTCGGCGAGGTACGTCACCGGATCGTGAAGCGTGTATCTTACAAGGTTTCCGTCGCGGTCGCGGATGCCGGACGCGATGCCGCGCACGATGGTCATCGAGGCGGACACGGGGAGGGGGAGGTCGTCTTTCGCGGCGAGGATCGCCTCGTGCGTTTCGAGCGCGAGCCAGGCCGAGTCCGAAGGTGCGCGCGCGTGGCGCGACGTGAGGCCGACGACGGCGCGCGCCTGCGTGTCCTTCGACCACTGCCAGCGCGTGCCGCGCTTGTAAGCCATGTCGTCGAGGGTGGGGCGCAGCTTCGCGAGCGCACGACCGAGGAGCGCGCGCTGATCGAGGGTGGCCTCGCCTTCGGTCGTGAGGTCGAGCGTGACGAGCGCGATGTGGCGTACCTCGCGGTGCTCGCCGCCGCGTTTCACTGCGCGCCCATTTCCCGAAGCGGGCGCTCGGTCGCTCGCGGGCCCCTTCGCCGACGGCGCAGCGGGGTTCGTCATCTCGCCGCTCGTGGACGAGAACACGCGCGCGTCGCGGCGCTCCTCGTTCACGGGCCTGCGCGGCAAAAAAGCTTGGATCGTAGCCTCGAGCGCGGTCGCGTCGACGAGCTCCTGCTTCGAGAGCAGCGCGCGGCCCACCGCCGCGACGAGCTCCCGTGCGGTCGCGAAGCGCTCGTCCGGGCGTGGCGCGAGCGCCTTCATCACGATGTCCTCGAGCTCGCTCGGGACGTCCATCACGTACGTGCTCGGCGGCTCGACGCGGCCGATTCGGACCACCTCGAGGAGCGCTTGCCCCGTAGTGCTCCCGTGGAGCTGGCGACCCGCGAGGCACTCCCAGAGGATCACCCCGAGCGCGTAAATGTCGCCTCGTCGATCGACCTTCTCGCCGCGGGCCTGCTCGGGCGACATGTACCCGTACTTGCCCTTGATGACGCCTTGCTCTTCTTGGAGAAAGCGCGCGCTCGCGATGCCAAAGTCCGCGATTTTCACGCTCCCGTCGTACGAGAGAAGGATGTTCTGCGGCGACACGTCGCGGTGCACGATCTCGAGCGACGCGCCGCCGTCGTCCTTCTTTTCGTGCGCGTAGTGGAGGCCCTTCGCGGCCTCGGCGATCACGTAGCCTGCGACCCATGGGGGCAAGCGCACGCCCTTGGTGCGCGCCGCCGAGACGAGCATGCCGAAGTCCGGGCCCTCGACGTATTCCATCGCGAGGATGTGCCCTTCGGCGCCCTCGTTGGAGAAGTCGTAGACCTGGACCACGTTGGGGTGGTTGAGGCGTGTCGCGAGCTGGGCCTCGTCGATGAACATCGACTGGAAGCGCCGCGACGCTCCGAAGCTCGGCAAGATGCGCTTGACGACGACGACCTTGTAGGTGCCCTCTGCGCCGCGTTTTTTCGCGACGAAGACCTCGGCCATGCCGCCTTCACCGAGGCGCCGAAGCACCTCGTACTGCGCGAGCTGGGTGGGGAGGGAGGCGTCGGTCAACGGTTTGGCGGGAGCTAGAGCGACCTGAGAGGAATCCCCACCCCCACTCGAGGAAAACGGGTGGACGGAGACCCGACCCCACGCTCGCTCCAGTGTATCTCGTTCACGCGCGACGAGGCGATATCTTCGGCACGCGAAGCCTGAACGGGTGACAGCCTGGCCGCTCCGGACGCACGAGCTGCTGCGGAGATCGCGAAGGTACGCGTGCGTCCCACACGTGGGCGATTCGACCTTCGGCGAAAGTGGCTCGCACCCGTGGGGAAGGCACGGTAACTATAACGTTCCTCATGGAAGCCTTGCCCGCCCCGACGGCCGAGGGTCTGCTCGCGAAGACTCCGCTCGCTCATCTGTTCATCTACGTGATGGAGCGCCGGATGACCGGGTCGCTCGAGCTGCGTCGACCGGACGGGGTCACCGGGACCCTCATTTTTGTCGAGGGAATCCCACAAAAGGCGCGCTCGCCGGAGGGCACCGCCACCCTCGGCTCGGTGCTCGTGCAGCACGGCGTCATCTCGTCCGAGCAGGCGAACGAGTCGATCGACCGCCGCTTCCAAACCGGGATGCTCCAAGGGCAAGTGCTCGTCGGCATGGGCGCGATCGCCCCGGACACGCTCCTCGGCGGGCTCACAGCTCAGCTCGAGGCGAAGATTCAGACGCTCTTCGAGTTCCCGTTCGACAGCCATTTTGCCTTCTACGAAGGGCTCGACACCCTCGCGAGCTACGGCGGCGCCGAGGTCGTGCAGGTCGATCCGCTGAAGGTGCTCTGGGCCGGCGTGCGGCAGAACCCCTCGTGGGAGCACGTGAACGCCACGGTCGCGCGGGTCCAGCACATGGGCATGCGGTTCAACACGCACGCGGCGCCCGAGCGTTGCGCTTTCGGCCCGGGTGAGCTCGAAGCGGTCGACCTCCTTCGCCAGCGACCGGTTCGCCTCGAGGACCTCACCGCGACGAGGGTGATGAACCCTACCCACGCCCAGCTCTTCGTCTATTTCTTCGTCATCACGAAGCAGCTCGAGCTGGTGGAGGCGCCCGCGCCTTCGTCGCGACCGGAGCGCATGTCGGTGCCCGCGCCTCCGCAAGCCCCCGCGCCGCCGCCGCAATCCGCGGGCGCGCAAGTCGCGCGTGTGCAGCTCCAGGCGCGGCAGGTCACGCGAGGCGCGGCGATCATCGAAGAGCACCGCCCCGTTCGCCCGGACTCGCGGATGAGCCCGATGCCGCAGTCGTACCCGATCCCAGACGAGATGCGCATCGCGCCCGCTCCGCCAGTCCCGGCAGAGATGTCCGCGCCGATGGCGATGGCAATGGCGCCTGCCTACGTACCCCCGCCGCCTGCTTCGGTCCGGCCCGGGCCCGCGTCTACGCGCGTTCCGGCGGCCACGGGCTCGGCGTCGCAGTCGCGCATTCCGGCGATGGGCTCCGACGGCCAGCCGATGCCCACCGGCGCCGAAGACGGCCTTCGGTCGAAGATCCTCGCCAAGGCCGACCAGGTCGACTCGCAGAACCACTACGAGGTCATCGGAGTCGCGAAGAGCGCGGCGAAAGAAGACATCCAGAAGGCGTTCTTCGCGCTCGCCAAGGTGTGGCACCCCGACAAGCTCCCGACCGCCCTCTCGGACGTACGCGACGCGTGCAGCAAGGTCTTCGCGCGCCTCAGCGAGGCCCACTCCGTGCTCATCGATCCTGCGCGTCGCGGCGACTACGACAAAGCGCTCCGCGAGGGCATCGGCTCGGTGGAAGAGCAGCAGAAGGTGCAAGAGGTTCTCGAGGCCTCGAACAACTTCCAAAAGGCTCTCATCTTTCTCAAGCGCAACGACACCACGCAGGGAGAAGAGCTCGCCCGTAAGGCCCTCGCCGCCGATCCCACCCAGGCCGACTACCTCGCGCTCGTCACGTGGCTCGACGCGCAGAAGCCAGTGAACCAAAATCGCGACAAGACCATCGCGCTCATCACGAAGCTCGACGACGCGATCCGGATGAACGGCAACTGCGAGCGCGCGCACTACTACCGCGGCATGCTCCACAAGCGCACCGACAACGTGAAGCAGGCGATCAAGGATCTCAAGCGAGCGGTCGAGCTCAACCCGCACAACCTCGACGCTGCGCGCGAGATCCGCCTCCACACGATGCGCACCGCGGACGCGAAGGGCGCCAAGCCCGACTCGATCGGTGGCCTCTTCGGAAAGCTTTTCAAGAAGTAAGCGGGCGCGGGCGCCGTCGCCGTCGCGCGAGGCCAGCGATGCGGCACCTCCGTTGACCGCCCACGCCGGGTGGGGCCCGCGCGAAATCACGCCGAGTATCGCATAGTTGCGAGATCAGTCGAAGAGCTGCATTCCTTCGTACGGGTGCTCGTGGCAGGCGAGCAGACGCGACGCGAGCGATCCATCGTGGAGCTCGAGCTTGTGGCCGTCGTGGTCCTCGAAATAGACCGAGCCGCCCTCGGAGCGGTTCTCTTTCCAGATGCGACATCCCGCCTCGACGACCGCGCGACGGAGAGGCTCGAGCGCGCTCCCGTCGACCGTGAACGCGAGGTGCGAGTCGTCGTCGCGGCGGGTCGCTCTTGCGCGCGGATCGAGCTCGAGACAGAGCCACGTGTCGCCCGCTTCGAGGTACGCGCCTCGTGTCCACCGCGCGCGAAGACGGAACCCGAGGACCGCCTCATAGAGCGTGAGGGCGCGCGCCAGGTCGCTCACACAAAGGGTGACGTGGTTCGTTCCGCGGATCGGCATCGCGCGACGATAGCTCACGACCCGCGGACCGGGCGCTCGAGAGGCGGCCCAGAGCGGCGGGCCGGCCGTTACGACGTTGCGTTCAACGTGCTGTAGAGCGGGAGCATGCGAGGCTCACGCTCCGTGACGGGAAGGAACCGATCGCGAAATTCCGTAGGCGAGAGGTTCGCGGTTCGCGCGAGGTCGCCCAAGACGGCCTCGTCCTCGAAGTCTTCGCGCTTGAGGCGCACCATGTAGCTCCACGCGATGCGGTACCGGTCGGAGCCGAGGTCGACGAGGCGAATGCGAGTGCGGCCGTCGGGGGTGAGCATGTCGGCGAAGGGGATCGCGCGGAACTTGTCGGCGTGCATGGTGACGACCGCGCCGGAGCCACCCTCGATCACGAAGCGGGCCGCGGAGTGCCCGAGATCGCGTGCATATTCCATGTCGAAAGGGATCGGATCGGCGCAGCGGAGCTCGTAGCCGAGGTTCTTCGAGACCACGGTGAGCTGCACCCCGAGCTCCTTCAAGCGGAGGCGAACGCGGTCGCGAACGATGGTGCCGATGTCGACGTCGGAGATCGCGACGTGGCCCTGCTCGTCGCGGAAGAGGCCACCGCACGCCTCGAGATCACGATCGTCGAGCACGTCGACGAGGCCCTCGGCGAGGAGCGCGATGCCGTGAGGCTTGCCGCTCGTGAGGCGCTTGATCATCGCGCCGACGAGCGTGTCGACGATGCGGTCGAGGCCGACCTTCTTGCCCTTCTCGAGGAACTCCTCGCCGATGAGGGTGAGCGTCGCCCCCGCCGCCTTCCCGATCCCGAGCGCGAGGTGACCGGCGTTGTGGCCCATCGCGACCGCAAAATACCAGCGCCCGGTGGTCTTCGCGTCCACCATCAGGTTCTCCACGATCGACACGCCCACGTGGCGCGCGGTCTGGAAGCCGAACGTGAACTCTTCGCGGGGGAGCGCGATGTCGTTGTCGATCGTCTTCGGCACGTGCACCACACGGAGCTCGCCGTCGGACACGCGCGAGAGCTCGGTCGCGAGGAAGCACGTGCCGTCGCCGCCGATGCTCACGACCATCGTGACGTCGAGCTCGCGGAGCGCGCGGACCGAGGCCTCCACTCCGCCGGGGACGCGGGTGGGGTTCGCGCGCGAGATGCCGAGGTGCGAGCCGCCGCGAAAATGGATACGGCTCACGTCTTGGATGCCGAGAGGGACGACCTTCGTCTTGTCGCCGCGCATCAGGTGCTTGTACCCATCGAGCACACCGAGCACGGGCACCTTGGAGAGGCACGCGCGGATGGTCGCCGCTCCGATGACGCTGTTGATGCCGGGCGCCGGTCCACCGCCCACGATGATCGCGAGCTTCCCGGGGGGAGGTTTGATCGACATGATGCCTTGGTTCGACCTTAGCGTAACTCTGAGGTGAGGTGCTAATGTCCCTTGCGGATCTTTCTCGAGCGTACGCCTCCGTCGAGGCTTCGTCTCGGGAGGATGGGCGCTTCGTCGCTGGGGGCGAGCTCGACGTGGCCTGCTGCACGCCTGCGCTCCGCTTCACCCGCGGCGCTCGACCGACGTGCTCGGGTGCGTCCGTCGAGGCGGTCGTCGTCTGAGCCGTTCACCGTCGCGCGATGGTACGCGACCGTGCGCGCCGCCGAAGGAACGAAGCTCCGTCGCTCGACCGACTGGCGAGGACGGCGGGGAGTGAACCGGTGTCATTGGGGGTAACGCGAGTGATCTATTTGCCAATCGTCTCGCTCCTCGAAAAAGGTCTCTTTTTGCGTTTTGGCGCGCCTTTTTGATGTGCCGTTCGACCATTCGGTGCCGGCCGCGGGAGAGCCCGTATCGAGCTCGGACGAGCCTCGAGGGCCACAATTGCGCCTGGTTGTGTCGAAGTGCTCACTATGGCGCAGGGGCGAGCGCGCCGGGCCCGCATTTTGTGCTCTGTTTGGGGGGCCATCGTGTTGGTATGCGAGATGCTAAGTCTTCCTACATGGATATCTCCAAAACCCTGTTCCTGGTCGTCGGTGCGCTGGCTTTGAGCGCTTGTGCATCGTCTTCTTCGCCCTCTGACGAGGCCGGCTCAGCGGCTGTTGGCCAGGGGGACGCGGGGGCCGACGCGTCGTCGGCGGACGCGGATACCCATGCTTGCTCGAGGACGACCCCTGTTCCCGCGTACGACCTCGGCGTGCAATGTGGCGCCTCCCTCGACCAGTCGCAGCTCTCGGTCTCGACCATATGCGCGGAGCGAGGGAAGCCGCTCACAAGGCTCGCGGGAGCGTGCGGCGCGATGGATGCGGTCTCGCTCGCCGGTCGCGACACCAGGGTGACGTGCTTCCACGAGCGGTCGACCGGCCGCCTGCTGGGCGCCGAGGGGACCAACTTCGACGGCAAGAAGACCTGCTTTGCCGCGGTCGACGGCTTCGTGCCGCCGGCGGGGTGCCTCGCTGGGGTCAAGGCGGAGGCCTGCGGGCAGTAGCCGCGTCGCCCGCTACGGGGCAGGCGCCGATCGGATGAGCTTTGCGCCCCGCCGCGGGAGGTCCGTGACGTAGCCTACGCCCATGACGGAGCTACGTCTCGGGACGATGACGTTCGGTGGGCGCACCCCGCGAGCGGAGGCCGAGCGGGTCGTCGCGCGCGCGCTCGAGCTCGGAGTTACGACGTTCGACACCGCGAACATGTACGAGAACGGCGCCTCGGAGACGATCCTCGGGGCGGCCCTCGGCTCGCGTCGGGATCGTGTTCGGGTCGTGTCGAAGGTGGGCGCGTGGCGGAAGGGCCGCGCGGCAGAGGGGCTCTCGCGAGCGCGTGTGCTCGCCGCGGCGGACGAGAGCCTCGCCCGGCTCGGCACGGATCGTTTGGACACGTACGTGCTCCACGTGCCGGACCCCGCGGTGCCGATCGAAGAGACGCTCTCCGCGATCGCCGAGCTCCTCGAGAAGCAGAAGATCCTCGGCTGGGCGGTGTCGAACTACGCCTCGTGGCAAATCGTAGAGCTTTTCGCCGCCGCGAAGGCGCTCGGCCTGCCCAAACCTGCCCGCGCGCAGATGATTTACAACGTGCTCGTGCGCCAGCTCGACGTGGAATACTTCGCGTTCGCCCGCAAATATCGCCTCGAGACGGAGGTGTACAACCCGCTCGCCGGTGGGCTCCTCACCCCGCGCCATGCGAGCCCGGCCGGCGACAAAAGCGGGTCGCGCTTCGACAAAAATGGGCTCTACGAGCGTCGCTACTGGACGGCGTCCATGTTCGCGCGCCGCGACGAGCTCGGCGCGCTCGCGGCGAGCGCGGGGATCTCGCTCGTGTCGCTCGCGTACCGGTTCTTGGTCGGCAAGCCGGACGTGGCGGCGGTGGTCGTGGGCCCCGCGAGCGTGGAGCACCTCGACGCCGCGCACGAGGGCCTCGCCGCGAAGCTCCCCGACGACGTCGCGGCGGCGATCGAAACGATGCATCTTGCATGGACCGGGACGGACGCACGTTATGGCCGCTGAGCTCCCGTACGATCTCGCGGCCGCGCTCGCGCACTATCGCGAGCACGGCTATGCGCGTCTCGGCAAGCTCGCCGAGCCGGAGCGCCTCGTCCGCATGCGCGACCGCATCGACGCGATCATGATGGGCGCGGTGGTGCACGAGGGGATCTTCTTCCAACGCGACACGGACTCGGGCCGCTACGAGGACCTCAGCTACGGCAAGGGCTACGAGGGCCCGACCCTCGGCTACCGCAAAGTCGAGAAGCTGGAGAAAGACCCTATTTTTCTCGAGTGGATCACGCACCCGCTCTTCGAGCCGCTCGCGCGTGAGGTGTACGGCGGCGACGTGACGCTTTACCGCGCGCTCGTGTTCAACAAGGCGGCCGAGACGGGCGGCTCGAACCTCCCCTGGCACCAGGACGGGGGCGATTTTTGGGGCCTCGACCGCGAGCCGAGCCTGCAAGTGTGGACCGCGCTCGACGACGCGCCGCTCGACGGCGGGTGCCTCGAGATCGTACCGGGCAGCCACCTCCGTGGGCTCGTCACGAAGCTCGGCGGGGTGGTGCCCGAGCCCGCGCTCCTCCGCGAAGAGCCGGAGAAAAAATCGGTGTTCCTTCCCGTGGAGGCGGGCGAGGTGATCCTCGTCCACAACCACGCGTGGCATCGCTCTTCACGAAGCAAGACGGGACTCCCCCGTCGCGCGCTCACCGTGTGTTACCTCGACGCCCGCACCGAGTGCCGCCGCAAGAAGCGCGCGCCACGCTCGTTTTTCAAGGTGTTCCCGCGCGCATAGGCCTCGCGTCGCTCCGGAGGCGCGAGCGTCTCGTCGCTCTGGAGGCGCGAGGGTCTCGTCGCTCTCGAGGCGCGAGGGTCTCGTCGCTCCGGAGGCGTGAGCGTCTCGTCGCTCTGGAGGCGCGAGGGTCTCGTCGCTCCGGAGGCGCGAGGGTCTCGTCGCTCTGGAGGCGCGAGCGTCTCGTCGCTCTGGAGGCGCGAGCGTCACGTCGCTCCGGAGGCGCGAGCGTCTCGTCGCTCTGGAGGCGCGAGCGTCACGTCGCTCTGGAGGCGCGAGCCTCGTGCGTCACGGATCGTCGTCGGATCGCGGCGGAACGTACCCCGCGCCCCTTCGCTGGACCTCGCGCCAGAGCTTCTTTTTTCGGATCGCGTAGAGCAGGCGAGCTTCCGGAGTGGGGTAGCGCGTCATGAACCACGCGATGAGCCGAGCGCGCTCTGCCGCTTCGTCGTCGACGTCGGGGGCGCTCATCGGCCAGCCTTCGCGGCGAGGGCCTCGAGCCACAGACGATCTTCGCGGTCCTTCGGCCGATCGGCGAATTTCTTCGTCGCGAGGAGACCTTCGAGCGAAGGCACGTGGATCCTGGTGGAGCGGAACACGACCGCTTCGTGGTGCGTCCACAGGTCGTCGAAGCGGACGGCGGTGCCTTCGATGGTGGTCTTCGACCGCGCGACCATCACGTCGACGTGCTCGTCTCCCTCGAGCACGTACCGTCCACGGCTCCGCGCATCGTCCGGCGTCGCGGTGGGGTAGAGCTCGAAGTCCGCGCCGACGCGATTGAGCGATTCTATCGCGTCTGGATCGCACCACAGTTCGGAGTCTGCCGTGAGCAGCGGCGCCCCGAGAGCGACCATCGCGAAGCGGCCAATCACGAGCACGCGCAAGCCCTCGCGATCGAGGGTCGCGAAGAACGCTTCGTCGTCGAAATCGGAAGCCCGCACGACGCCAGCATACGGCGCGCGGGCAGTTTCGTCAGGTCGCGCTCAGGTGCGCTCGACGATGCCGACGTAGGGCAAATTGCGGTATTTTTCGTCGAAATCGAGGCCATAACCGACGACGAATTTGTCCTCGATCGTGAAGCCCAAGTAGTCGACGGGGATGTGCACGCGGGCGCGGGCCGGCTTGTGGAGGAGCGAGCACACCTTCACGCTGCGCGGGTTGCGGGTGCGGAACAGATCCATCAAGTGGGCGACGGTGAGGCCGGTGTCGACGATGTCCTCGACGATGACGACGTCCTTGTCGGCGATCGGTCGCGAGAGATCGTTCGTGATTTGCACCACGCCGCTCGTCTCGGTGCCGGCGCCGTAGGAGCGCACGCCCAGGAAATCGATGCGGCAGGTGATGTCCACCTCGCGGATGAGGTCGGCCGCGAAGATGAAGCTGCCCTTCAGCACGGAGACGAAGACGAGATCCTTGTCCTTGTAGTCTTCACTGATCTGCTTCCCGAGCTCCTTCGTGCGGGCTCGAATTTGGTCGGCGGAGATCATCTCGACGAGGCGCTCGGTCATGGGGTCGGTATCGCGCCTCGCGGGCGTCGCGTAAAGGGTGAAAACGAAGCGTCTCTCGGTTACTCGGCGTGGCAGCCGGTGCAGGCGAAGGTCGCGGCCCAGAACGGCTTTTTGCCCGTCCCGTTCGGATCGGTCTTGCGAAAATCGTCCACGTAGCCTTCGGCCTTCGCGATGCGATCCTCGAGCACGTCGCGGAGCTTCCAGGTGGCGTAGCTCTTCGGCAGCTTCGCGTTCTCGTAAATCACCTTCGCCTTCGCCACGTCGCCCTTCTTCACGAGCATGTCGCCCATGTGAAGGAAGAAGCCAGAGAGGTTGTGCGGGGCGGCCCACGAGTCCCAGCAGGCGCGGTTTTTCCCCTCGCGCGTCTCGAGCGCCATGTGCTTGTCGAAGCGGCCGTCCTTGCGATCGAAGGTGCCGTCGATGCACACGTCGAGCGTTTGCCACTGCCGGTCGAGGCCTTCGAGGAAGAGCTCGTCCGTCGCGGGCAGCATCGCGACGCTGATCCCGGCGGTGAACAAGTTGAACTCGGGCCACGCCGAGATCGCGTCGTTCATCGCGAAGTAGCCGCGCCGCGTGGTCGCCTCGTCCTTGTGGACGGCCCCCTCCGCCATCGTGAGGCTCGCGTAAAATCCGAGAAATCGCGACTCCTTCGGCGCGAGGTGCACCGCCTCCCCGAAGTACTTCCGCGCGAGCACGATGTCGTCCGTGATGGTCGCGGGGGCCTTGCCTTCGAGGCGAGCGAGCTCGGCCACGCGCCAGGTGTGGAGCCACCCGATGCGCGCGGCGGTCATCGGGGAGGCGGGGTTCTTCAGGTAGGCGCGTTGGTAAAGCTCGAGGGTGCTTTCGATGCTCTCGTAGTGGCCGCCATGGAGCGCGGTCCAAAACGCGGACTCGGCGGCGCGAAACTCGGGCGTCTCGTCCGGGACGGCCACCTTGTCCGGCGCGACCGCGATCGCGATGCTCGCGCAGCCGCCTTGGGCGAGCGCGGCGCCCGCCGCTGCAAAAACGAGCGCGATCGGGGCGAGGCGCGAGGCGTGGCGGCGGACGAACGTATCTTGGGTCGGCATCGTGAAATCCTCTCGTGTCTAGTCAGTGACCAGATGGACCATAGCCTCGGACTGGTCACTGTCCAGATCTAAAGTTGTCACTGCCTAGATAAATCTTGCCGCTGACAGGATTGCTCCGCTCGGCGCGACGCGGTATTCCCTCATCGTGGCCGCGAAGAAGCCAAAAAAGCCTGCAAAGCCCGAGAAAAAAGCAGGCTACCACCACGGGGACCTCCGCCGCTCGCTGCTCGCGGAGGCGGTCGCGATGCTCGAGGCCGACGGTCGCGTCGAGTTCTCGCTCCGCGATCTCGCGCGCCGCCTCGGGGTCTCGCACGGGGCGCCGTCGCATCACTTCAAGGACAAGGCGGCCCTCCTCGACGCGATCGCGGAGGACGGGTTCCGTTTGCTGGCCGACGCGCTCGAAGCCGCGCGTGCGCTCCCGCTGTCGCCCAACGCGCGCCTCGAGGCATCGGGCGCGGCCTACGTGAAGTTCGCCGTTCATCACCCCGCGCACGTGCGCACGATGTTCGGCAAGGCCCCGAGCGACGTACCGAGCGACGGCTGTTTGAACGAGTCGATGCGCGCGTTCGGGGCGCTCTTGTCCCTCGCGCAAGACGCGGCGGGGCCCGGGGCGAGCGACAAAGACGTGCGCGCCGTCACGTTCATGGCGTGGTCGTCGGTGCACGGGCTCTCGCTCTTGTGGCTCGACGGCGACGGTCCCGTTCGGATGACCTCGGGCGGCACCGAGGACGGCCTGATGGCGCTCGTCGCCGACGTGTCGGCGATGATCACGCGCGCGGTCGGGGCACGCTGATCCCACGGGTGCTAGGACTTTTGCATGGCGAGCGCCTCCGGAGCTGCGGCTGTCGCACGTGATGACGAGCGCCGCTTCGTGCTCGAGGACGTGCCTTGGTGGATGTACCTCGCCCTCCGCGATCGGCTCGGCGACGAAGACCACACACGGATGACCTACCTCGAAGGCCGGCTCGAGCTCGCGACGACTTCGCGCCTCCACGGTGAGCTCCACCAGCTCATCGCGAGGTTGCTCGAGGCGTGGGCGATGGACGAGGACGTCGATCTCCGCGGCTTCGGCGCGACGACGTTTCGCAAGGAAGCCAAGCGGCGCGGGCTCGAGCCGGACGAGTGTTATGCGCTCGGTCCAATCGCGGCCGACGGCGTGCCTGCGATCGCGCTCGAGATCGTCGTTTCGAGCCCTCTCGTCGACAAGCTCGCCGTCTACGCGGGCCTCGCCGTGCCCGAGGTGGCTCGCGCCTCCGGAGCGACGTGATGCTCTACGAAAACGGGGCGCTACGCGTGTTTCGGCTCGTCGGCGATGCCTACGAGGTGCACGCGACGAGCGCGATTTTGCCGAGCCTCGACCTCGGTCTGCTCGTTCGGTTCGTGGTCCCCGGCGAGAGCCAAACGCGGCTCGTGAAGGCGTATCTCGCCGCGCTTCACGCGTGACGGCGTGAGGCGTGACGTGTGATCCGCGGCTACTGAGCGACCCAGCCGCCGTCCATGTTCCACGCCACGCCGCGCACCTGGCTGCCCGCTTCGCTCGTGAAAAAGAGCACCAGCTCCGCGAGCTGCGAGGCGGTCACGAGCTCACCGGAGGGCTGTTTTTCAGCCACGAGCCTGCGTTTCGCTTCGGTGTAGTCTACACCTTCGTTCTCGGCGCGGGCCTTGATCTGCGCTTCGACGAGGGGGGTGAGCACCCAACCGGGGCAGAGCGCGTTGCAGGTGACGCCGGTCTTCGCGGTCTCGAGGGCGGTGACCTTGGTGAGGCCGACGAGCCCGTGCTTCGCGGCGACGTAGGCGCTCTTCTCGGCGGAGGCCACCAGCCCGTGCACGGAGGCCACGTTCACGATCCGGCCCCAGTTTTTCGCCTTCATGTGCGGCAGCGCGAGACGGGTGGTGTGGAACGCGGACGTGAGGTTGATCGCGAGGATCGCGTTCCACTTGTCGACCGGGAAGTCTTCGATCTTCGCGACGTGTTGGATGCCGGCGTTGTTCACGAGCACGTCGACGCCGCCGAATTCTTGGGCGGCGTAGGTCATCATCGCCGCGACGTCGTGCTCGCGGCTCATGTCGGCGCCGTGGTAGCCCACGCGCGCGCCGCCGCGAGCGACCTCCGAGACCTCGCGCTTGGCGCTCTCGAAGTCCCCGAAGCCGTTGAGGATCACGCTGGCGCCCTTCTCGGCGAGCGCGCGCGCGATCGCGAGGCCGATGCCGCTCGTGGAGCCGGTGACGAGAGCTACCTTGCCGGCGAGCATCTCAAGCGTCTCCGGCGAGGTGCGACGGGGTCGTGAGCGTGAGCTCGTTGGTGCTGGCGGGGGCCTTCGCCTCGTGCTCGCGGACGAACGCGTGCACGAGCGGGTAGATTTGCTCGCGCCACTTTCGACCGGAAAAAATGCCGTAGTGGCCCACGCCCTTCGCGAGCGTGTGCTTCTTCTTTTCTTTCGGCACGCCGTAACAAAGCTCGTGCGCGGCCTCGCTCTGGCCCACTCCGCAGATGTCGTCGAGCTCACCCTCGATCGTGTAAATCGCGGTCTTCGTGATCGCCTCCGGGCGCACGCGCTCGCCGTCGACGTCCCACGTGCCCTTCGCGAGCGCGAACTCTTGGAACACGGTCTTCACGGTGTCCAAGTAGTACTGCGCGTCCATATCGAGCACAGCGTTGTAGTCGTCGTAGAACCGCTCGTGGGCGGCCGCTCCGCCCTCGCCGGTGGCGCCCTTTTGAAGGTCGAACCAGTAGTCCCAGTGCGCCTCCGCGTGACGAGCCGGGTTCATCGAGACGAACGCAGTGAGCTGCAAAAACCCAGGGTAAACGCGGCGACCCTCGCCCGCGAAGCCCTTCGGGACCTTGTGGATCAGCTTCTTCTCGAACCACGAGAGCGGGTGCTTCGTGGCGAGCGTGTCGACCTCGGTGGGGTTCTTCCGTGCGTCGATGGGGCCGCCCATGAGGGTGAGCGTGCGCGGCGTGGTCTCCCCCGCTTGCGCCATGAGCGACACCGCGCCGAGCACCGGCACCGTGGGCTGGCACACCGCGAGGACGTGGAGATCTTTCGCCCCGAGGAGGCGAATGTGGCGCTGGATCGTGTGCACGTAGTCGTCGAGACGAAACTCGCCAGCGGTGACGGGCACGTCCCGCGCGTCGACCCAGTCGGTCACGTAGACGTCGTGGTCTTGCACGAGCGAGCGCACCGTGTCGCGAAGCAACGTGGCGTGGTGGCCCGAGAGCGGGGCGCACAAGAGCACCTTCGGATCGTTCCGCAGCTTCTCCGCGACGACCGGATCTTCGCTCGACCGCGTGAACCGCACGAGCTCGCAGAAGGGCTCGTCGAGCACCACGGTCTCCGCCACGTGCACTTCGCGGCCATGGGAGAGGGTGCGATCGATCCCGAACGCGGGCTTCTCGTAGCGCTTGGTGAGGCGGTGCCACATCGCCTGGTTCGCCCCGACGACGCGCGCGAGCGGCAGCTTCGCGAAGGGGCTCCGTGGGTTGCGGAGGATCGACGAGAAGGCGCCCGTGACCTTGGCCATGGGCTCGAGAAGAGAACGCTGGAGCTCGTGCAAGCGGTAAAGCATCGAACGCCTACTATGACCACGGCTCAAAAATTGTGCAATGCAATATGGCTCCTTGGCGCCTAAATGAAGCGAATCTGGCCGATTTTGTTGCACCCGAACGCTGCGACGCACAATGTCATCGCCGGACCTCTTCCCAGAGGCGTGTCGCTGCCCGGTCCCGCTCGCAACGCACGCGGTCCGGCCGCGGGTTCCGACGTGCGACCGCGGCGGTTCTGACCCATGACCGCGACGTGCGAACGCTCTGCGTTGGCGTCGGGCACGAGGTCCGCAGCAAGACTTGATGCGATCGCGTGGGCGATGCACTACTTCAGCCGTCATGAGTGACAAGCGCTTCCTCTTCCTCGAGGGTCTCGTCCAGAAGGGCACCCAAGATCCGATGGCGTACTACGGCCTCGCGATGGAGTACCGCACCCGCGCGCGCGTGGACGACGCGCTCCGTACCTTCGTCGATCTCCGCGGCATCAAGCCGGACTACGTCGCGATGTACCTCATGTGCGGGCAGATGCTCGCCGAGGCCGACCGCAAAGACGAAGCGCGCACGTGGCTCGAGGAGGGCATCACGTGGGCGAAAAAAATGGGCAACACCCACGCCCTCGGGGAGCTCGAGTCCGCCCTCGGAACGCTCTGATCGTCGCTCGTTTCGCGATCGCGCGAAGCCCCACGCGGCTCGCTCAGCGCCCGGATTTTACGGGGCCCGCGTCGCCGCAGTAGCCCCAGCCGGCCCAGCCGCCGCTCTCGCATATGAAGAGATCCTCGCAGCCGCAGCAGCTCTTCCCGCACGCGAGGGCGGTGCCGAGCGCGCAGTCCGGAGATTGCAGCGCGGCGCAACCAGGACCGCCATAAGCCCCGGGGGGCACGACGAACCCGGCGTCGACCGGGGGCGCCGCGGCGTCGCTCGTGGCGCTCGTCGCCGCGTCGGGGCCGGGGGCGCGCTTGGGGCACTCACGATCGAGCGTCCACGAGCCGTCTTCATTGCAGAGGTACACCCGCTCGCACGCGGGATCGGTGCAGGCCAAGCCGCGCGACCGCGGGCAGCCACCGGCGGGGATGTTTCGGCACCCTTGCACGGTGGGAGAGTCGTCGCGGCAGGCCGCGAACGTGAGCGCGCACGCCCCGACGAGGCCCGCGATCCCGATGCCGACGATCACTCCGCGCATCGCCTCTCTTCAGCACACGAAGGGCCTTTCGTCGAGCCGCGACCCGCGCAAAACAGCCTCAGTTCGTCGTCGAGCTGCGCATCCGACGTGTGCTCTGGCGCCGTCGTCGAGGCTCGCGACGGTTTCGGCGCCGCCGTTCGCGCGCGGCTCGCGATCGAAAATCGGGTACCGTCGCTCCATGCGAATTCTCATGCGCATCGCGGTGTTCGTTCCTTCGGTTCTGCTCCTCGCCGCCGCCGCGTGCGGAAATGGCGCCGTCAAGACCCCCGAGCCGGGCAGCGTCGCGAGCGCGAGCCCCTCTGCCTCCGGTCCCGCCGAGGTCGGCACCCCGGGCTCCACCACCACCCGCGTCGACGAGGACGGCGGCCTCGGCCAAAAGCTCGAGACGAAGACCGACGGTCGCTCCGCGGAAGACATCGCCGCCCGTGTGAAGGCGAAGAAGCCCGAGACGCGCGCCTGCTACGACCGCCAAGCCTCGAAGAACCCCAAGCTCGAGGGCGACGTGGACGTGAAGTTCGTCATCGATCCGCAAGGGGTCATCGCCGACGCGAGCGTCGATCCCGCCCACACGAACGTGGGAGACGAGGCGATCGGCAAGTGCCTCGTCGACGTCATCAAGAGCCTGAAGTTCCCCCCCAGCGCCAAGGGCTTGGAGACACGGGCGCACTACCCGTTCAACTTCAAGCGCAACCTCGATCAGTTCCGCGCCGCCCGCGACGCCGGGATCATCCAGCAGTAACGAGCGAGAAGGGTGTAGAGCGCACCCTTCTTTTGCATCAGCCCGCTTCGAGGAAGGGCTCCCACTCCGGGAAGCGCGCTTGGGTCGACATGACGAGGTGAGTCGTGAGCGCCCAGCGCGGGCGGACTGGCTTCTTCAAGAGGCGCATGTTCGCCTCTTCTGGTGTCTTCCAGCCCTTCTTCAGGTTGCAGATCCGACAGGCCACGACCAGGTTCTCCCACGTGTCGGGGCCGCCGCGCGATCGCGGTTGTACGTGATCGATGTTCAGCTCTCGGACGAGCGGCTTCTTCTGGCAGTACTGGCACTGGTAGTCGTCCCGAATCATCAAGTTCTTCCGCGTGAGGCGGATCGCGAGACGGGGCGTGCGGTCGTAGCGCAGCAAATGCAGCACCCGCGGGACACGAAGCGCGCCGCCTACGATCGGGATCGCGTCGTCCTCTTCTCGGACGGGGAGCGCGCGCCACTTCTCGAAATCGCAGGGCTCTCCCTGTTCGTCGAGCGCATGCGCAGCGCCGCCGTAAAGGAGAATCATCCCGCGCTTGGCGGTGGTCATTTGGATGGGCGAAAAATGCCGGTTCAGGACGAGGACCGGCTTGGCAAGAACGTCGGTCACGGCACGTACCTCTGGGATTGTCGCGGCTATTAAGCGGAAGCTCGAGAGCTTACCCACATCGAAGCGTAGCACGCGCCAGCGAGGCTCCCGCAAGGCGGGGGCGAAGGACCGAGCGACGCCACGAACCAACCGTGCCAACGGGACGAGCGCAGCTCGGACTCGTGGCCCGATGGCCGAATGCACTGGCCTGGTGGACGCAACGCCGATCTCACCCTAGACTTTGCGGGCAATGAGCGACCCCACCAAGAGCGAGATGGCTCCCGAGTCCCCCGCCGGAGACTCGCAAGGGTCGTCCGACGACGTGCCCGGGAACACCCATGAAGTCCCCCTCCGTCGGCGTCGCGGGGACGATGGCTCGGAGGCTTCCACTCGCAAGGGGCTCATCATCGCGATCCCGCTCGTCATGGCCGCCGCGGCGATCGTCGCGCTCGTGTTCACGAGCATGGAGGGCAAAGGCATCTACTCCAAGCCGGTGGACGAGCTCGTGAAGAACAAGTCCACCTTCGCCGGGCGCCAAGTGCGGGCCGAGGGCAACCTGGTGCACGGCACCTTGAAGAAGCGCGAGCAGCCCTGCGAGTACCGCTTCACCATCGAGAAAAACGGCGTTCAAGTTCCCGTTCGTTTCGCGCAATGTGTCGTCCCCGATACCTTCCGCGACGTGCCGGACATGGACGTCGCGGTCACGGTGGAGGGGGAGCTCCTCACCGACAGCACCTTCGAAGCCACCAGCGTGCTCGCGAAGTGCCCGAGCAAATACGACATGAAAGAGCGCCAGCAAAAGGGCGAGCGTATGCCCCACTCGGCCGCTCCCTCGATGTGAGCGCGACCGCGTGAGCGTCTCCGTCCCCTGGATTGCCCACTTCGCCGCGACACGCGGCTTCCGCTACGAGCCCGACGCCGACGAGCGTTGGATGCGCGTGTGGGAGCCCTTCGCCACACTGCGCGTGCCCATTCGTTACGAGCACGCCCTCAGCGCCACCGGCGACATCGGCTCGATCACGCTCTCCACGATCGTGCAAGAGGTGCCCGCGCCGCACCTCCACAGCGGCAAGCGTGAGGTCGCGGCTTGGCTCGCGATCGTTCAAGACGAGAGAATCAAAGGCAAATTCGCGATCACCAGCGATCGTCATTTGCTCTTCGGCGAGCCGCTCGATCTCGTGTCGATGCAGCGCCAGAGCGGCGGCGACGCGTGGTTCGATGGCATCTTCGCCACGTTCGGCCAGACGCAAGAAGCGGTCACCGAGGCGCTCACGCCGAGCCTCAAGAAGCTCGTGATGGGCTGGCAGACTCCGCTCCACGCCGAGGTGCGCCCCGGTGGCTTCGTGCTGTGCGCGGTCGCGCTACCTCCCGATCACGCCGGCCTCGCCTGGCTCGCCGACGCGACCACCCAGTTCGGTGCAAAAGCTACCAAGGTCCGCGCTCCCGCCTGAGGATCCAGGTCCTACGTGAAGGGGTGCCTCTTCGGACGCCTCCGTCCTCGTCGGCGAAAGCACACGGCACCTGTCGCCGGAGGGCGAGCCTGGGTCGGAATTGGTGTCCAAGCGGCGACGTCGCGAGCTATCTTCCTTGAGCTTGGTCATGGCAAAATCGCACACTTCCCTTTTGGCGAGCCTTATCGCCCTCCCGTTGGCGATCGGCCTTTATGGCGAGGGCACCGCGCTCGCTCAGCCCGGTCCCGTTGCGCAAGGGTCGTCGCGCCCGATCGAGTTTCCCGCTGCCTGCTCGGAGGTGAAACCGGAGGCCGCGGACGAGGCACGGAAGACGTTCATCGCAGGGAAAAACAAGGCCGACGAGTCGTCTTACGGTGAAGCGGTCACGTTGCTCGTCGCCGCCTACAAAAAAGACTGCTCCCGCCACGCGTTCCTCCAGATCATCGCGAGCGTGCTCGAGAAGCAGGGCAAGTACGAGGACGCGATCGCCGCGCTCACCCTCGTCCTCGAGCGACAAGCCCTCACCGGCGCCGAGCGGTCGCCCATCGAGACCAAGATCAAGAATCTTCGTGGGCTCGTCGAAGAGAAGAAAAAAGAGCGTGACGCAGCGGCGGCCGCTGCTGCTTCCGCCGCTGCGCGCAACGACACCGCGCCTCCCGCGAACAACGTGATCGTGCGCGAGCACGGGATCGCACCGTGGATCGTCACCGGCGCCGGCGCGGTGGTGCTCGTGGCGGGCATCGTGATGACGGCCGCGTTCGATGTGCCTGCAGGGTGTGAACCTATCAGAGCGGGTGATCCGCGGATTGGTACTCCGCGCAACTCGAGCGAGCCGAACGGTCCCAAGTTCGAGGTCGGCAATTCTGCGTGCACGACCACCGCGGAGAGCCAAGATGCGGCCCGCGCCGAGACGCTCAACGGCGTCGGGATCGGCGCCGCGATCGGCGGCGGGGTGCTCGTCGCGACCGGGCTGATCTGGCATTTTCTCGAGCCCACGGGCCCCGCAGCGGCTTCGGCGCGCCTTCCTCGCATCGTGCCCAGCATGGCGCCGGGGTATGGCGGGCTCACGCTCAGCGGAGCTTTTTGAACGCGGCGGACGGCGCGCGGGTTCGCATCGTCGCGCGCGAGGACGCGGGCGCAGGCCTCACCCTCGTGCACCTCGAAGCGCCGGACCACGTCCGCAACAGTTACGCGCGACATGGCCAAGTCCTCGTTGTCAAAGGCGAAACGGAAGACGCGTTCTTCGCCCTCGCCTCCCCGCAGAGCGCGACACGGTGGGCGCTCCTCGTTCGTGACGCCGGCACCGTCGCGCACGAGGTGCTCAGCGCTCCGCTCGGTGCCGAGCTGCTCGTCGCGGTCCCGAGCTTCGCTGGGTTTCCGTATCCCGCCGCGACCGACGGGCCGTTGTGGCTCGTCGCGGTGGGCAGCGCGCTCGGCGCGATCCGTGGGCTCTACCTCGCGCTCGCGGCCGAGGCGCGAGCGTCCCAAGTCACGCTCTTTTTAGGGGTTCGCGAGATCGCACAGGTGCCGCTGCGTGCCGAGCTCGAGGCGCTCGTCGCGCAGGGGGCGAAGGTGGTCGTGTGCGTCTCGCACGAGCCCGCGAGCACCAGCGCGCCGTTCGAGGTGATCGCCGCGATGGTGCAGGAGGCGGTAACGAGCCACCACGCGCGAGGCGAACGCGCGACCATGCTCTTCGTCGCCGGGCCTCCCGGGATGATGGACGACTTCCGCGGTCGCGCCGCCGATCTCGATCTCGTCGTCCACGCGAACGCGTGACGCCGATGGTTCTCGCTCGCTCTCGCTCGGCGCGGGCGAACCATCGCTGACCACCGACGACCTCACGATGTCGCCGAGAGCCTGGGAATTTCACCCACCGCGCGCGTCCGTCTTGTACGATCTTCGTCGTGGCGGGCTCACTCAGACACGGGACGGTCAAAGGTGGAAAAGAGGAGCTCCGCGCCTCGGTCCTGAAGCCGTACCTCTTGCGCCTTCGCTCCGAGAAGGGCGAAAAAGGCGTTCGACAATTGCTGCAGGGCGCAGGTATCGATCCTGCCGCCGCCGAGAACGAGACCTCTTGGCTCAGCGTCACGGCGGTGCGTCGCGCGCTTCGGGCAGTGGTCGATCTCTTCGGGGAGGACGCGCTTCGTAGGCCCGGCGAGTGGGCCACGAGCCCAGAGGCCCTCGGCACCCTCGTGCGCATGCTCCGCACCGCCGAGCACCCTGTCGACGCGTACCGGTTCCTCGCCCAGAACCACAAAGAGATCACCCGGATCGCGCTCTACGAGCTCGACGAGTCCGTCGACGGGAAGAACAAGCCCGGCGGCGCGAAGGCGCTCGTCTCCGAGGTCCGCCTCTCGTACCGCCTTCGCCCCGACGCCCAGGAAGACGGGGTCGACGCCGACGCGGCAGGGGAAGACGTGCTGTGCGCGGCGCGGGAAGGTTTGCTCGCGTCGTTCCCGCGGATCTGGGGCCTCGCCGACGCGACCGTGATCCACGAGAGCTGCCTCGCGAAGGGCGGCGATGCATGCATCTATCACGTATCGTGGCAGGCCTCGCGTCCTGCACGTGGCGCGCTCGCGGTGGGCCTCGCGGCGGCGGTGCTCGTGGGCGCCCTCATGGCGGTCGCGGGCGGCCTCCCGGCGGCGATCTTGGGAGCGATCTTGGGCGGCGGTCTCGGCGCGGGGGTCGGCTTTTTCTTCGATCGCACGAAGGGAGAAGAGGCTCTCCGTGTGTTCGAGAAGAACCGCATCAAGGCACTCGAGCGCGGCCTCGATCTCCGCGGCGAGACGGCCCCTCAGATCCAGGGCGAGCTCACCGGCACCGTGCTCGGTGCAAAGTACAAGATCGGCCGAAAGATAGGCTCCGGCGGCATCGGCGTGGTCTACGCGGCGGAGCACACGTCGCTCGGCCACGAGGTCGCGGTGAAGGTGCTGCGCGGCGCTGCGGCGCGCGATGGGGGCGAGATCGCGCGCCTCCGACGCGAGGCCCACATCCAGGTCCACATCGAGCACCCGAACGTGTGTCGTGTGCTGGATCTCGACCAAATGCCGGACGGCTCGATGTACGTCGTCATGGAGCGCCTCCACGGAAAGTCGCTCGCCGATCGTCTCGCGCGGGACTACGTGATCACGCCCGGCTTCGGGATCCCGGTGTTCATCGACGTGTGCGGAGCGCTCGCCGCCGCCCACGCCAAAGACGTGGTGCACCGTGATTTGAAGCCCGGGAACATCTTCCTCTGCGAAGACGGCCCCGCGAAGGTGCTCGATTTCGGCATGAGCAAGCTCACGTCGGCCGAGTCCCTCACGCAGCAGGGTTACACGCTCGGCACCCCCGAGTACATGGCACCGGAGCAGTGCATCGGCGCACCGGTGGAGGCGCGCACCGATCTCTACGCGTTCGGTGTGCTCATGTACGAAGCGCTCACCGGCGAGCTCCCGATCCAAGCGCCCAGTCGCCGCGAGCTGCTCGACATGCACCAGCGCCAAGTGCCGGAGCCCATGCGTGTGCGGCGCCCCGATTTGGACATCCCGGCCGCCCTCGACGAGGTGGTCCTCAAGTGCCTCAAGAAGAAGATCCACGACCGCCCCCGCGACGCCGCCGCTCTCGAGGAGATGCTCGCCGCGATCCCGCTCGCCGACCTCCCGAAGGTGTATCCGCCCGGTGTAGGCCGTAAAAAGGCGTCCCTCCCTGCACCTGCAAAGGGCCAGGAAGACAAGGGCACGATGCCCAAGGTCGAAGCCGAAAAGGCCGACGAAGCCAAAGCTCCACCGACCTGACGCTCGCGCCGTGACGTCGCGTGCCGAACGTTTTGCACCGTCGATAGATGCACAGTGCAACGAAGCGCGAGGCTCAGTCGACGACGACGCGGCCACGCCAGCCCGGGGGCCGTGTGCCGTTCGAGGCGAGGCGGGTGAGCTCGCGCGCTTCGTCGCGCAGGCGGGTGGCGACGAGGCGAAGGTTCGCGGCTTCGGCGCGTTCGTCGGCGGCGTCGCGATCGAGCCCTGCGGCTTGGGCGATCGTCTCTGCGCGGAGCTGACCTGTGAGGCGGTTCGCGCGCTCGCGGAGCTGGTTCGCGCGCACGCTGAGACGCGACGCATCGAGCGAGAGCGAGTCGGCCTCCCGTTCGTTCGCGGCCGCCTCGCGGACGAGGCGTTCAGCCTTCTCCGTAAGCGAAACCGGCCGACTCTCGACCGGCCGCGAGGGAGCGTTCCCACAAGCCGCCGCGTCAGCGCCGACGAGCAAAAACGAAGAAGCAACGAGAGCCGCGACGACAAAATACTTCGACATGGGCCCCCGCTTACGCCCCAAAATCCCAATCGATCTCCCCCCCACACTTTTCTCTCTCTCGCCCTGCCTACGGGGTGGGGGTGTTCCAGCCGCCGATATCCGTCACGAGGCGATCGGCCTCCGGCGGACCCCACGTCCCGGGCTCGTAGGTGAACATCGGGCTAGGTCCTTGGATGATGGGATCCACGATCGCCCACGCCGCCTCGACCACGTCTTGCCTTGCGAACAGCGTCGCGTCGCCCATCATCGCGTCGCCGAGGAGACGCTCGTAGGCGTCCATGCGGCCGTCTTGGCCCTGCGGCGGCTCTTCCACGACCGAGAGCTCCACCGGCGCGCCGACCATCTTCTCGCCGTGCACCTTTCGCCGCGTCCCGAGGGCGATGACCACCTTCGGCGAGAGGCGAAATCGAAGGTAATTTCCCATGCTCGGGGCCTGCTCTTTGAACACCACCTGCGGCGGGTTCTTGAGCTCGACCATGACCTCGGCGCACGAGGTGGCGAGCGACTTTCCGGCGCGAACGCAGAACGGGACACCTTCCCAGCGCCACGAGTCGACGTACATGCGGAGCGCGGCGTACGTGGGCACGTTCGAGTCTTTCGCGACCCCCGCTTCGTCGAGGTAGCCGCGGAACTGCCCGTGCACGGTGTCCTCGTGGCTCATCGGGCGGATCGTCCGCAGCACCTTCGCTTGTTCGTCGCGGATGGCCTCCGCGTAGGTGTTCGCGGGGGCCTCCATCGCGAGGTAGCTCACCATCTGGAGGAGGTGGTTCTGGATCACGTCGCGCACCACGCCCGCCTCTTCGTAGAACTTTCCGCGCCCTTGCACACCGAACGACTCGGCGAGTGTAATCTGCACGTTTTCCACGTACTGGCGATTCAGGATCGGTTCGAGGAAGGCGTTCGCGAAGCGGAAATAAAGGATATTTTGCACCGCCTCTTTGCCGAGGTAGTGGTCGATACGGAAGATGCAATCTTCTGGGAACGCGGTGTGGAGGGTGTGGTTCAGCGCGCGCGCGGTGACGAGATCGCGGCCGAAGGGCTTCTCGATCACGACGCGGGCGTTCTCCGTGCACTTGGCCTCGTGGAGGCGCTGCACGACGACCGGGAACATGCTCGGAGGGATCGCGAGGTAGTGCAGCGGGCGCTTCGCGGTGGCGAGCTGGGTGCGGAGCTTCTGGAAGGTCTCCGGGTCGGCGTAGTCGCCGTCGACGTAACGCAGGTGGGACGTGAGCTTCGCGAACGACTCGTCGTCGTAACACTTGTTCATCACGAGGCTCTCTCGCGCGCGCTCGACGAGCTGCTCGCGTGTCCACCCCGCTTTGGCGACTCCGACCACCGGCACGTCGAGCCTGTCGCGCTTCACGAGCCCGATGAGCGCCGGGAAGATCTTCTTGTAGGCGAGATCTCCGGTCGCTCCGAAGAACACGAAGGCGTCGGACTGCGTCGTATCGGGTCGGGTCATGGTCGTCTCCCTCTCTTTCGTGTCGATGCTATTCGCAACTGCGTCCCGTGAGCCCACGAGCGTACGCGCGTGCCAACCCTTTGGGTGACGTCTTCGGGCGGTGTCGTGTTGGCCCGACAGTAGGAAGGCGCGCTACCTTGAGCTTCGACCCATGCCCGAGACGAGCGACACGAGCTGCCCCGACGACGCGACCGTCGAGCGCCTCGTCGCGGGCGATCTCGCAGGCCAAGAGCGGGAGAAAATCCTGGATCACGCGGCCGACTGCGACGCGTGCTGCGAGCTCTTGGCTGCCCTCGTGCCCGCGCCGTCGACACAAGGCCAGCCCGGGCAGGCGAACAAAGGGATCACCATCGACCGGTACCGGGTGCTCGAGACGCTCGGCTCCGGCGGCATGGGTACAGTGTATTGTGCATATGATTCGCAGCTCGATCGCCGCGTCGCGCTGAAGGTCCTCCGTGAGGACGCGGCGGGGGGCGAAGAGGCCGCGCGACTCCTCCGCGAGGCGCGCGCGATGGCGAAGCTCGCGCACCCGAACGTCGTCCGCGTGTTCGACGTGGGGGTCTCCGACGCGCGCGTGTTCGTGGCGATGGAGCTCGCGGAGGGGGGCACGCTTCGCGCGTGGCTCTCGGCGGGGGAGCGCTCGTGGCGAGAGGTGCTCGCGCTCTTCCGCGAGGCGGGCGCGGGGCTCTCCGCGGCGCACAAGGCGGGCCTCGTCCATCGCGATTTCAAGCCGGAGAACCTCCTCCTCCGCGACGGCGCGGTGCTCGTCACCGACTTTGGTCTCGCGCGGAGCTTGGATGGAGCGGTGCCTCCCAGCTCGGCCGCCCCCGGTCCGAGGCTGCTCTCGTGGAACGCGACCCACGTCGCGGGGACACCCGTCTACATGGCTCCCGAGCAGCTCAACGGTGAGCCCCTCGATGCACGGGCGGACATCTTCGCGTTCTCCGTGTCCTTGTGGGAGGCGCTCTATGGCGCGCGTCCTTTCTCGGCCGACGCGCCGGGCGGGCTGCTCCAAGCGATCGGCGACGGCCCCCCGCCACCGAAGCGCGATCGTGGTGTCCCCGATCATGTCCGCGCTGCGCTCGTGAAGGGGATGAGCTTCGCGAAGGAGCGTCGTCACGCGACCATCGACGAGCTGCTCGCGGCCTGCGAGATCCGCGAATCACGTGGGAAATGGCTCGGTCGCGCGGCGCCGTGGCTCTTCGGCGTGGCGGCCCTCGGTGTCGCGGTGGCGCTCGCGATCCCACGTGTCGCTTCGTCGCCGTCGTCGCTTGCTGGACTCACGTCGTCGGCGCCGGTCGCGGTCCCTCCCTCGCTCACGAGCGCGTCGCCTTCGGCAGAACAAAACGTCGCGATCGCTGCTCCGCACCACGCCTCCGAGCCGGTCTCCCCTTCGGTGGCACCCAGTGCCAAAATTGCGCCACCGACCGTGCCCGTGACCGCAGCGTCGTCCACGACGCCATCGATGTCCTCGTCCTCGCCGCCGGCACCTCCACCCGGTGGCGTCGCCTCTGCGAACGTTCACGTACGCTCGTCGAGCATCACGCTCGAGCCGTTCGGCGACGCTGCCGCTCCCCTCGTCGACAAGGTGCGGAGCGCGGTGGCGTCGTGTCCGCAGGTCGCGTGCCTCGCCGAGACGACGGAGAAGCGTCGCGGTGGCTCCGCGTTCTGCCGCGCGCACGTCGACGTCGCAGGTCACGTCGATGCTTCGACGTGCCGCTCGTTCGCGGCCGAAAAAGAGACGTCGTGCCACCCCTTCGAACGCTGCATCGCGGCGCAACTGCGAGGCGTTGGTTTCCCCAAGCCGCAGAACGGCGCGGGAGACATCACGTTGAGCTTCACGTTCGTCGAGCGCTAAGCCGCCGGTGATCCATCGAGCGCTGACGCTCCACGCGTTCCTTGGTAGCGTCTCGGAGGGTGAGCCACCTCGCCTACGTTCTCTTCGCAAGCGGCACCGCGCGTCGGCCCGAGCACGCCAAGCCGGAGCTCGACGCGAACGTGTCGCGGTTCCTGGAAGAGAAGCTCGCGGCCGCGAGCCGCGCCTGGCCTACGCTCTCGCTCGACGCGGAGGACTTCGTCACGCACCTCGCGCGCCACCTCCCCGAGGCTCCGTTCGACGCGACCGGCAAGCCCACGAAGGCGGTCGAACAGCTCGTGTTCCTCGATCTTTTCCTCACCGCCGCGTGCCTCCGCGGAGACACGGCGGCGATCGCGATTTTGCACCGCGAGCACCTCGCACAGGTGCCGCTCTTCGTCGCTCGGGTCATGCGTGGGCTCGACAAATCGGCGGTCGACGATCTCGTGCAGGCCGTCGCGGAGAAGCTCCTCGTCTCGAAGGGCGATCGCCCCGCGCGCCTCGCGGACTACGCCGGTCAGGGCCCGCTCGGTGGCTGGATTCGCGTCGTGAGCACCCGCATGGCGCTTCGGGTCATCAAGAAGGGCGACGATCTGGCCCCCGAAGGGGACGCCCCCGAGGTGCCGGTCGGCAAAGAGCCGGAGCTCGATCATCTTCGTGTAAACTACAAGGAACGCTTCAAGGCTGCCTTCGAGGCCGCCTTTCAGAAGCTCGACAAGGAGCAGCGTTTGCTCCTTCGTCTGCATTCTTCGGGCACCGTTCGCGGCGACGACATGGCGCGCATGCTGGGCATCGATCGGTCGACCGCGATGCGAAAGTTAGCGCGGGCGCGCGAGGTCTTGTTCGATGCGACGCGCGACGCCTTGATGGCCGAGGCCGGGATCTCGTCGAACGAGTTTCGCAGCATCGCGCGCGCGGTGCAGAGCCAGATCGACGTCACCCTGAGCCGGGTGCTGCAGACGAAGCCCTAGAGCACCGAACAGTTCGATGACCGAGGATTTTCGCTGAGTTGCGAGCCGTGCGAGGCGCGACGACGAGTCCTACTGCTGCTAGCCGAGGAGGAGCAACGAAGCACGGCGACGCAAATCGGCGAAAAGCCGACCGAATCGAACTGTTCGGTGCTCTAGCTGCTAAGCATGCTCGCGTCTCAGCGCGCGGCCTTCCACGTCAGCAGCTCGGCGTCGACGCGGGTGAAATGATCGAGCGCTCGCGAGGGCTCCGGCTGGCGCGCGATCCCGATGATTTTGTGGGTAGGAGCGCCGTTCTCGACGAGGAAGAGCGCTGCCCCCGAGTCACCGCCCTTGGAGAACATGGGGGTCCCGAAGCCGTGCGAATAACCGAGGGCGACGGTCGAGACGACGGACATCGGCGACGTGAAAGCGAACGGGGCCTCGACGTCCTCCGCGGTGCGCACGAGCGCTGCCGCGCGCACCGTGCCCGCGTCGACCTCCGCCGTGACGTCGACGAGCTCGGCGTACGCGGGGAGGGGGACCGGTCGCGCGAGGGTGATGATGCCCAAGTCCGGGTTTTCGACGACTTCGTGCGTGCCTCCGAACGCGGCCGCGGAGAGCCCGGCATAGCGCGGCTTTCCAGCGATGTTCTCGGCCACGATCTGGAAGGTGACCCGCGGCGCCGGATCGAGACAGTGCGCCGCGGTCACGACCTCGGTCGGCGAGATGAGCGTCCCGGTACAGAACCAACCGTTGCCCTCCATATCGCGCGTGATCACGGTCACGACCTCGGGATGGGTCGCCGTCACCTGCGGGGGCGGGGTCGGAGCGGGCGTCGTCGGCGTCGGCGCGGGCTTCGGGCTCGGCTTCGGCGAGGGTCGCGCCGGCTCGGTCACGATCGGGCTCACCGGGCGGCTGTCGTCGAAGGGCTCGTCGGTGCCGGGGCCGGGCTGGACGTCGATCGAACAGGCCATGAGAGGGAGAGCGAGCGAAGAAAGGGCGATCCAAGAGAGGCGCATAGGCGAGCCCCTTTGCAACGGATACGCCACCTACGTTTTCTCGATACATCGTGCGACGTTGGCGCACCGTGGAGCCAGCCGTTCACGGCGGCCTACGAGCCCAAGCTTCGCGCGTCACGGGTGGCGCGGCCCGCTTTGCTCAGTCGCCCTTCCTCCGAAGCGCGCGGTAGATGAAGACCCCTCCCGCGATGACAGCGGCTGCGACGACCACGTCGAGCAAGAACGAAGAACCCTCGGGCTCGGGCTCCGGCGGTGCCTCGTGAACCGGCTCCTTTTGCGCGAGCGTGAGCGGCGGCTCGAATCGCGCGCCAGCCCCGGCCTCGGGCTTGTCGGCGGCGACGAACGCGAGGCGGAACCCGATCTCGGCGGAGGCTGATTTCTCGGGCGCTCCGGCGCGCGCGGCAGGACGACCGCGTCTCGCGTCGTGGTTCCACGAGCCGCCTTTGACGACACGTTTTCCGCTCCCGCTCCCAGCGTCGCCGTCCGTCGGATCGATCGTCTCGTCCGAAGAACGTGCATTATACATGTCGAGCGTCCAACTGCTCGCGTTGCCGACGACGTCGGCGAGGCCGAACACGTTCGTGCCCTTCGACGCGACCGGCTGGGTGCCTACGGAGGCGCCCTTGAAGACACCCACCTTCGCCGCCCACGTCGGGGAGAACGTCGTGTCGTTGCCTCGCGCGGCGCGCTCGAGCTCGGCCTCGGTCGGCAGGCGTAGATGGCGGTCGTGGCGGTCGTTCGTGCAGTCGACCCAGCGCGCGAAGGCGGTCACGTC
>JAAFHV010000379.1 GCA_013297655.1 Myxococcales bacterium | reverse complement strand
CGCTCGGCGAGGCTGCCCTGCGGCGCGAGGGTCTTCGGGTCGAAGGTGGGTTGCTTGAAGGCCTCGAGCATGTCGTGACCTGCCTGACCGCGGCCGTTGTGGCGCGCGCCGCGGCCGTGCTCGCCGCGAGCGCCGTGCTCCCGCGCCTCTTGCATGCCGTCGCGGACCGCGTCGCGGATCTTGTCGCGCTGCTCGGAGCTGAGGTTCAGGTCGTGAGCGAGGGTCATGAGCGGGTGGCCCTGGTGGTGCGCGTGCATTTTTTCCTTCCCGCGCTCGCGGAAGGCGTCGACGAACTGGCCACGCTGGGCGTCGTCGAGCACGCCGTGGAGCTTGACCATCGCGAGCTGATCGTCGGGCCGGACCTTGTCGATCTTGGCCATCGCGACGTCGA
The DNA here is from genome assembly GCA_013297655.1 of Myxococcales bacterium. Taxonomy (GTDB): domain Bacteria; phylum Myxococcota_A; class Polyangia; order Polyangiales; family Polyangiaceae; genus JAAFHV01. Next base: position 6,003 of record JAAFHV010000379.1, on the reverse strand, counting down.
TCTTCGGGCGGAGGCTCGCTTTGTCGACGGTGCCCTTTTCGATCTGATCGGCGATGTCGAGCATGACGCCGCGGAGATCTTTTCGGAGCTGAGCGTGGCGCGCCTCGGCGTCGACGGCGAGCTTCTCGATTTCGACACGTTGGTCGGGGCGGAGGTCGACGTCGCCGAGCGCTTCGCCCGCGAGCTTGACCATGCCGTGCGTGCTCTGTCCGACCGGGGCGCGGCTGGTGCCGGAAGCAGACTGCGCAGAGGCTCCCGTGCCGGTGGGGCCGGTGCCGCTGCAGGCCGCGGTCGCGAGGGAGAGTGCGAGGATGGAAGCGATGCCGAGGCGAGAAAGCGTGTTCATGAAAAGAACCTCCGGAGATAAACCGTGACCTCTCGGACGGCCGCGCGCACCGATTCGAGCAGTAAAATAGGGTAAACGGCTCGCCGAGGGGCACGAGCGGTCGCGGACCAGCCCACGCCCGCACCGATCCGGCGCGAATCGGCCCACGATCGGCTCGTCCGGGGCCCGTCTCCCGAGGTTCACACCGAGGCGCCAACCCGGAATTTTTGCGGCCTTTTTGTTCGATCGAGGTGGGCACGGAGGCTGCATAATGGCCGCGTCTGGGCAAGCTCGAGGGAGGGCTCGCCCGGCTTCGGAGGCGCGGTCGCGCCATCCATCGGAGGTCTCTCATGAGGGTGCGTTTCAGTGGGGCTCGTCGCGCGTTGGCCATCGGAGTGCTCGCGGCGCTCGTGGCCGTTCCAGGGATGTCCGGCGTCGCGTCGGCGGCGGATCCCAAGGCCGGTCCCGACCAGCTCACCCTCCAAGACGGCACGATCGTGAGCGGCACGTTCACCGAGTTCGTGCCCCAAAACCGGGTCACCGTGCTCGTGAACGGCGAGAGCAAGACCTACCAGTGGAACCTGCTCCGCAAGGCCACCCACGACGGCAAGGTCGTCGCCGAGAACCAGCCCGCGGCGCTCCCGCCCCAGGTGGTCGTCGTGCAGCCGCAGCCGAACCAGCAGGTCGTCGTCGTGCAAGGTCAGCCACCCGGCCAACAGGCGCCGCAAGGCGCGGTCTCGGAGTCGGTCCTCGTGCACATGGAGGGCGACGAAGAAGCCGTCCTCGAGGTCCAGGATCGCGGCGACAAGCGCTCGTTTCAGCCTGTTTGCCACGCGCCGTGCAACAAGATGCTCCCCCTCGACGCCATGTACCGCATCACCGGCGAGGGCATTCGCGAGTCGCGCGCGTTCAAGCTCGTGGGCTCGGCGGGGCAAGCGATCCAGCTCAACGTGAACCCGGGCCGCAGCGGCGGCTTCGCGGGCGGCCTCGTGATGACCATCATCGGACCGGTCGCGCTCCTCACTGGCGCGTTCGTTTACCTGGCGGGCTCGGTCGGCACCACGTCGTTTAGCACCGTCGGGTTCTCCACGCGCTCGAACGAGGGGCTCCAGGTCACCGGCGGAGTGCTCATGCTCGCTGGCGCCGCGCTCACCGCGGTCGGCATCCCGCTCCTCGTCTCCAACGCGCGAACCAAGGTCACGCAAGAGGTGGGCAACCCCGTCCGCCGCGACGCGATGCTGCGCACCCCCACCTTCCGCGACAGCGCCCACGAGCTTCAGATGCCGGCGTTCAGCGTCGTCCCCGTGTTCTCGCGCGCGTTCTGATTCGACCCCAAAACCCCCACGCGGCATCGCCTCGTGCCGCGTCGCTCCGAACGGCCTCCTTTCTTCACGAAGGTGGTCGTTCACTTTTTCGAATGGTCGTCGCGCGAGAGGCGCGCGGGGGCCGATAGATGGTTGCATTGACAATCAATTGACGGCGAGGCATGCTCTTTTTCGGTGAAGGATCAGTTCCACCAAGAGGGGATCGTGATCGAGAACGCGCTCGCGTTCTGGGTCGGGCGCTTTTACGAAGGCGCGCGGCGGGCGATGTACCGGCGCTTCCGCGAGCATGGGTTCACGCTCACCCCGGAGCAGTGGTCGGTCCTCGTGCGCCTTTGGGAGCGCGACCATCGCACCCAGATCGACCTCGCGGAGGCTATCGTGCGCGACGCCCCCACCACGAGCCGCATCGTCAGCGCGATGGAAAGAAGCGGCCTCGTCACGCGAGGGGCCGATCCTACGGACGCGCGCGCGAAGGTGATCTCGCTCACGAAAAAGGGAAACGCCGCGAAGCCGAAGCTCGTCCCGGTGGTTCGCGAGATGGTGACCCACTTCGAGCGCGGGATCCCGGAGGTCGACCTCGAGATCACCCGCCGCACGCTCCGTAAGATCGCCGAACGCCTCGAGTAGCGACGCGCCGAACGACGGTGCGCGTCGCCCTCGGGGCGCCGCTTCGTCCACATAGTTGCATAGACAATTATTTCAGAGAGACCCGCATGACCTCACACACCGACCACGGATTCGTCGATCTCGATCCTTCCACCGCAGCGCCGGCCGCGCGCGCCATCCTCGAGGCTACGCGCGCCGAGCTCGGGTTCTTGCCGAGCGTCGTCGCGAAGATGGCCGTTTCTCCGGCGCTGTACTCCGCGTTCCGGTCGGCGGCGGCGGCGTTCGACGCGACGTCGCTCGGGCTCGTCGAGCGCGAGACGGTGGTGCTCGTCGCGGCGCGCGAGATCGGGTGCGACGTGTGCGTCACGATGCACCGAGGGATCCTCGCCCGCGCCGGGCACGAGGCCTTGGCGAAGGCGATCGTGGCGCGCGAGCCGCTCCCCGACGCGCGGCTCGCGGTCCTCGCGGACTTCACTGTCGAGCTCCTGCGCGCCCGCGGCGACGTAGCGGAGGGCCCGTGGAGCGCGTTCTTGGCGGCGGGGTTCACTCGCGAGCAGGCGCTCGAGATCGTGCTCGGGCTCGGCGCGTATACGATGAGCACCTACGCGAACCGTCTCACGGGAGGCACCCTCCGCGCCTCGTCATCCACCCGAGCCGAGCAGATGCCGTCCCGGTCGTGATCACTCGGCGCGGCTCGTCGCTCGTTTCCGCGTTCGAAACGAAGAGAGCGCGGATCGTTCGGATCCGCGCTCCACTGGGGCGCGTGCGCGTGCGCGTGCGCTCTACGCGTGCGCTCTAGTCGTGCGCGCTCAGAGAGCTTTGACGAACCCGTTCGTGAAGGGCGCGGCGGTCTCGTACGAGGTCTTGAGGTCGCCCATGACCTTCTCTTCCACCAGCTTGCCGACCATGAACACCGACACGTCGACCTTGATCCGCGCGTGGCGCTTGATCTTCTTTTCGCCGAGTTTTTCGCACCAAATCTCGCCCTCGACCTTGGTCTTGTCGGCCATGGTGCTGGGGATGATGGTGAACTTGTAGCGGCCGGTCTTGCGGTCGTAGGTGCCGATCTCGGTGTAGCCGAAGCTATCGCCCATGAGCTTCTTCACCGGGCCGGGGAGCGCGCCGACGGGCGGATCGAGCATGACCTTACGCGAGGTCTTGTCGCCCTCGGTCTTGGTCTCGAGCAGCTTCCAGCCGGGGAACTTGAGGTGCTCGAGGTAGAGCCTTCGGTTGTACTCCGGGTCGAAGTGGCACTTCTCCCAGTAGGTCTCTTCGGTGCACTCGAACTCGTCGACGATGGTGGTCTCGGCCATGGTGCACGCACTAAAGCAGCGCCAATCGCGTGGCGTCAATTCTCGTGGTGACGGCTCCGCCATCTCGCGGGTGTGCTCGCGTCGCCGTCGCGACGAAATGAAAAAAGGGGCGCCACCGCAGTGACACCCCTCTTCCGACGCGGACACGAGGTCCGCGCGCGCTTACTTCTTGGCGGCGGGGGCCTTCGCCTTGGCGGCGGGCTTCTCGGCCTTTTTCTCGGCCTTGGGCGCCGCGGCGGGCTTGGCCGGCTTGGCGGCGGCGGCCTTGGCGCGCTTGGCGACGGCCTTGTAGTGATCGTAGAGGCGGGGCACGGGCCAGGTGCCGAGGCGGGTCTTGTAGCCTTCGTCCTTCGTGCGCTTCTCGGTGTCGAGCACGGCGGCGACGAGCTTCGCGTGGGTGCCGAACTTCTCTTTCACTTCCGTGAAGACCGCGTGGAGGCGGAGGAGCTTGGCGTTCGACACGTGGGCGAGGCCCTTGCTGGCGTTGGTGCGGCCGAGCCAGAGGTCGGTCCCGGTGAGCTTCTCGAGGGCGGCGACGAGCTTCTCTTTGTCGCCGAACTTCTCTTTCACGGTCGCGAGCGGGCTATTCATGGGATCCTCGGGGGTGCGCGAGATGACTCGCGCGGCAAAAGGGACTCGCTTCCTACCGGAACGACCGGGCCCCCGCAAGGGAAACACCCGCGGGCCACCATCGCACCGGTCACCGCCCGGGCCCGAGGCACTGCCTCTCACCTCCTTGCGGGTCCCCGTGTAAGGTCGCGTAGGGGCTGGCGTTGGGTCGCTGCTTGGCGTGCCCGAACGGGCCGCTCGATAACTCGAAAGGATGACCATGAGGCACTCTTGGATTGCCACGATGGGGCTGCTCGCTGCGCTCCAGACCGGCTGCGGGATGGCGAAGGCCGGGGCGGAGGCGCCGCGCGCGCCTTCGATGTCGGCACAAGGCGGCGACACGATGGCGGCGGCCAGCTTCGAGTCGCCGGCGGGGAAGAAGACCGACTCGGACGAACGACTCGCGAACGCCGCAGCCGACGCGCCCGCGCCTCCGCCTCCGCCTCCGCCGGGCGCCACGACGCCAGCGCAACAAACGCAGCAGCCGAGGAAAGACACCACCGAGCAGGCCCCACGCGACAGCTCGAAGATAGTGTATACTGCAACTATTACGATGGCGGTCTACCAGGTGCAGCCGAACCTGGCGGCGGTAGAGCGCATCGCGAAGGAAGAGGGCGGTTACCTCTCCATCCGCAACGACTCACGGATCACGGTGCGGGTGCCGCGCGCGCGGTTCGAGGCGGCCCTCGCGCAGATCGAGAAGATCGGCGACGTGCTCCACCGCGACGTGACGGCAGAGGACGTGACGGACCAATACTTGGACCTCGAGATTCGGATCAAGAACGCGCGCGCGATGCAGACGCGCTTGAAGCAGCTCCTCGAAAAGGCGGCCGTCAAAGAGGCGATCGAGATCGAAAAAGAGCTCGCGCGGGTGACCCAAGATCTGGAGCTCCTCGAGGGCAAAATTACGCTCTTGAAGGACAAAATTGCCTACTCCACGATCACGGTGGCGTTCGAGGGGCGCGGGGCGACGCTGCCCGGCGCGAGCAAGGTGAGGCTCCCGTTCCCTTGGCTCTCTCAGCTCGGTCTCGTGAACCTTTTGCAGCTTCGTGAGGAGCGTGCGCCATGAAACTCGGACATATCTTGCTCGCGGTCGCCCTCGCTCTCCCCGCCGTCGCTTGTGGTCGGCCGTTCAAGGTCGCCACCGCGCCCGGCTTCGTGGAGCTCGACGGTCAGCAGAACGACGGCTTCGCGTACCGCGCGACGAGCCCCGAAGGTGTGGTCGTCTCGGTGCGGGTCATGGAAGACGAAGATCGCGCCGACCTCGGTTTTTGGACCAAGTCGATCTTGCTCCAGATGCGCGACGTGTCCGGCTACGCGCTCGTGCGCACCACCGACGTAACGTCGCTCGACGGCACACCCGGCAAGCGCCTCGAGCTCGCCCACGATGAGGACGGCAAGCCGTTCACCTACTGGGTGACGATCTACGTGGCGCAGGGAAAGCTCTTCCTCGCGGAGGCGGGCGCGCCGAAGGACCTCTTCGATCGCAGCCAGCCCTCGGTCGAGTGGAGCATGAAGAGCCTCAAGGTGAAGTGCGACACCTGGGTCTCGCCCGTCCTCGCCTCCCGAACCTGCAACCGCTGGTGAGGAGGCCGGTGCTTTTCGCCCATACCTTCGCCTGGCCGTCGTCGGCCGTGCTCATGTACAGGAGTACATTCCGCGCGGCTTCCTAGGCCAGGCTCGGTCTGGACGAAAATCATCCGGCCTCCAGCTTGGCTCGCGGGGCGCTCGAGGGTGGGGACGTGAGTTGGGCTCGTGGGGCGCTCGAGGGTGGGGACGTGAGTTGGGCTCGTGGGGCGCTCGAGGGTGGGGACGTGAGTTGGGC
>JAAFHV010000378.1 GCA_013297655.1 Myxococcales bacterium | reverse complement strand
CTCCGGAGCGTCGCGAGGCCCGCGCCTCCGGAGCGTCGCGAGGCCCGCGCCTCGGGAGCGTCGCGAGGCCCGCGCCTCGGGAGCGTCGCGAGGCCCGCGCCTCGGGAGCGTCGCGAGGCCCGCGCCTCGGGAGCGTCGCGAGGCCCGCGCCTCCGGAGCGTCGCGAGGCCCGGGCCTCGGGAGCGTCACGAGGATCGCGGTCGATCTCGATGTCCGTGCCTCCGCTCGTTCGTCGTGGTGGGTCTCGCGCGCGGCCTTTGCTAAGTACGCGCTCGTGAAAAAGACCACCGTCGTCGGAGGAGGGCTCGCGGGGTGCGAGGCTGCGTTTCAGCTCGCGGAGCGCGGAGTCGAGGTCACCCTCGTCGAACAGAAGCCGAAGGCGCGCACGCCGGCGCAGACGAGCGACAAGCTGTGCGAGCTCGTGTGCTCGAACAGCCTCCGCGGCGCCGCGCTCGTGAACGCGGTGGGGCTCTTGAAGGAAGAAATGCGGCGCGCGGGCTCGCTCGTGCTCCGCGCGGCGGAGGTCGCGAAGGTGCCTGCCGGCGGCGCGCTCGCGGTCGATCGTGATCTCTTCTCGGACGAGATCACCCGCGCCCTCGTGTCGCACCCGAACATTCGCCTCGTCGCCGACGTGATCGAGCGCATCCCGGAGGCCACCGCCGATCACCCCGTGATCCTCGCGACGGGGCCGCTCACGGGCGACGCCCTCGCGAAGGACCTCGCGGAGACCATCGGGCACGCCCAGCTCGCCTATTACGACGCGATCGCGCCGATCGTGGCCGCCGACAGCCTCGACTGGGAGAAGGTCTTCAAGCAGTCGCGCTGGGGCAAGGGCGGGGAGGGGGACGACGGCACCCTCGACGCGGAGGCGCTCGGCGACGAGGCCTACGTGAACTGCCCGTTCGACGAAGAGGGCTACAAGGCCTTCGTCGCCGCGGTCGTCGCCGCCGAAAAGGTGGAGGCGCGCGCCTTCGAGGACGTGAAGTACTTCGAGGGCTGCCTGCCGATCGAGGTCATGGCCTCGCGTGGGGAAATGACCCTCGCGTTCGGCCCGATGAAGCCGGTCGGCCTCACCGATCCGCGCACCGGGCGCCGGCCGTACGCCGTGGTGCAGCTCCGCAAGGAAGACGCGGCCGGCACCGCGTACAACCTCGTCGGCTTCCAGACGCGGATGACCTACGCCGCGCAAAATCGCGTATTTCGCATGATTCCTGGCCTCGAAGAGGTGGAAATCCAGCGCTACGGCACCGTGCACCGCAATACGTTCGTGAACGCTCCGAAGGAGCTCGACGAGCGGCTCCAGCTCCGCGCGCGCCCGCATGTGTACCTCGCGGGGCAGATCACGGGCGTGGAGGGTTACGTGGAGAGCGCGGCCTCGGGGCTCGTGTGCGGGATCGGCCTCGCGCAGGTGCTCGCCGGCGAGACGTTCACCCCGCCGCCTGCGACGACCGCCCTCGGTGGCCTCCGTACGCACGTGGGCCGCGAGCAGCCGAGCTACCAGCCTTCCAACATCACTTGGGCCTGCATGCCCCCGCACGCGAACCGAAAGCTCAAGAAGCGCGACCGGTACCAAGCGCTCGCCGAGGTCGCCCTCCGCGACCTGGAAGGGTGGCTCGCGTCCGCCCCGCTGCTCCGCCTCTCGTCTGCCCCTCGCGCAGCGTCCTGAGGGCCTTCCCAAACGTCATGCGCATGATGCACGCACGTGCGCTCGTACCGCCGGCATCGCGCACCGATCGACGTGCCCTCGCGACTCGCGCTCAAGGCGCGGTGGCGAAGGTCGTGTCCGCGCCTGCGAGCCTGGCGCGCACGGTACGCTCGGCGATTTCGCCGATGTCGCTCCCGAAGAAGCGCCGGCCCATCGCGTGCGCCACGGCGAGGGTGGTCCCGCTGCCGCAGAACGGGTCGACCACGAGATCGCCCGCGTCGGTCGCGAGGGCCACGATCCGGGCGAGGAGCTTCTCCGGTTTTTGGGTCGGGTAGCCGGTGGTCTCGGCGCGGAGCGGCGTGTTCGCGAGCATCGCGGGGCAATCGGTCCACACGCTGCCGACCGCGCGTCCGTCGTCGGCGTAGTAGCGGTACGTCTTCTTGCCGACGGTGCGATCGCGGTACGCGCGGCCCGCTTCGTCTTTGCGTGTAAAATGCATGGAAAGGCTGGTGTCGGCGTAGGGAACACGCGCCTCTTTTGCCTTTTCGTTCCACACGTGATCGTCGGACTTTTTGTAGACGAGGATCGTCTGGTGGGCGTGGGGAACGCCGCGCTTCGATTTTTTTCCGTTTCCGGGGACCCACACGATTTCACCGGCGAACGCGTCGCGCGGGAACGTGGTCGCGAGGGCGTGCTGCACCTCGCGTACGGCGTGGTGATCGAGGTGGACCCACATCGTGCCGCGCTCGTGAACGGCGCGGAAGGCGAGGGTGAGGCGTGGCACGAGCCACGCGAGGTACGCGCTCAGCGATGGCCACGTGTCGTCGTAGGCGCGTGGGCCCTTCGCGCGCTCGCGCACGTCGCCCTCGTGGGCCGCCTCGGGGCGCGCGTGGAACCCTTTTTTTACGGCGAACGGGGGGTCGGCATAGACGAGCTTCGCCGAGCCTTCGTCGACCTGCGCGAGAGCGCCGAGCGCGTCGCCGCGGACGAACGTGCCGTCGCTCATGGGCTCGAAAAATCGACCCACGCGACGGTGGGGGGCGCGGCGCCGACGGGGCCGAGGAGATCGTGAAGGAGCTCGGCGGTGCTCGGCTCGGGGCGGGCCCGCTTCTTGAGCCACGGCCACGCGGGGCCGAAGGGCATGCAGCCGTGGTCGATCTCGTCTGGAATGCACTCGACCCGGACGTGGAGGTGGTCGTCGTGCGGATCGGCGGGTGGCTTCGGGCGAAGCATCATCGTCATCGCGCGGAACACGGTCTCGGTCGTCTCGTTCTTCGCGCGCGCCCACTCCAGGAGCAGAGCCTCGATGTTCTGGTGCACGAAGATCCATTGCACGTTCGCGTCGGGATCCTCCACGAGCGACTTCACGAGCAACCACTGTCGCTCGACGTCGAGGCGCAAGAACTCGCGCCGCGTCTTGTCCCAGGCGAGGCCATCGAGACCGACGGAGGAGAACCCGGTGCTCTGGACCGGCACGCCGTCGAGGGTCGTCATGTAAAGGAGGAGATCCACGTCGCGGCCGACCCTGTGCGACGCGTGCCCGGAGAGCTCGCCCCCCGTGCGGCGCGAGAGATCTCCGACGACCAGCGTCGCGTTCGGGCGCGCCACGCGGACCTTCTTCGAGGCCTCCGTGATCGCGTGGACGAGGCGCGGCACGCCGAAATGGCGATCGTCTTGACGGAGCCAAACGATGCCCTCGCTGTCGCGCGGGAGCTCGACCCCGCCGCCGAGCACGCCCTTGTGCGGCACCCCCACGCTCCCTCCGACGTGAGGAACGAGCGGGCTCGGGGCGTTCGCGCACGCCGAGGCCGCGATCGCGCACGCCGCGGCGAGCGGGAAGAGACTCGAGAGCGTGGGGGTCGTGCGTCCGATCATCGAAGTGCGTCGCATGCGACCGGCATGCGTAGCGGGACCCGTGCCATCACCATGAGCAACTCGTAGCCCAGCTCCACCGAAGTGGGCATTTTCTCGGCGCGGTGAACCTCGCGACGCTCCGGAGGCGCGTGCCTCCGCGCCCGAGCTTCCCCGAGGGAAGGGCTATTCGTAGCTTATCTCGCCAGACGGGTGCACCTTGCGGCCCTTCATCATCGTGAACGGGGCGGCGGGGTTCTCGACGTACGAGTCGAACGTGACGCGACCGGAAGCGACGAGGGTGCCCGCGCACCGCACCGCCCCCGCGCCGTCCACGCGGCACAGGGAGGCCGTTTTTTCGCGAGTGAAGGAGCCCGGCGTAGGCTCCAAGTCGCCGTTCGGCAGCACGCGCGGGAACGGGTTCTCGTAGCGCTCGCGCACGTGCTCGATCTCGAGGGCCGGGCCGAGCGCGGTCGGCACGAGCTCGACCTTGCCGGGCGACGCAGAGACGTGCCCCGCGCAGCCCGGATTTCGCAGCTCTTCGATCCCTACGACCACCTTCGTGACGAACACCCCGGCCTTCGTGCGAAGCGCGACGCGGATCTCGACTTGGTCGTACTCCACCACTTGCACGAACGTACCCTCGAGGAACGGCTCGCCGAGGGAGCCCCCGAGCGGCCCCCTTTTTTCGCAGTAAGGTGGCTCGATGAACGCGGGATAGTCGTCCTTGCCGGCCAAAAAGCGCGGCGCGATCGCCTTCGTGTGCGCCTTGCAGAAGGCGTCGACCGAGGCATACGGACCTTCGGCGAGCGACCCCGTGTCGACGCCGAGCTTCGGTGGCGGCGCGGTCGACAGATCACCGACCACCACGAGCGGAAGGATCGCGTGCTCATGACGCTCCTTCCCTGGAGAGCCGAGCACCGCGAGCTCGCTTAGCGCGAGCTCCTTCCACGCCGCCTTCGTGCCGCCGACGACCTTCTCGACCACGATCCGGTAGTCGCCCCCGGGGCCGTCGATGCGCAGCACCTGCGGCGCGCGCACGGCGGGATCGAGCGGGAAGCTCTTCACGAGCTGTCCGTCGCGCTCCACCCGCACCTGCGTGACGCGGTGATTGGCGAGGAACAAATCTTCGCCCGCTTTCGAGGTCGCGTCGAAGCCAGCCGAGAGGCGCAGGTGATCGACGTGGGCGTCTTTCGGGACACGGAACGCTACGAAGCCGCCGACGAGATCTCCGGTCTTTCCGTTCCACGCCGTGGCGGCCTTTCCGTCGACGAGATGCTCTGGAAAGTCTTTTGGATTCGCGACCTTGGACGACACGGCGACCTTGGCGGGCGTGAAGTAAAGGAGGTTCACGAGCCCGGGGCCCGCGGCCGCGGCGTCGGGGAGCGCGCTCTTCGCGGCGGCCGCCTCCTGCGCGCTCGGGGGCGGCGATGGCGAGGGCGACGTCCCGGTTCCACGGCACCCGACGAGGAGGAGCACGAGCGCGACCGTGGCGATCGGCGCGGCGCCTTCCGTGGGAGCTGATCGGTGCAGGCGTGCCGCTCGGTCGCGGCTCGGATCGTGGGACATGGTGTCCCGAGCGTATCTTCCATCCATGGTCGCGGGGGCCGACAAGCTCGAGCGGTTCGCCATCCGCGACGAACGCTCGGGCGCACGCGCGGCTTCCCACGGCGCGAGCGGTCCTGCGGCGGAGCGCTCGCTCTACGACGCGGGGCGGGGGAGAAATCCTGCGATTTTCCCCTCGATCGTCGCGACCGAGTCGGGCCGCGCGAAGCTCTCCGCGAGGCGCAGCTTGCCGTCCGTGCGCGACACGTAGCCTTGCTCCGCGAACGCGCGGAACGCGTTGTCGAAGAGCGCGCGATTGATGGCCTCTTTGCGCGCGACGTCGCCGCCGAGGAACATCCGATCGCCGACCGCGATGGCGCGCCTCCCCAGATCTTTCGTCGCGAGCGGGCCACGGAGGAGGCCCTCGAGCGCGCGCGCCGCGATGCGGTAACCTTCCACGAACGGCACGAGGATCCGAGCGTAAAGCGCGACGTCCTCTGCCGCGTCCCCGACCGCGACCGACACGGTGGCGCCGTCGTCCACGATCTCGCCGTCGGCGATCATCTCCGCCAACGTATCGTCGAAGATGCGCTCGAACGGCGCGTCGGCGCGGAAGCTGAACTCGTGCTTGAAGAGCCGCGAGAGGGCCTGGACCCGTTGCACGAGCGTCTCGCGAGGGGTGGGACCGTCGACGCTCGCGAAGAGCGCCGTCGCGACGAGGCCGCGCGCGACGAAGAAGTGGACGACCCCGTTCTTGGCGAGGTCGAGCGAATGGCGCCGCTCGTCTTTCACGACGTAAAACGCGTCGGCGGAGGGCCGCGGTTCCGCGTCCGTCTTGCCGAGCCACGACGACCAGAAGCGCCGTGTTTCACGCTCGGCCGGCGCGCCCGGCGTGCGCACGTCGAGGTGCCCGGCGCGAAAGAAGAGCTCGATCGCCTCACGCATCCCCGAGGCACGCATCGTCGCGCCGTCGTCCGAGGCGCTCGGCGAGAAGCGGGCCCCGAAGCGCCGGAGGAGCTTGAAAATACGGGCCGCGAGGTCCACCAAGTCGCCGTCGGCGATCCCGCGTTTGCCGTGGGAGAGGAGCGCGGTCGCCACGATCGCGCCCGGCGTCGCGGCGGTGACGGCGTCGATCTCGTTCATCACGCGGTACGCGAGGCGGGTCACCATCGCGCGCCGGCGGGCGGGGGAGAGGGCGGTGAGCACGTGGCTCTTCGGCGCTCGCTCCGTGCCCGTCCCGGTCCCCATCCCCGTCCCCGTCCCCGTGGCGCTCTTCTGCGCGTCGATCTCCGCGAGCATCTCGCCCATGGTGAGGGGCTCACCGAACTGCACGTTGAGCTTTCCGTAGCGGCCCGCGAGCGCCTCC
>JAAFHV010000377.1 GCA_013297655.1 Myxococcales bacterium | reverse complement strand
CGTGCGCATCTCTCGCGCACCCCTTCAGAGGAACCCCATGTCGCTCCGCACTCTCTTTGCGCTTCCCGCTCTCTTCGCTCTTCTCGCGGCCGTCGGCTGCGACGACACCGGAAACGATCCCGATGGCCCGAGCCCGGCGCCGAGCAGCACGGGCACCACCGCTCCTGTCTCCAAGTGCGTCGCGCCCACCGGCGCCGGCACGCTCCACAAGGGCGACGTCAAAGACGGCGAGGTCTGGACCGCGGCAGCGAGCCCGCACATCGTCGAGTACGACGTGGTCGTGCGCAACGGCGCGAAGCTCACCATCGAGCCCTGCGCGATCGTCGAGCTCCGCGAGAACCGCTTCATCAAAGTCGCGTTCCCCGGCACCCCCACGACGGGCTCGCTCGTCGCCGAGGGCACGCCCGATCAACCGATCGTGTTCCGCGGTCAGAACGGCGCGAAGTGGTCGAGCCTCTACGTGAACGCGCCCGGCTCGGTGCGCCTCGCGTACGCCACGCTCGAAGGCGGCGGCCACGACGGCTTCCGCACGGTGCCGATGCTCCACGTGCTCGGCGACTCGGAAATGCCCGCCGATGCTTTGGTTTTTGTCGATCACGTCACGCTCAAGAACGCGAAGGGCGCCGCCCTCCAGACCGAACGCGGCGCGACGTTCGTCCCCGGCTCGCGCGATCTCACCGTCACCGGCTCGGCGACGGAGCCCTCGTCGTTCCCGGTCGAAATCGAGGAGCATGCAATCGACGCGTTCCCGACCGGCACCTTCACCGGCAACCGCGTCGACGAGATCCTCCTCGAGACCGGCGGGACGCGCATCGCCGGCGCGGGCCTCTCCGTCGACGCCACGCTCCACGACCGCGGCGTGCCGTACCACGTGAACCGCAGCTCGGTCGGCAACTTCATCGTCGGCAGCGGCGAAGAGGGCACCCTCTCGACCCTCACGATCGAGGCCGGCGTGAAGCTCAAGATGCACCCCGGCACCGCGTTCAAGATCCAGCACTGGACCAAGAACAGCCCCTCGAGCGGCGCGCTCCGCGTGCTCGGCACCGTCGCGAAGCCCGTGATTTTCACGTCCGCGGCAGAGACCCCGAAGGCCGGTGACTGGATGGGCCTCTGGTTCGGCGGCATCCCCTCGGAGAAGAACGAGATCAACCACGCGCGCATCGAGTACGCCGGTCACGACTGCGGCTGCGTGCTCAACACGTGCAGCGCGATCGCCGAGCACGAGGGTGCCGTCATCTTCACCGCGCAGCCCCCGCGCGCGTTCATCAAGGACACCGTGTTCTCGCAGATCGCCGGCCACGGCGTGACGGAGGGCTTCGATGGTCGTTTCGTGGACTTCGCCACGAGCAACACGTTCGAGGGCGTCTCGGGTTGTGCGCAGACCCTCCCCCGCAACACCGACACGAGCTGCCCGAGCCCCAAGCCCGCGTGCAAGTGACCACCGCCACGTGACCGAAGCACCGAGGCCCACGACGTTCGTGTCGTGGGCCTTCGTGCGCTTCCAATCGAGAAAAATAGCGGTTCTAGCGCGTAGAGCGGCGTCGAGTGATCTCGCGTGCGATCGTCACCGGTCGCGCTTGCGCCGTCGCACCACCGCGATCGCCATCGCCGCCGTCGCAAGCATTCCGTACCGTCCCGCCGTCTCGTTGCTCGTCGCGCCGCCGCCGCAACACCCGCTCGGACGTGGCTCGATCGGCGGTGGCGCGCCGCCCAGCGGTTGGCACTCGCTCCGTGGGACGACCGCGGTGACACCCGCCTGCACCGTGAGTCGCACGTCGTACGCCGTGCCGTCCGAGCGCGTGATGCGGATCGTGTGGGCGCCGGCCGGGAGCGCGAACGGCTCGCTCTTCAAGAGCTCGTCGCGAGGCTGATCGTCGATCGTGAGGCCCCGGTACATTTCGCGGCCGTCGATCTGAACGAGTCCCTCGCCGCTCGCGGGGGCACCTCCGTCCGCGGTGCTCGCGTCTCCGGCGTCGCTCGAGCCGCGGCCAGCGTCGCGCGGATCCGCGGCCGCGATCATCGGCCCGGTGAGGGCGAGGGCGGCGATCAGCGCGGGAATTCGGCTCCCGCGCGGGGCAGGCTTGCGTTCGCGTGCGCTCACGAGGGCACCTGCGGGAGGCGACGTTTCGTCTCTTCGCGCGCGCCCACGATGTGGGTACCGCGAAGCCACTGAGAAAACCGTACGTTTTTCCCGTTCAAGAGCGCCTCCGCCACGTCGTCCGCGAGCGCGGCGACCACCTGCTCGTGCCAACACTGTACCGGACCGGGCATGTTCGTGGCGCCGGTCTCTGCCGCGTTCGCGCACGCGCAGTGCGAGCCGCAGCGCGTGCGCTCTTCGCACGTGGCGCACTCGGGAGCGGAGGTGCCGCGTGCGAGGCTTCGTGTCGGAGCGATGCCCTCGTCGAGGTGCCCGATCACACGCGGCGCCTCGCGCGGCCCGTCCTCCCCCACGAGGCGATCGCAGGGAAAAAGCCGACCCGAGGGCGCGACCGCCACGTTCGAGCGACCCACCGAGCACCCGTCGTCACCGGTGAGCCCTCCGTTCACGATCGCGGCGATCTTGGTCTCGAACAGCGGAAATCGCGGCGCGCCTTCGGTGCCGTAGCTGGTCACGAAATCCTCTGCGACCCCACGAAGCTCGGCCTCCCACGCCACGAGCTCGTCGTCCGTGAAGGCGCTCTCGTAGGCCACGTTCACGTGGATCGCCCGCGGGCGGAGTCCCCTCAGGTACGCGATGTCGCTCCGCAGGGTGCGCACGTTCGCGCGTGACACCACGAGCAAGAGGTCCTCGAGGAGGCCGGCGTGGGCGAGCGACTCGACGCCGCGGAGCACCGCCGCGTGGCTCGAGCGCCCCTTCGCGTTCGGCCGCGCGCGATCGTGCGACTCCGCCGTTCCATCGATGGAAATCGTCGTCCTTACGCCGAGATCCGCGAGCACCCGCGCGCGCTCGTCGTCGATGAGCGTGCCGTTCGTCGTCACCTGGAGCCGCGTGAGGAGGCCCGGTTTCGCGCGTGCCCGCTTCGCGATCGCGACGAGGGTGCCCCACGCGAGGAGCGGCTCACCCCCGAAGAAGCCCACGTCGAGCATGCCTCCGGTGGCCGTCGTCGCGTGGTCCGCCGCGAGATCGAGCGCCCGCTCGGCCATCGCGAGGGGCATCGCTCGCGCGTGGTGCTCGCCCATGCAGCAATACGTGCACGCCAGGTTGCACGCGTGCGTGAGCACGAGCGAAAGGTGAAACGGCCTCACGCCACGATCGTAGCGCGCAAAGGCCAGAAGTCGCGCGCGTGGACACCACCCCGGAAAATCGAGTCTCCGGAACGTGTCCGCCACATGTGTGCATCATGCAAGGTGCCGCGAATACCGACGAGAAGACCTGGATGAAGGCTTCGGCATTGCTTCGAGCGCGCTATAGGCGGAAAAGCCGCTCCTGCAAGCGGGCGGTCAAGAGGTCGACGAGCGACCCGTCTTCCGCGACGGGAAACTCGAAACCGGGGTCCCGCCGCTCCGCAGCGGACGGCCGTCCCGTCAAAAGCTCGGTAGCGTCGAGAACACCGTCGTCGTTGCGGTCGGCGACTGCGAAGCTCTCGAATACCGGCTCGGTGCCAACCGAAAAGAGAGCCTCTGCCCTCACCGAGAGAGGGACCGTGGTGAGCTCGTTTCGGCGTACGGCGAGAGCTCGTCGAGGATCGCGAAACGCGCCACCGCTTGCGCTGAACGTTGCATTGATTCGAACCACCTTGAGTCCTCGTTCCGCGCGCAGCAAGAGGAGGACGGTAGGGCGTGGCTCCAGGGAAGAAGACTCGTCGAAACGACTGCCCACGTCGGGCGGCTTGGAGAACCGTTCGCTCTCCTTTGCCGTCGCACCGACCAAGATATCTCGCGCCGCGCCGTCATCCGCGGGACCGTCGAGCCCGCCCCCGTAACGACCCGTGTAGTAGAGAGAAACTCGAGAGCTCCCTTCCGGCACTGCCGTAGCATAAATGACTGTTGGGGATGCGAGTGACAGCAAAAACGTGTCGTTGCTTCCCCCTTCCGAGGCATTGACGTCGAGGCGCACCACGAGCCGTTCGATGGTCACCGTGTAGCCATCTCGCGTCGCGAACGAAACGCCGCCGGTTGCTTCCGATGGCGTAAGCGAAAAGCCAACCGCGCCGCGTGGCGCGGTGTCTTCCGCGGCAGGAACGCAGGCAGACGTCCCCAAGAGCGCCGCCATCATCAAAACTCCTAACCGTTTCATCGTGCGCCCTCCACGCCAATGCTGGGTACGACGATAGGCCCGAAGGATTCGTTCCTGCAAACCTGGGTCTCCGTAGAGCACTGCTGGCTCAGGACCTCTTTCGATGCGGTCACGTTCATGCCCTCGAGAAGGAACGAGATGTGGCCGTCCTGTCCCCAATTCCAGCGCTTCTCGATCCGCGCGTCGAATCGAAAGAACGTAGGGAGGCGGGGCGCGGGCTGGCCCGAAAAAAGCTCCTGCGCACGTGGCCAGCCGCTGTACACGACGCTGCGCGCACTCACGAGCCAGCCGTGCGTGAGGTCGAACGCAACGGCGGTTTGAAAGACGTGAGACCGGTCAAAAGGGTTCACGAAGCCTGGCCGCTCTTGCGTAGACGAGACGGTGCTACGCGAAAGTGTGTAGCTGAGCGTGGCCGAAAAGCGACGCGTGAGTCTTCGCTTGAGAAGGAGCTCGAGGCCCACCGCTTGGCTCGGAGGATTGGCGCGAATAGCCGTGTCATCGAGATCGATGTTGTCTCGATTTTGGAGTACGTCGCGGAGGTTCGCGTAGCTGTGGTGAAATCCTACTGCACTCCCAATAAAAGAGAAAGGCAGCTTTGCCTCGATGCCGGCGCTCTTTTGGTAAGCATAGCTAAGACCGCCGGGGATTCCCCGGTATCCCACGCCGGGAAGAGGAATCGCAAAGGCGGGTGTCTGGGGAGCTATCCCTAGTGCAAAGATGCCGGCGATGCGCTCGGTGAAGGGAGCCCGAATCGCTGCGCGAGGGCTCGGGCCAACCGCGACCACACCTGCGCTGGTGAAAACGTCGGCGCGGGCAGTGAGGGTCACCTCCGTCGTTTTCGTCGGGCGAAGAAGCGCACTCGCCCATGCCCCCGAGCTCGAGTCCGTTCGCGGGGAGAAGAACGCGAGAGCCGAACCATATGCCTTTCTGCTTACGGCATACGGGCTCGGCACGTCGCCGTCGTAGAAGTCGAAGAGCACGTCGGCCCCAACTTCGACCTCGGCCCAGTCGTTCAGAAGCTCACGATGCCTTCCGCGGAGGCCGAGCACGTGGTTACGAGCGAATCGGCTGCCCTCGAGGCGGGTTCGATCGATTCCGACGGTAGCAGCGAGGCGACTGTGGCTCTTCTCGCCTTCATGATCGAGTCGAATATCGAGGCGGTGAAACTCGGAGGCAAAGAGCACGTTCTCCTTGCCCGTGGTTTGGCTTGTTTCCGAAGCATAGTCGTACGAGCCGAACCCAAACGCGGTTAGCTTCGTGCGATCCGTGATGCGAACCGAAAAGCGCGCGTTGTAGTCGCGGTAGTCGATCTTGGCCTCCGGCACCGCGAGGGAAAGGAGCAACGCGGTGTACGAAACACGGCCTCCTAGGCCCACACTCGCCCGTCCATTGGCGAGGGGCGTCTCGACGAAGGCCCCCGCATCGTAGACGCGTATCGTGCTCTCGCCACGGAGCTTGTCGGCGGGATCATTCGTCTCTCCTGCTACAATCCCGCCGGAGTACCTTCCGTAGCGCGCGGGAAACGCCGCAGGGTGGAGCGCGACCTCCTTGATGAGCGCCGGCTCGATGACGCTCGGGCCGAGGCCAAAGTGAAAGAGGTACGGTACGCGGACTTCGTCGACGAAGTATCCGACCGCGGCCGGAGGCGCTCCGCGTACGTAGTAATACGGCAGCCCGGAGACGGTGGGTGTTACACCCGGAAGGATCTCGATGGCGCGAAATGGATCGCCAAAGGCGCCAGGAATGAGCCGCACCTCCGCACGACCCATACGGTGCTCGGTAGGGGACTGCGTTTCGTAGCGACGCCCCGCAACGCTGACCTCCTCCGGCGCGCGCGAGTCCTTTTTATCGGGGGCACTGGAGGGTACAGGGCTCGATTCGGGGGGCCGCACCGGAGCGGGCGGCGGCGGAGGGAGAAACGTCACGACCATTCGCACCCGCGCGCGAACGGCTTTGCCTTCCCTCTCCGCGGGAGCAAAGCGATACTTCGTGACCGCGGCCTCCGCGCGGGCCGTAAAGGGAGGCATGCCCTCGACGGTACGAGTCGATTCCACATGACCATCGGCGGCCACCACGAGCTCCACGACCACGTGTGCCTCGCCGGTCGCCCCTTCGGGGTACGCGGGGGGCGCACCCTCGAGAAGCTTCGGCGGACTCACCTCGATGCGCGACGGCGGAGGTTGCTCGGCAAACGC
>JAAFHV010000376.1 GCA_013297655.1 Myxococcales bacterium | reverse complement strand
ACACCGAGGGCCTACGAAGCCTGCAGAGTGCACAGAACGTGGCGCGGCTCCTCGGCGCGGTGTCGGACGCGCGCGCGAAATGCCCCGTGAAGCCGCCCGTCTTGCTCAAGATTTCTCCCGACCTCTCGGACGAAGACCTCGACGCGCTCCTCGGCGAGGTGCTCGCGCACGACGTGGCGGGCGTCGTCGCGACGAACACCACCCTCTCCCGCGACGGGGTGCCGGCGTACGCGAAGGATCTCGTCGGGGGGCTCTCGGGCGCTCCTCTCGCGTCGCGGTCGCTCGCGGTGCTGCGCGACGTCGCGGCGCGCCTCGAGGGCAAGCTCCCGATCGTCGCGGTCGGAGGCGTCTCGTCGGCGGACGACGTGGTCGCGCGGCTCCGCGCCGGGGCGACCCTCGTGCAGCTCTACACCGCGCTCGTGTACGAGGGGCCGGGGCTCGTGAAGCGCATCGGCGAGGGCCTCGTCGAGACGTGCCGACGAGAGGGAAAACGCGCCGTCTCGGAGCTCCGCGAAGGGCCCTGACAGGCGCGCGGCGCTCGAGGAGCGAACATGGGCCGCGGCGCGGCGCGCCACCCCTCCTCGGCAATTTCGTTCGGTTGTGTATCGTAATTCGGCGCCAGGATCAGGGGTATCCGGTGACGGCGACCGGCGTGCTCGACGAGCGTCCGGTTCCGTCGCCGAGCGCGCCGCGCCCGTTGTCGCCCCAGCAGTAGACCGCGTCGTCGGCGGTGGTCGCGCACGAGTGGAACCCTCCCGCGCCGACCGACGCGGCGGTGATACCCGGCACGGCTTGTGGCCTCCCGATCGGCGTTCCAACCGCGGCGTCGCCTGCGTCGGCGCGGCCCTGACCGAGCTGCCCCGCCGTGTTTGCGCCCCAGCAGAAGACGACGTTCTGTCCGTTGATGGCGCAGAAGTGCTCGCCTCCGCCAGCGATCGCGGTCGCGCCTTCGACGCCGGGTACGGGCGACGGAGTGCCGTTGCGACCGCTGCCAACGGTGCCTTTTCCGGTTTGGCCGACGTCGTCCTTGCCCCAGCAGACGATGCCGCCGGTCGCGAGGATCGCGCAGGTGGTGTCGTTCGAGGCGGCGATCGCGATCGCGCCGGTGGCGGTGCTCTTCCGAGGCCGCGCTTGGCGCTCGCCGGGCGCGAGACCGAGCTGCCCGTTGTAGTTCTCGCCCCAGCAATACACGTCGCCTGCGACCGTGACGGCGCACGTGTGGGACTGGCCGAGCGCCATCGCCTTCACCTCCGTCAGATCGTCGACCGGGGCGGGGATGTTGCTAGGCGTGAAGGTGCCGATGCCGAGCTGGCCGGTTCCGTTTTGCCCCCAGCACGCCATCTGCCCGCCGCGGCGGAGCGCGCACGTGTGGGACGAGCCGGCGGCGAGGGCGACCGCGTCGACGATGTTCCGCACCGGGGCGGAGCTGGCCTGCGCGGTATTGTTGCCGGTGCCGAGCTGGCCGACCACGTTGGTGCCCCAACAGCTCACGGTGCCGTCGACCTGCGCGACGCACGTGTGGTCGGCGCCCGAAGCGACGGTGAACGCGTTCACATTTTCGACCGTGCCGGGCACCGGGAGCTGACGGATGCCCGCTTCGTTCGGCTCGGCGAGCTTTCCGCCGGTGCCGGTTTGCCCCGCGCTGTCGTCCCCCCAGCAGCGCACCTGACCGGACCTCCGCTTGGCGCACGAGTGGTTGCGCCCGAGCGCCATGACGATGAAACGCGGAGGCTCCGGGCCGGCGTCCTCGTCCTCGGGAGGGAGGTCGATGATGTCGCCGTCGCGGTCGGGCCCGGAGTCTTTCCGGAGCTTCACGTCGTGCACACCGACGATGAGGTTGCACGCTCCGAGCGCGGCGCACGAGAGCGCGGCGAGCGAGAGGATACGGGTGAACGTCGCGCTCGCCATCAGAAGGCTCCTCCCATCGTCACGCCGAAGCTCGAAGGGCCCGCGGACGGCAAAAGATAGGCTTTTTTCGCGCTGTCGGACTTGCTCGGGGCGGTGAGGAACAGGATCACCCCCGTCGCGAGGAGGGCTCCTCCTGCCGCGACGCCGATCGTCGAGATGAAACCCGAGGTCTTCGCGTCGCTGGCGAAATCGACGCCCTCACGATCGCAGCCCTTGTCGTTGCAGCGCGCCTGCGAATCGCTCCACTTCGACATCGTGCGGAGGCCGAAGTATCCGCCGACGCCCGCGATGACCAGTCCCGCGCCGCCTACGATGTACGCGACCGTCTTGCGGCTCGAGCCGGGCGAATCTTCGGTGTGAGCTTTGTTCTTCTCGCCGCCGCGCGCCACCGCGGGGCCGACCGGCGTCTCGTCGTTTTCGGAGGGCAGCTCGGGCACCTCGATCGTGTACGTCTTGCCCTCTTCGGTCGCCGACACGGTCGAGCTGAAGGACTTCTTGCCCGGCGCGGAGACGAAGAACGTGTGCGGCCCCGGATCGACCCGCACGGGGCTCGCGAGGTCTTCCTTCGTCATCGGAGCGCCGTCGCGCGTGACGGTGAGCTCGCCCTTCTCTTTGATCTTGAGCTCGACCTTGGTGAGGCGTGGCTCGAGGGCCTCGAGCCTATCTTTTGCGGTCTTTTCGCGATCGGAGCGGCCTAGTTTTTTTGCGAGGGCGGCCGCGTCGAGGAACCGATCGTAGGCCGTCGCGGTCTGCCCGGCGCGCTGGTGGCAGTCGGCGAGGTTCAGCAGCGTGCTCGACGTGGGATCGAGCTTGAAGCTCGCCGCGAACTTCGGACACGCGATCGCGAAGTCGCCCGACTCGATGTGCTCGCGGCCCTCTTTGAAGAGCGCGTCGGCCGCTTTTTTGTCGGCCGCAGTGGGGCCAGCGGCGGCGGGGCTCGCGAACGCGAGGCTCACTCCGAGAACGAGAAGGGCCGATCGAAAACGCCGTCGCGCTCGTGAGCGCTGTGGGCGCGGGCGTCCGTTCGTGGACCGGGCCTGCGGAGCCGCACCGAGGCCTCGCGCCTCCGGAGCGAACGAGAGGCTTGCGTCGTCACGCGCCATGCGCACGCCGACCGACCAAGGGGAGGGAGACAGAACGAGGCATTTTCATGGGAAAAGAAGGAAGAAGACGCTCAGTCGCGGACGGCGGGGATGTCTCCCGCGGGCTTGACCTTCGGCGTGGCGGCGGGCGGTGACGTAGTGGGCGGAGCTGCTGTCGCGGGAGATTTTTTCGGGTCGACCGTGGCCTTGGGCGTGGCTGCGGCGGCGGCGGCCTTTGGCGGCGCGACCTGCGCTCCGCTGGTGGCGACGACGACGGCCGGGCTCGGGGGAGGAGGCGGTGGCGACGCGGCGGGCGGGGCCGAGGGCGCGAGCGGGACGACCTCGGCGTGGCCCGTGGGCGCGTTGGAGCGGCTCACGTAGAGCGCGCCGAGCGCCACACCGACGACCGCGACGGCGACCGCGCCTCCGAGCCAAACACGCGCGGAGCCCTCTTTGGCGACGGGCGGAGGTTGCGTCGAGCCTGCCCACGGGCCACCGCCCATGTCGACCGAGTTGTTCCGCACCGAGGCGGGGGAGCTGCGCGCAGACGCCGGGCCGTTTCTCCCCGAGGGAGGCGGGATGCTCGCGCGGCGCGCGCTCGATCCGGGGGCGAGGGCCGCGACCTGGGCGTCCTTGGAGCTCGCGAGCACGCTCGCGAGCTTCGCGGCGGTGCTCTGCGCGTGACCCGGGTTCATGCAGTGTGGCGCGAGCGCGGAGGCGAGATCGGCGACGCTCGGGATCCGCGCGTCGAGCTTCTTTTGCAGGCACGCATCGACGACGGCGATGAGGCTCGGATCGAGGTGCGGCGCGAGCTCGATCAGCGGTCGCGGGTTCTCGCCCATGACCTTGGCGAAGAGCTTGCCGACGGTGTCGGCGTCGAACGGCGGACGCCCACCGAGGAGCTGGTAGAGGATGACCCCGAGTGACCAGATGTCGCTTCGTCCGTCGACCGTTCGTGGATCTTGGAGCTGCTCTGGCGACATGAAGCGGGGCGAGCCGAGCACCGCCGCCGACATCGTGACGCCGGTCTCCCCGCCGCCGAACGGGCTCGCCTTGGAGAGGCCAAAATCCAGCACTTTGACGATCGGAACGCCGGAGGCGCCGCGGGTGAGGAACATGTTCCCGAGCTTCACGTCGCGATGCACGATGCCGAGCGCGTGAGCCTCGCCGAGCGCGTCGCATGCCTGCACGATGTACTCGCACGCCTCCGCGGGGGGGAGCGCGCCTCGCTGCTTGAAGAGGTCCGAGAGGTCGCAACCCTCGAGGTACTCCATCACCATGAACGGCTCGCCCGATTCGAGCGTGCCCACGTCGTAGACGGCGGCTACGTGCGGATTCTTGAGCTGAACCGCGGCCTTGGCCTCGCGCAGGAACCGCACGCTCGCCTCGCGGGTGCCGAGCACGCCTTCGCGGATGAACTTGATCGCGACGATCGTCTCGAGCTGGAGGTGCGTCGCGGCGACGACGAAGCCCATGCCTCCCTCACCAAGCACGCGCTCGACGCGGTACTTGCCGGCGATCACGTCTCCGGCGTTGATGACGGCCATGGCGGGGGAAGTCCTAGGAAGGGACTCCTGAGCTTAGCAAAGCCCCCGCAGCGGCGCCTCTTTTCACGCTCCGCTTCCCTGGCGACGGGCGACGCGACGAGACACGAGGGCGAACGCATCCGCGTAAGGCGCCACGCGTTACGTCCGTTCAGGCTCGTTTGGCGGAGCAAACGTGCCACCTCCCTTGTGCCTCGTGACGGCCACCGAGCCGCGCGGGTGCAAGCTGCCTCGATTCGAAAATCGCCCGCGCGATAGTCAAGATGTGGCGCGTTTTGCGGGGACCATGCACACTTTCGAAATGGTCTCGCGCGTCCTAGGGGGCACGCTCCTCGTCTCTTCGCTGGTCGTCGGCTCGCACGCGCGGGCCGAGCCGGCGATGCTCGGGCCGCTCGTGAACCCGAGCCAAGCGACCGGCCCTGCGTACCCGCTCGACGCCGTCTCGCGTGACATCCCCGAGGGGCCTTTTCGCTGCCCGAAGTTCGAGACCAAGCGCTATCTCGGCACGAACGTGCGCTACTCGTCGCCGATTTTCGTGCACACGGCGTTCGCCGACAAGCTCGTGATCTTCGACGCGCTCGTCCGAAAAATCGCGATCGACGTGTACGGTCGCGCGCCGTCGGAGCTGCACCACCTCGGCGGTACGCACTGCGAGGTGACCGAGGGGCGCCACTTCGGAGAGCACGCGTTCGGCAACGCGATCGACGTCGATAGGTTCACGTTCGCGCCGCTCGCGGCTGGCGACAGGCTGCCCGATGGCGCACCTTCGCCGCTCGCGAAGGGCTTCACCGTGGCGCTCTCGTGGCACTTCTTCTCGAAGAGCGACGTGGGCAAGTACCACTCGCGCTTCCTCAATCGGCTCGCGCTCGCGCTCATGGCCGACAAGACGCTGTTCCGCACCGTGCTGGGGCCCGGCTACGGCGACCATTGGAACCACTTTCACCTCGACGTCGCGCCCGCGCGGTTCGTCTCCGTGCTCGTCTCGAAGGACGCCGCACGCTGAGGGCGATGCCGCGATTCGCAGGGAAAATTAGCGCCTTTGGTACACGTACTCGAGGTCGCGCCCCTCGAACGATCCGTACAGCTTGAGCACGTCCCCGTTCTTCTCCGAGCTGTAGCCGAAGTTGTCGGACACGATCGAAATCCCGTTCGAGCACAGCGCCTTGATCGCGATGAGGGTGCCCGTTCCCTTGTAGGTTCCGGCGAGGCGCGACGAGGCGCCGAGGGCGCGGGTGGTCATGCGGAAGGTGACGCCCGATTCCATCTCGATCGCGCTCTCCACGCTGACGGGGAAGCTCTGCCCGCGGTAGACGACGACGTCGACCATGTCGAACGTGCCGTTCGTGATCGTGCCTCCGCGCGGGGCAGGGGGGGGCACCCGCGACGGAGCGAGCGCTCTTGGCGCCTGCTTTGGGCTCGAGCCCGTTGCATTCGCCCGAATCTGGAGGCGAGACGGTGGCATCGACGGTCGGGGTGGGAGCTCGCGCGTCGGCGTCGGGGCCTGTTCCTGGTGAGATAGGTCCGGCTTCCGCGTCTTCGGTGGGGGGAACCGAAGCGAAGCTGCCTGCGCACGAGATCACGAGCCCACCGTAGAGAGCGAGCACCGCGGCCCAAATCCCGAACGCCCTTCCCCGCATCGTGAAATTCAGCCTACGGGCTCTCCCGCTCGGCGTCGAATGGTTGGCGCGAGGCCCGCGGCCCGCGGCCTCCACCGTGGTCGATGGCCGGTTCGCGCGTCGGCAGCGCTCCACCGGAAGCGAAAATCGTGGGGTACGACGGGTTGGGTGAGCGCGGTCGCATTTTCGAGGTTCGCGAAAGGAGGTCGTTGGTCTATGCTTTCGACGCGTCTTTAGTCCTCTCGAATGGCCACGCCCTCTATCCGACCATGAGCTCCCCGCCCCAGAGCGTGAGCGAA
>JAAFHV010000375.1 GCA_013297655.1 Myxococcales bacterium | reverse complement strand
CACCGCCAGCCGAACGCGCTCCAGCGTGATGTGAACCGCGCAGCAAAGGTCACGCGGCGGCGTGATCTCCCACGGCGGCGAGAGCTAAAGTGGGCGAGCGAAACGTGAAGCTACGAATCGGTAGCCGAGCGCAGAAGCAGGTGACCGCGATGGAAGCGCAGGTGCTCCGGCCCTAGAAAGCAAATGTGGAAACCGTCATTATCATCGCCCCCTACGACTACGAGCAAGTCCTCGCGAGCCGCATGCGTGATGCTTGGAAGGTCTCGATTGGCGCCGAAAGCGCTTGGACCATCGAGGTTGGGACTCGGCACGTGTATCTGTCGCGCAACGACATGATCAGGGACGAGTTGGAGGCTTGAAGGTGGCTATCCCAGCCAACGCCATACACGGTCCTGGTTCGAACGAGCACTCGGCGACCCTCACGGAATCCCGAAACTCGTGGGGCCGCTGAAATGACCTCATCCAAGCTTCGTTCGGTTCTGAGTGACCTTCGAAAGGATGGTCGATTCGATGAGGCGATCGATGCAACCCTCGCCGCCCTCGGATCGGCTCAGTTTACCATCGTACGCGGGAACCTGGTTCGCACTGAAAAGTTGCGGCACATTTACTATCGCCGTGTCGAGATGTCGCGCGATACGGGGCACTATGTTTCGGGAGTCGTCGGTCTCGTCGCGGTACTCGACGAGACCAAGGACGTCGCTTGGCGGCTCACCGCGATCTCTAGCGCAACGGGGGCGGGGGGCGCAGTCTTCACCTCGCCCGACGGTAACGCGCGTGCTTGCCTGTGGAGCCCATGAGCTCACCGTGCGTCTACGGCTCCGCGCTGCAGGCCGGACGACGAGGACCAACGAGGGCCAACGAGGACCATCGAGGACCGAGGGTCGCCGCGAGCCCGCCGAGGCGTAGCGATGACGCCGTGACATGTGCACCTCGGTCCGTGTGAACCTGCGTTGCCTATCGCAAGTTTGCGACACAGTCGGCACGATAAACGATGGCAATAACGGCTGGTTTGGGCCGCTTTTCGTCGTGAATGACGACGCGCGAGTCGCGTCTCATCGACCATGAGATCGACCTCCTCCTCCTTCTTCGTTACCTTCGTAGGGCTCTTCTTTTGTTCGACGACATTTGCGTGCAGCGACGAAGCCACCACCGCGAACGACGCCCAGGGCGATGCTTCGGTCGACGCGCCGCGAGTCCTCGCGGATGAAGATCCCCCGCTTCTTGCACCACCGACACCGACCGCGAGGAAGATATCCGTTTCCCGTAGCCACGCTTGCGTGGTCCTCGACGGCGCGGTGAAGTGTTTCGGGACGAACCTTTACGGGCAATTTGGCGTCAAGGACGACCCGAACAAGGTTCCTTTCCAGAGGCCTCCGACGACGGTGCCCGGGATTCGCGATGCGGTGGAAGTCGAGGTTTCTGGCGACAGGACCTGCGCGCGCCATTCCGACGGCACCGTGTCGTGCTGGGGGGTCAATCGATATGGCGGGCTTGGCGCGCCGGCGAACGAGCCCTGTGGGCACAAAAACTTCGAACGGTGCCGAATCGAGCCCGAAAAAGTGGCCGGCCTCGCCAATGTTGTCAAAGTCGTGTCCAGCATCTCCCGGAGCTGCGCGTTGCTCGCGGACGGTACGATGAAATGTTGGGGAGGAGGTGCACCCGGCGACACCGGCGAGCTCCGCCAGATCCCGTTCGCGGAGCGGCTCGTCGACATAGGCTTTTTCCGTGGCCCTTGCGGCGTAACGACGAGCAAGACGGTCCGCTGCTTTTCGGAGGCGGGTACCGGACGTCCAAAACCCCTCGCCGCCAAGTCGGATGGCCCGCCGCTCGAGGGGTTGACGGCGGTGCCCGCGCCGATAGGTCTCTTCGGCACGGAAATGGTGCTCCAGCGAGGAACACAAGTGAGCCAAGGCGCCGCCACGGCTCCCTTTGGTGCCGTCTCGCGAGTCGTCTCGGGCGGCGACTTTGCCTGCGCTCTCCTCCAAGACGGAGCGGCGCGCTGCTGGGGAAGCCCGCTCGGTGACGTTCTCGGAATCACTGGCCCAAAGCGGTCGGTAAACGGCGACGCGGACATCGCGATCGAAAACGCAACTCGGATTTCTGCCGCTCCCGCGACGGATATCGCGGTAACGAGTAGTTGGGGATGTGTGCTCGTAGGCCGCAGTGTCACGTGTTGGGGCCGCCCCCCCGTAGAGTCCACCACCGTCCGGCCGGGGCAAACGGGTCAGCCAATCTACTACGATATAGCGTTGTGATTCAGTCAGCGCCTAGGTGAATCAAGGCACTTTTGAGGGGTGTCCCGTAGCGCAGCGAAGCTCCTGCCTCGCCGCTTCATGTCGCGCCCCAGGCCCATCGAGCTCCGCTACGTGCACGCTCTTCCCCGCGTCGTGCAAACCAGGCACCAAAGCAGTAAAACCCTGGTGAAGCTCGCCTCGCTCCACCCCGCGGCGCGCATGGGCGAGGAGCTTGGCTGGGGGCATCGAGCTTCGCCCAATGGACTTCTGCCAGGCGATCCGCGAGGCGGAGGCCGCGCGCGACAAGTAGGGCACGCACCCACGATTGCGTCCTCGGCTACGTCCTCAGGCAAACCCGAGATCGTCCAGCCACTCCTCGGTCTTGAAGCGAGCGAGGAGCCGGTGAAGCGAGCCGCGCTCGGCGAACGCGCCTAGCGCGGCAAAGGGCTCCCACGTGCGAACCACGTTCCCGTTGGTCGTCGTGTTGGGCACGGCCTTTCGCATGTTGGCCCGCTCCTGCTCGTCGCCCACCCAGCCAATAAAGCGCTTTAGCTTGGCGAGGCTCGCGATGCCTCGTGGCATGTCCTTCCACGCCTTGGGGCCGGTGTTCACGACGAGAGTCTCGAGCTCCTCCAATGCAGAGAAGTCGAGCGGCAGCGCCTCCGTATCGCCCGCGAAGAGCGCGAGAAATCGAAGGTTCTTCATCGCCTCGAGGGGCCGCAGGCGGGCGATGTCGGTCACCGCATGGGTGCGCACGAAGAGCGCCTCCACGGTGTGGAGCTCGGGTAACCACTGCGGAAGCGTCTCGACGTCGAGGTAAAGCGCGCGGAGCTTGGGTAAGCCCGCGATCCAGCGCGGCGGGACCGTTCCGTTCCACACGAGCGCCTCGAGCCCGTGCGACTCCGGGAGCTCGAGCCCTCCCGTCTCGAGATAGCGCAGCGGCATTCGCGCGATGTCTTCCGACGAGAAGATCCAGTCGCCGTAGACGAGGCCCTCGAGCGGCAAGTCGCGCGCGGCACTCGGGCCTCGCGTGCGCCAGGAGCCCGCGTCCAAGAAGCGGAGACTCTGACTCTTCGCGAGCGCTTCGGGCATCGTGTCGCCGCCGAGCCCGAGCGTCATCTCGAGCGCGGGTAGCTCGTAGAGCGCAGGGTCCCACGTCGCCGAGGACGAGTTGTACCCTACATCGATCCCGCGAAGCTTGGAGAGCCGCGCGACGTCGGGGCCGAGCCCACGCGCGAGCCCGCAGCGATAGAGCGAGAGCACCTCGAGGTCGCGCATCGCGTAGACCTCGGGCCAGAGCTCGTGCATCTTCTGCTTCGAGAGGCCGAGCGCGCGGATGGGCATGTTCGGCAGCGCGCGTCGCAGAGCGGGTGGCACCTTGTTGCGCAACCACGGCGCCCCGAGGTCGACCGCGACGGCCTCCTGCGGAGCGGCGAGCAGCTTCTTCGTGTCGGCGAGGCCGTACACGGGTGCGTTCGCGAGGTCGTACCGCCCTTCGGCTGTCGTCGCGTCGCTCTTGGGGGCGCCCGGCTTCGGCTTCGCGGCTTTGCGCTCGGGCGCGCGTGCAGGCTCGGGGGCGAGCGGGAGCTCGAGCTTCGCGCGGAGGGCCTGGCAGATGTCGCACGCGCAACGCCCAGTGGAGACGAGCTCGCGCACCCTCGCGCGATCCTTCGTTGGCACTTTGGAGAGGGGCATCACCGTGTCGAAGATGCGTATCTCGTGAGCGTCTGTCGGCGCGCTATCCATCGCCGCGATCGCGACTTTGCTCCCCAGCATGAAGAGCGGCCACGCGCTCGTCTCGAGCGCCTCGGCGAGGGCCTTCTCGGGCTTCTCGAGCGTCGCGCCGAGCGCGGCCGCGCGCTCGACGAGGGTGTCCCACATCTCGAGGACGACCAGCTCGGTCCAGTGCCGACACGCGTTCATCTCGCCGTAACAAAGCCCCGCCGCGTCGCCGAACCCGAATCGCATCTCGTGCTCGTTCGCGAACCAAGAGCCGTCCGCGAGCCCGTCCGAAGCTTGCATGCCGAGGTAGAACCCGGTGATGTCGCGAGTGCCCTTGCGGCGCGCGAGCGACCGGATTCGTTGCGCGATCATCTCCCACGTATCGCGCAGAAGCGTGTCGCGCGCGTCGCTCGCCGGAGGGTGCACGAACGCGATGTGATAGCCAATCCCACCCATGTCGTAGCGTGGCACGACGCCCCACCGCGCGTCCAGGTCCCTACGAGACGGGGAGAGCGGCGGCCGATGACGCCGAAACATCATGCTCATTCCTGGCGAATCGAGCGTCGAGCACCTCCACGCAGATCTCGCAGCAGCGGAGATCGATCCCCCGCCGAGCCCTTCGTCACCCGTTCAGCAGGCAAAACCTCGTCGACGCCGGCGCCTTTGACCGCGCCGAATGCTTGTGCCAAAAGCAAGCCATGAGAACACGCTCGCTCCGCCGCAGTGCCATGCTCACGACCGCGGCGACGTCGGTCGCGCTCGGGCTCGTCGCCGGCGCGTGCAGCACGATCGAGACCATCCCGGACGACAGCGTGCGAATCGACGCGTCGACTCCGGACACGAGTCTCCCGCCGCCTGCGCCCGACGCATCCGAGGCGAGCGTGGCGCCGCCCACGAGCGACAAGACGGCTCCCTCGGTCGTGCTCACGGCTACGCCCGCGCGGGTCACTCGCGCAGGGACGGTAGAGCTCCGCGTGACCGCGACTGACGCGAGCGGGATCGCGAAGGTCACCATCTACCAACGGGACGGCTCGGTGCTCGAGGCGTTCACTGCGCCGCCCTACACGGTGAGGCTCGACGTTACCGCTGCGGACAATGGCCTCTACACCTTCACCGCCAAAGCGACGGACAAGGCAGGAAACGTAGGCTCGTCGAACGAGGTCACCCTCGACGTCGACGTCGGCGGAGTGTCGCTCGACGGTGGCACCGACGGCGCAGCGCTTTGTGTCGGAGTCACGTGCACCACCCCGCCCGCGACGGCGTGCTCCAGCGCGTCGAACCTGCGCAGCTACGATCCGGCGGGCACGTGCTCGAACGGTGTCTGCCGGTACCTCGTGACGAACACGAATTGCCCATTCGGGTGTGCGGCTGGCGCGTGCAACCCGGACCCGTGCGTCGGGGTCACGTGCACCACCCCGCCCGCCGCCACGTGCGCCGATACGAGGACCCGCCGCACATACCCTGCGATCGGGACGTGCGCCGGGGGCATATGTGGGTATCCGCCGGTCGACACCTCGTGCGCTTACGGCTGCGCCGGCGACGTTTGCTCCGCGAGCTTCGGTCCTGCGCTCTCCATTGCTGCCGCATTCCAAACCACGTGCGCGCTCGTGAGCGGCGGCACGGTGAAATGCTGGGGCCTCAACGCGCGAGGTCAGATCGGAAACAACAGCACCCTCGACCGTCAGGTCCCCACCGACGTGGGCATCGTCTCCGGCGTCACCGCGCTCGCCCTCGGCGACGAGCACGGTTGCGCGCTCTTCGACACCGGCGCCGTGAAGTGCTGGGGCCGGAACGACCACGGCCAAGTGGGCAACAACGGCACGCTCAATCGCCAAGTGCCCACCGACGTCACCGGGTTGGCGGCGGGGGTGGCCAAAGTGTACGCCAATCATCAGCAAACGTGCGCGCTCCTGGGTACGGGCGCCGTGAAATGCTGGGGCCTCAACAACCACGGCCAGATAGGCAACAACGGCACGCTCGATCGGCAGGTGCCCACCGACGTGACGGGGCTCTCTTCGGGAGTTACGGCGCTCGCGCTCGGCGACGAGCACGTGTGCGCGCTCGACACCGCGGGCGGGGTCAAGTGTTGGGGCCGCAACGATCGCGGCCAAGTCGGCAACAACGGCACGCTCGATCGCCAAGTGCCCACGAGCGTGGTCGGCCTCGCGTCCGGAGTGACTGCGATTTATGCGCACCATCAGCAAACGTGCGCGCTCATGGATACGGGCGCCGTGAAGTGCTGGGGGCGAAACGACCGTGGCCAAGTGGGCAACAACGGCACGCTCGATCGTCAAGTGCCCACCGACGTCGTCGGGCTCTCGGGCGTCACCGCGCTCGCGATGGGCGACGGGCACGTGTGCGCGCTCACGAACGCCGGCGCGGTAGAGTGTTGGGGCCGAAACGATCACGGGCAGATAGGCAACAACGGCACGCTCGATCGCCAGGTGCCCACCGCCGCGCAGGGGCTCGAAGCGGGGGTCGCGAGCATCTACGCGAACAACCTGCAAACGTGCGCGATCATGGCCACCGGGGCGGT
>JAAFHV010000374.1 GCA_013297655.1 Myxococcales bacterium | reverse complement strand
TCGTCCCACCGTTCGTCGACGCCGCATCGACGGCCGCGCAGAACTGAGCGGCTGCATCGACTGGAGTCCACCGCGAAGCCGCGGTGGATCCCGGCCGGGGCAGCGGCAACACAAAAGAGAGGTCTCCATGGAGAAGAACATCGTGGACGTAGGGGCAGAGCGAGTCAGGATCAGTCACGCGCTCGACAGGATGCAGGGAGCGATCTCTGCTGCTCGGATCGCGGTCAGGATGAACGAGCCGTTCGCTGAATGCGGCGACATGCTCGTGTCCGTCGCGATCGAGACCATGAAGTACATGGTCGCCTGCGACGCAGGGAGACGGGTCCGAGAGCAGCTCAGAGGAGACGATCAGAAGTCTCCAGATCCACATGCTCCGAAGACCCTATCCGAAGCGATCGAGTACCTCGAGCAGGAGGCTCGACGGATCGACGAGTACAACCGCGAAGAGTTCGACAAGGTGGAGCACGCCCGCCTCCAGGGAACGACCCGCGCTCTCGATCGAGTGGTGAAGCTCCTGCGAGAGCTGAGCGAGATCGACTCGCAGGGCGCCTTGAGGAGCGGCTCCGCAGAGGCTGTTGGGGGATGATCGGCGAGGTTCGGTCTCTCGAATGTCCAGCGTGCGGCCGCGTGGTTCGGATCACCGAGGACTCGACGTATGCGAAGCACGCCGCGCTGACGGGATCGTCGAAGCGCTGTGGGAAGAGCGGCGCAGACGCGAGCGAGCAGATCGAGAATGCCGAGCTCGACGATCGCGATGACTGGAGCTCTTGGCTTTCGAAGTGACCTGCCTTCGCTCTAGCCTGAAAGACAATCAGCGACGAGCTGTTGACTGATGACCACGCGCGAGTCATCTCTTCCTTCATGCAGACCAGAGAAGAGAAGCTCGGCTCCTCGGAGCCAGACACCAGCAGCACCGTCGTCGCCGAGGTGGCGATCCGCGACGCTCGCGAGGATCGCGAGAGCCAGATGACCGCCGCCGCGGCAGACGGAGGACTGCTCTCGGAGTCCAAGGTTTGTTCGGAGCGATCCGATCCCGCGGGCTCTTCAACGGACCACCGCGCGGGGCAGACGTGGGGCTGAGCGGGGAGAACCGGACCTCGTTCTCTGCGGTGCTCAACGGAAAGGAGCTCGCGAACGCGGTTCGCATCGCATCCCTGAGCGCGGCGAGGCCCAGTCGCTCCACGATGCCTCCTGTGTTTCAGCGGCTTCTTCTTCGGGCCGCCGACGGAATCCTCGAGGTGATCGGCTTCGACGGGGCGAGCGCTGCTCGAATGCGCGTTCCCATTCTCGAAGGAGAGGGGTCTGGCGCTGCCCATGTTCACTCGCGAGGCTTTGCGGCGATGGTGCGGGCAGCGAACCAGGGGGCGACGGTTCAGATCGAGCTGCGCGTCGCCCAGCATCGGGCGACCGTCCTCTTCGGGCGACGTCGAGTCACGACCAACGCTGGCGCCGAGGATGTCTACCCTCAGCTGCTATCCGCTCCCACGGGACCTCGGCTCGTCGTGCCTCGGAGGCCGCTCCTCGCCCTCTTGAGGGACTCCGTGAGGTTTGCCGCAAAGGAAGACATGAGGCGCTTGCACGCAGTCTTCCTCGACAGCCTTCCCGGCAACGGACGGTTGCGAGCGTTCTCGACCAATGGGCACGCGCTGGGCGTGTTCGAGGTCGACGCCAACGATAGGACCGGCGCGATCGAGTCGGTCATCTCGCCGAGGAGCGCCCTGCTCGCTGCCAAGACCATCGGCCGCTCGAGCGGGGGAGACGTGGAGATCGTCGCCGACGAAAACTCGGTCTCTTTCTGCTCGGGCAACAGTCGATTCATCGCCAAGCAGACCCATCAAACACAACCCATCTGGAAGGATCTGGTCGATGTTGGAGGCCACCACTCGATCGAACTCTCGAGGAGCGACCTGGTCTCGGCCATCAAGCTGTGCCTGCAGATGCGGCCGCACGACTGCGCGCCGATGCGGTTCCTCGGAGACGGCCGAACCATGCGTCTCTCAAGCGACAAAGACCCCGATCTCGGCGCGTGCTACGAGGACGAGCTGCCTTACGAGGGAGCGTCCTGCTCGTTTGCGCTGAGCCCCGTGCTCCTCGATGGCGCCATCCGGGCGCTCGACGGTCCGTCCGTCAAGATCCTCATCCGAGGGGAGCGGGAACCCGTTCAGCTCCGCTCCGAGCGCGCCACGGTGCTCATCATGCCCGTGGTCTGAAGACGCCTCACGCAGGGCGCGCAGCGCTGGACTTCATCCAAGCATGGACGGCAGCAGTCGCGCCCACCACCACGACGCCCGCGCCAGCGATCGCGAGCCCAACCTTGGATCCGCTCGAGAGCGCTCCCGAGGGGGCAGACTGCGCACGGCTCACCGCGGTGCCCACGAAGGAGGCGATGAACGCCCGCGCGCCTTCTCCTCGAAGACCCTCTCGATCCGCTTGGGCGCGGGCTTCGCGCTCCGCGTCGCTCGCGAGGACCTTCCTCAGCGAGCTCGAGGAGAGCCCTTGCAGGTCTCCAGCCTTCCGGCGCAGCCGGATCGAGAAGTCCTCGCCACGGCGCTCGCCGAGCGCCGAGAGCTCTCGCTGCGAGCTCGGGACGCGGCCTGACGGAGTCTCCCTCCTCGGGGAGAGGGCGGCCGTCCCGGTCGGGTCGACGTGGACGACGTACGTGAAGTACGCGCGGCGCGCTTGGGGATCGCCTTCCTGCACGAGCCTCTCGTACAAGCTCTTCTTGGCGCTGCTGTGATCGGGAAACGACCGAGGACCGCTGAGGTTGCCCGCGAAGTCACCGTGCTTGCGGACCTCTTGGCGATTCTCGTCGCCTTGGAAGCCGATGATGAGGAAGTTCTTGCCGTTCCAGACCGGCATGTAGCGCTTCGCCGCGTGCTCGCCGTCCTGCCGACGGTAGAGCCTCCCGCTTGCTGCAGACGCCGCGCGATCGCGCGACTTCTCCCTCTGCCGCTTCGCCGCAGAGCGTCGAGCGTCCGTCGGATCGACGTGCGTGACCTCGGTGAAGAACGACCGGCCCGCTTGGGGGTCGCGGTCGCGCTTCCTCCTCGTGTACAGGTCCTGCTGCGCAGCCCTTCGGCTCCGATGCCACTGGCTCTTGCCCGTGCCGTGGTAGCTTCCGATCGCGGAGACTTCCGCGTTGTTCTGTGCGCTCTGCGAGGCGACGATCAAGAAGTCTCCGCCCGGGGTGCGGACGGGCTTGTACTGCATCGCCGCGCGCTCGCCGTCGTGACGGACGAGGCGCCCCGAAGCCTTCTCCTTGTCCTTGCCCTGCGGCGCGTTCACATCCGCGCTCTCCAGCTCCAACAGCTTCGCCATGATCAGCTCCTTGCTCTCTGCTTCGTTTTACCACGACTCGGAGAGCTCTTGTGAGGCTTCTTCGCGCCCTTGACCTTGGCGGCGTGCCGAAGTTCCGCTGTCGCTCTCCCCCGAGCCGACGAGCCCGAGCGTGCGCGACGAGACTTCCCATGACGGAGGAATGGCGCGGCCATCCTCTGGACCTTCTCGCTCGACTTCGCGATCTCCCGCGCGAAGAACCGATCAAAAGGGAGCGCCTCCGCCACGCGCGCAGAGCCCGGCGAGTACAGAATCACCTCCACCTCTTCTTGTCTGTCTCCGAGCGCTGCGGCGATCTCGAGAAGCTCTTGGACTCGAAGAGGTCCACTTCGAAGTTTCTGGCGCGCCGCCGAGCGCAGCTCGAACTCTCGCCTCCCTCTGGACTCCTGAATCTTCAGCGTCCCGCCAGCGCGGAGCTTCGATCCCAGCGTGCGCTGGGCGACGCTCTCGTCCACATCGTCCGTGAAGAACTTGCACTTCTTCTTCGAGCCAGCGACGAGCGGGTCGACGCCCTCGAGGATGGAGCAAAACCTGGGGTCATGAGGCTCGTCGAGGACGACGAAATTGGACACCTGATGCCTCATACAGTGCGACAGCTCGTGAAGCATCACGCGGCGAATCGAGTTGGCGTCGTAGGCTTGAACGAGACGCTTGTTCAGTTCGATGAGATGCGGATCGTCGGGACCCGCAGCCAGCACCGTTCGGCCCATGGCGGCCATCTTGACGAAACTCACGTACAGATTCGGTGGAAGATAGCTCCAGCGCGAATTGAACTCCGCGAGCGCCCTCAAGATGATCGACTCGACATCTTCGAGCGAATGAGCAGATAGCCCCTTCGTCGACCCCCAACGAAGGATCGTGAACCCGCGATCCTTCGAGCTCGGGAATAGCTTGCCGTACGGGACGAAGATGCTGTCTTTGGCTGCTGACGTCGAGCGGACGCCTGCAGAAGGAGACGTCTCATGGAAACAGGTGCCGCACCAAAGCTCCCCATGCCTGTCGTGCGTCATTTGTTGATCACTCCTCGAACTTCGTCTTTGTACCACTCTTCGATGCGAGGGTTGGACAGGATGCCATCGACAAGCTCGCCAACCGTCCTGGGGCCACCTCCAGGCGAGCCGAACAGCCAGTGGCTGTCGAGCGCGTGGTACTCGACGCCTCTCCACGCATCCGCAGGGAATCTGGCAACAATCTCGGACAGTACCGCGACGAAGCTCTGCCTCATCGAGGCTCTTTGAAGATTCCTGCGAACGGATCGGTCGCCGATGCCGAAGTGAGGTGATCGCTCTCCGCTGAACAGCCTGGAGAACATCGATGCCTTGGCGGATGCTGAATCCTGCGGCGACGCCAAATAGTCGATGTCGTCCTTGAAGTAGGCGCATCCATTCTTCGGATCGACCATGGGATCGACCATCGCCAAGAGCTCGCAAAACCTGCTGTCGTGCGCGTTCGCCGCGCTGGTGTTGCCTTCCTCGAACCTCTTGTGGTGAGCAATCTCGTGGACGAGGACACGATAGATGGCGTTCGTCGCGTATCGCTCGAAGAGGATGACGTTCAAACCGACTCTCTTCTGGTCGCCCGGCCAAGAAGGGACCGTCGCGACCCCCATCTTTCGCTCGTCACGGAAGAAATCGATGACCAAGCCTTCTGGCCACCAACTCCAGGCGTCGCGAACGGCGACGAGCGCCCTCTCGATGGTATGCTCGAAGTCCTGAAGAGAGTGGGCGCTGTGCTTGCTGAGCTGGTTCCATCCATAGACTGTGACGTAATCGACGTAGGGTAGCCTCTCGAGCGATGGGTGATCGAAGCGAATGGTCATCGGACCATCGGCGATCTCCTTCTTGCTCAGTTTCCGAAGAGGGAAAGATTCTGGACCCCGAAGCCCGAGCCGACCGCCATTGTCTCCCTGCGATGACGCGTACTCGAACCAGCTCTCGAGCAGAGCCTTCTCGAGAGGACGAAGATCCTTCTTCGAAGCCGTCCTCGAGAGCTTGAAGTCCTCGTAGTCCTCGTCGCCTGGCCACACGAGAGACGCGAGTCCGAACTCTCCTTCCGCATGGAGTGCCCACTGCGGATCCTCTCGCTTTGGACCCGAGGGCACGTACAGCGTGGACTGGCCGATCTTCGGTGCGTTGATGAGGCGGCGAATGCGTGTGTTCGAAGAGGCCATGACGAGGCGATCCTCTCACGAGAACGAGGGTTACGTCTCGGGTGCTTCATGATACGGTGGCGGGACCGTGGGCATCAACCCAAACAGACCACCTGCATCCAGCGTGATCCAAGGAATTCAGCGGGTTACCTACGGTGACCTGCCGGATCCCGATCAGACGCCTGCCTTCACGGTCGCGCTCGTCGAGCAGACGGTGGGGCCGAACGCGGCTGGACTGTACATGGTGCAGATCACCGCGGAGCCGATCGGTCACGCGTGGATCTTCATCGGTCCGAGCGCGGGAGGTGGCGGGTCGACGCTGCCAACGCTGCGCTTCGTGGTGGCGAGGTCGAACTACGGAGGAGGGACGATCGGAGACGTCGTTCCGAACACGACCTACACCGATCCGAACCCGGCGGTTGCGTTCAACAACGCGCTCGCCGCCGCAGCGACCTATCGCGCGACGCTGCAGGCGTTGCCCACGTTCGTCGGGCTCGTGGCCAAGTGCACGGTGTTCCTTCATCCCGACCGGTACGCAGCGAACTTCGCGATCCCCGACGGAGTGACCGTGCAGGGCCTCGGAGCCGAGCCCTCGGACGTGCTGATCGACGGCGTGGTCATGGCTCCGACGGCGTACGGGAACGCGCTTCGAAACGTGCGTGTCATCGGCGCGGGCGGCATCACCGTTCCAGCGGCGACGACACAAAGCGTGGAGCTCTCCGAAGTGGAGACACCGGCCTCTGGAGTGCCAACGTCGATCACCTCGAGCCAAGGCATCGTCACGATCATCGGGTGCGGGATCGGCGAGTGCTTCATCGGGAACACCGCGAGCGTGAACAGCACGACGTCCAGCTACCAGCGGGTGCTCGTGGCGGGGACAGCGACGCTCAGGAGCCGCTTCGATGTGTTTGCTGGTGATCCTGTCGCGACCATCCCGTTGACCGTCTCCACCGCGGCGACCGCGCGTGTCGCCGATGGGGTGTTCCGAACATCCGGGGCGCAGAGCTTCTCCGCTGCTCGCATCGTCGAGCAGGG
>JAAFHV010000372.1 GCA_013297655.1 Myxococcales bacterium | reverse complement strand
CCCGGTCGACGAGGACGTGGACGACGACGAAGACGACGGGAAGTGATCTCACGGGGCACGTCTCGCTCGAGCCTCGTCTCGCTCGAGCGCCCGCGTCGTCACCAGGGATCGGCCGCATGCGGGCGCGCTCGTTTTCGAACGCTTCGAACGCTCGGAGCGCCGCCAGAGCTCCATGTGGCGATTCGATGTGACGAACGCGCGCGCTGACCCCATGGTGGGCTCATGACGTACGCGTCACTGCTGCTGCTTCCTCTGGGCGTCGCCGCCGGGGTGGTGACCACCCTCGCGGGCCAAGGAGGCGGGCTGCTCTTGGTGATCGTGCTGTCGCAAATCGTAGGCCCCCACGCGGCGCTCGCCCTCACCACCCCCGCGCTCTTCTTCGGGAACCTCCACCGCGCCTACCTCTGCCGCGCCGTCGTCGACCGCAACATCGCGCTCCTCACGATCGTAGGTGTGCTGCCCGGGGCCTACCTCGGTGGACGGTTCGCCAGCCTCGCATCGCCGCTGCTCCTCAAGGTGGCCCTCGTCGTGATGACCGCGCTCGCGATCGCGAAGGCGGCAAAATGGCTGAAGGTGAACCTGCCACGGCG
Organism: Myxococcales bacterium; assembly: GCA_013297655.1. GTDB lineage: Bacteria > Myxococcota_A > Polyangia > Polyangiales > Polyangiaceae > JAAFHV01. Next base: position 5,955 of record JAAFHV010000372.1, on the reverse strand, counting down.
AGCCTACGTGCCGGCCGGGCTGGGCATCGGGTTCCTCGCCGGGACCTCCGGCGGCGCAGGCGTGCTCCTCGGTCCCCTCATTCACTCCTCCGGCCTGCGTGGCTCGGCGTTCGTCGGCACCGTCGCCGTCATCGCGGTCGCCCTCCACGCGGGGAGGCTCGTCGCTTACGGCGGCTCGGGGCTGCTCACCACCCGCGATTTGCCCGCCGCAGGCCTGCTCGCGTTAGGTATTTTTGCGGGTAACTTCGCCGCCGACCGCCTCCGCCCGCGCCTCGGTGACCGCCTGACCGGGCGGATCGAGCTCGGCACGCTAGTCGGGTGTGCGGTGCTGTCGGTGCTGGGCGTGCGCTGAACCGCGGCCGCGGCTTCCCGTGACCGCGGTCCGCCGTCCGCGCGGGACCCGCCATGACCGTAGGCCGTGAGCGCTCGCTTGGAAATTCGCGCGCTCGTTCCCTCACGCCGCGCCGAGCTCGCCGTGGTCCCGACCCGAACGAAGAAAGAGAAGCGTGCTTTTTCGGCTCGAATGCTTGACCTGGCATTCCTCGAAGCGGCATCCTTTTCTAAGGGACCTCCCCGCCTCGTGGGGGATATCCCGATACGTACAATGCAAATCCCCGGAGACCTCCGCACTCTTTCCGAAGCGCGGGTGGGTCGCACCTACGGCAACAAGTGGAAGGTCGACCGCCTCATCGACATGGGCGGGATGGCGGCCGTTTATGCGGCGACGCACCGAAACGGGAAGCGGGTCGCGCTGAAGGTGCTTCACGCGCACCTCGCCGCGGACGACGACCTGCGGACGCGGTTCTTGCGCGAGGGGTACGTCGCGAACCAGGTGGAGCACCAGGGCGCGGTGCAAATCCTCGACGATCACGCGGAGCCCGATAGCAACGAGGTGCTCCTCGTGATGGAGCTGCTCGAGGGTCAGTCGGTCGAGACGTGGCTCCAGCGCGCGGGCGGCAAGCTGCCCATGACCGATGCGCTCGCGGTCGGTTTTCAAGTGCTCGACGTGCTCGACGCGTTTCACAAGCGCGGGGTGGTTCATCGCGACGTGAAGCCGGGCAACCTGTTCGTGACCCACCTCGGCGTCGTGAAGGTGCTCGACTTCGGGCTCGCGCGGCTGCGGGACGGCAACGGCACCGGCAAGGCCACCGGCGCGGGCACCGTGCTCGGTACCGCGTCGTACATTCCGCCAGAGCAGGCCCAGGGCAAGCCGGATCAAATCGACGCGCGGAGCGACGTGTTCGCCGTCGGCGCGGTGCTTTACCAGCTCCTCAGCGGGCAGGTCGTGCACGAAGGGCGGAGCTCCCTCGATAGGCTTTTTTCAGCGATGCGAACGCCCCCGCGGCCGATCTCGCAGGTGAGCTCGCGGGTGCCGCTCACCGTGGCCGAGGTGATCGACAAGGCGCTCGCGTTCGATCGCGAGGCGCGGCACCCTACCGCGAAGGCCATGCGGGAGGCCCTGAAGGGGGCTTACTTCGATGTGTTTCGAGCGCCGGTGACGCGGCCGGTGCCACAGGCTGCGATCGAGGAGGAGCTCAATGAGTCCTTCGCGGAGCCTAGCGCGGTCGTCGAGGTGAGCTTTGGGCCTCCTCCTACGACGAAACCTGCGCCTTCTTCGTCTGGGTAATCGCTGCGCGGCTGGGTGCCTCTGCGAGGCGGCTAAATCGCTGCGCGGCTGGATGCCTCTGCGAGGCGGCTAAATCGCTGCGCGGCTGGATGCCTCTGCGAGGCGGCTAAATCGCTGCGCGGCTGGATGCCTCTGCGAGGCGGCTGCTCACGGCGTGCTGCGGACGGCAGGGCGCAGTGCCTTGGGGCCAGGGTTTAACCGGCGGTTCAGCGCGTTACTCTGCGAGGGCGTTCCCCCCTCGCGCTCCCCCCTAATTTTTTGGACTCGCGTCGTGGGGCTCCGCCCTAATTTTTGGACTCGCGTCGTGGGGCTCCGCCCTAATTTTTGGACTCGCGTCGTGGGGCTCCGCCCTAATTTTTGGACTCGCGTCGTTGCGCTCCCGTTTGGTGGACTCGCGTCGTTGCGGGTTACTTTGCGGCGGCTAGGACTTCGTCGGCGTGGATGGCGGGGTCGACGTCGGGGAAGACTTTGATGATTTTGTTGTCGCGGCCGACGACGAAGGTGACGCGAGAGGCCATGCCTAGCGTGGTGCCGACACCGTAGGCTTTTACGATCGAGCCGGACTCGTCGGCGGTGAGATAAAAGGGGAGCTCGTGCTTCTTCGCGAAGGCGTCGTGGCTGGCTTGGGAGTCCTTCGAGACGCCAAAGACGACGACGCCCGCTTGCTCGTACTTCGCGAAAGAATCGCGGAAGGCACAGGCCTCCTTCGTGCACCCAGGAGTGTCGTCCTTCGGGTAAAAATAGACGACCTTCACCTTGTCGCCCGCGCCAGTCAAACTCAGCGTCTTGCCGTCTTTTGTCCTGCCCTCCACGTTCGGGGCGGAAGCGCCGACAGGCAAAAGTCCCTCGCCTCCGTCAGGGCGCTTCACCGGGCCGCAGGCGACCAACACCGTGGCGATCACGACCGTGCCTGCTACGCGTGCGAGCTTCATCGGAGGCACCCTACGCGCGATGCGGCGCGCCGGATCCGTATTCTCGCGCGAACGTCAGATGCCCTCGTGACGGGTCGCTAGTCCGCGACGAACCAGACGGTCCAAAAGCCACTCCGCCGCGAGCGTCCCGATGCCCAACGTCGCCGCCAACGTCGACGCGTCGTGCTCGTGCGCCAACGCGTCGAGGACGCGACGCTCGTTGTGACTCACGAGACGCGCCGCCGCCAAAAGCCGTGGCTCCACCCCCGCGACACGCACGTGCACCGGCGGAGACACCAGCCGCACCCGCGGCATTTCTCGGGTCGGCGCCTCCGACAACACACGGACCGCCCGCGACGGAGCAGACTCCAACGTGCGCCTCACCTCCGGCACGAACGACGACGCCGGACGGACCGACGTCGGAACGCTGCGGGCGTCCGGGAGGCCGTCGACCGAGCGCCACTTCGAACGAAAAGGAAGGGCTGCCATGCCCCGACCCTTTTGCACCTACCGCGCCAACGAGGGAGTTGCCATGGAGGCATAGGTGAGCGAAAATGCTAGGGAAACGGGCCGTGGTCACTTCGCCGGCCAGTGTTCAAATTTGGAAGCCGTCTTTCAAAAGCGAAGCACGAGCCCACCAGGAGAGGGGCCTAAGTAGCGAGTCGGGCGCGTCGACGTCTCGGGGAGGCCCAGCGCCGGATGCTCACGCGAGACGCCCCGGATCGCGAGGTCGAGGCCGTACGCGACGGCGAGCCCAGCCACCGTGCCGATGACGTCCCACGCGAGATCCTTCCACGACGGCGTGCCCATCCCCGCAAGATCGGCGAGCTCCTTGCCCACCCCCGCCCCGAGCGACACGCCCGCCCCGAGCAGGAGCGGCGGGTACCTCGCGTCGAAGAACGCCGCGCTCACCGCGTAGGTGCCAGACGCGAGGATCGCCGAGACGCTGAAATGAAGCGCCTTGTCGCGCCCGAACCAGTCGTCGTCGGCAGCACGGGCAGGTCGCGCGGCGAAGAGCGTGACCGCCACGAGGGCATACACGAGGAGCTTCGTCGGGGCGCGCACGCGGCGAGGATAGTCCGTTCGCTGCGCGGGGACCAAACCGCGCGTCGATGGCCAGGGCAATCGCGCCGACCCCGGGCGCATCGACTCCGGGCCGATGCGGGCCTGCGTCTCTCTCGAGAGCGCCCCCGACGCGCGATCCTCAATCCGCCGGGTCAGGCCCAATCGCCACCACGATCGCGCCGCGAGCCTCGGTGCGTGAGGGCGTGAGGGCGGAGATGCGATTCGCGCTCGGGCGACAAACGTGTAGCTTGCGCCGCGTGCGAGCGGAGGGCGCGAACGAACGAGCAGACTCGGGGGCAGTCCCCGGGAAAAAGCAGGGCTCCCGCGCGCAGATCGCGAAGGTCGCGCTCACCGTGCTCCTCGCCGCAGAGTTCGGGCTCCTCGACGTGGCGGTTCGCTTCGACGCGTACCGCGTGCTCCCGTCGCTGTGGCTCGACGCGCTCGGGAGCTTCGTGCTGTGGCTCTTCCTCCTCGTGATCGTGCGAGGCAAGGTCGCGCGCGGCGGGCTCTTGTTCGTGCACTCGTTCGCGTTCCTGCTCGCCCTCGGTTGCGCTCGTTATTACAACGTGCCGCTCGACGCGCAGATGGCGGAGGCCGCGCGGCGCGCGTGGGGTGACATTCGGCCCATCGTGGCGCGCTCGTTCCCCGTGTTCTTGCTCGCCGTGTTCGCGCTCACCGCGCTGCTCACGTGGGCCATCGGAGAAGGGCCCAAGCTCTCCGCGCGAGTGAAGAAGCTCGTGCCGCTCTTGGCGATCCCGCTCGGCGTCGTGGGGAGCCCGCCCGTGCTCGCGAGCCCCGACGTGCGCCTCGTGACCGCGACCCTCGCCATGATGAAAAAAGAGCCTCCGCGCGTGCGGGTCGGCGGCGCGGACCTTCCCCCATTGGCGAGCCGGCGCGCGCGGCTCCCGAACGTTCTCGTGGTGCTGAGCGAGAGCCTGCGCGCAGACGAGATTTGCACCGTGCACGGTGGGCCCGAATGCAAAACGTTCGAACGGGTCGACGCGCTGTTGCCCTCGCGGGTGAGCTTCACCGAGGCACGCTCGGCGGCGAGCTACACCGCGGTCTCCCTCTCTGCGCTGGTGACCGGGCGCACCCAAGAGGGGCCTCGCGATCCGCTGCTCACGGCGCCGAACGTGTTCGACGTGGTGCGCTCCGTGCGTAAGGGCGACTCTCGACCTTATGTGGTTTATGCCGCGTCGCAGATCGAGAGCGTCTTCGAATCGAAAGACGCGCGCGCGCAGGTGGACCTCTTCTTCTCCGCCGAGACGCTGCTCGGTAAGCCCCTCGACGACATCGACGAGGCGCTCATGGAGAACGACCTCGACGGCAAGCTCGCCGACCGCTTGGAGACGGAGATCCCGAAGCTCCCGGAGCCGTTTTTTCTCTTCGTTCATCTCGTCGCTACCCACGCGCCCTACTTCGAAGATCCGAGCGACACTCCGTTCAAGCCCGCTTCCCACGTGGTCACCTTCGGGAACTTGGGGCCGCTGCGGAACGCGTACAAGAACTCGATTCACTCGCAAGATGCTCGGCTCGCGCGCATCGTAAAAGCGTTCATCGCCAAATCGGGCGACGCTCCGCGCGTGACCTTGTTCACCTCGGACCACGCGGAGGCCTTCGGCGAGAAGGGCGCCATTCACCACGGGCAAAACCTGTACGACGAGCAGATCCACGTCCCCTTCTTCGTCGACGACCAGAACGACGCGCTCTCGGCCGAAGAGCACGCGCGGCTCGTGGCGCGGAGCTCGCGGTCGGTCACCCACTTCGACTTCTTACCCACGTTGGCAGGGATCTACGGCGTAGAGGACACCTTGGGTTTGCGTCCGCACGCGGCGCACTTCGTGGGGCGGAACCTGCTCGCGCCCGAGCTTCTGGCGCTGGCGGCGGTCGCGATTACCAATTGCACTGGCATGTTCCCTTGCCCGGTGAACACCTGGGGCATGCTCGGCGAGGACCATAAGCTCGTGATGCAGGCCTGGGACGGGGAGTGGCGGTGCGTGGCGTTGGGGCCCTTGGAACACGAGGTGGTTCCCTGGGACGCCGCTTGTATGGGGCTGCTCGAGGCGTCGCGGGGCGTTTATGCGAAGAAGCCTAATGGCGTTTTGAACAAGTAGCCCTCTCTTGGTGGGCGGCTTGGTGCGGCTTGGTGCGGCTTGGTGCGGCTTGGTGCGGCTTCTCTCGGTGGGCGGCTCGGTGCGCTAGGGGCCCTTGGTGGGGCGCGGGGCTTGGTTTTTGGGGTTTTGTGCGCGGGGCGCACGGGGCCGGTGGGGGAGGAGAAGGCGCGGGGCCGGCGGGAGACGGCCGCGGGTGGGTACGGTTTTGGGGCGGGGGTGGTCCCCCCGAACTCGGCTG
>JAAFHV010000373.1 GCA_013297655.1 Myxococcales bacterium | reverse complement strand
TAAAACGCTCTTCAAATGAGCGACACCGAAGGCGACAAGAAGCCGGGCCTGCCCCCAGTCGACGTGAACGAGTACGGAGGAAAGAAGGAAGGGGTGCGCCAGGCCGTGAACCGGCGCCTCTTCATGCAGCTCCTCGTGTTCGACGTGCCCGCCGGCGCGAGCGTCACCGCCGCACAGGCCGAGCTCGAAGCGGCGCTGGAGAAGGCGTCGATCAAGAGCGTGATCTACGCCGACACCAACTCTCCCCGCGGCCTCGGTCTGCTCACGTGGCACGAAGATCCTGCCTACTTCGTGAGCCACGTCCGCGCCGCGTTCGCAGGACCGGAGCTCTCTCGCGTGGACCATCGCCCGGACTTCGCGATGTTGGGGCGCACCTACTCCACTGGCCACGAGCCGGAGCTCGAGTTCGTGCTCCTCGAGCGCCCGATCAAGAACGTGTTGGACCCCGAGCTCGGGTGGCACGTTTGGTATCCGCTCCGCCGCAAGGGCAGCTTCGCCAAGCTCGAGGGCATCGACCAGAGCCACATCTTGCGCGAGCACGCTGCGCTCGGAATGGCGTACGGCCAGGCCGAGCTCGCGCACGACATTCGCCTCGCTTGCCACGGCATCGACGCCAAAGACAACGAGTTCGTGATTGGCCTCGTCGGCCACACGCTCCACCCGCTCTCGCACCTCGTTCAGGCGATGCGCAAGACGCGACAAACCAGCGAGTTTATCGCGCAAATGGGCCCGTTCTTCGTGGGCCGCGTGCTCGCGCGGACCTGAGGGCGCGTCGCCTCGCTGACCTGACGGTCGTTACCTCTCGCGGTGGCATGTCCCGCGCACTCGATCGTCGGTCGAGTGCGCGGTTCGCGTTTCGTCGAGCGGGCTCAGGTCGTCGAATGGGGCGAGGTCACTCCTCGTCTTCCTCTTCCTCTTCGTCGCCTTCCTCTTCCTCTTCGTCGCCTTCCTCTTCCTCTTCGCCGCCTTCCTCTTCCTCTTCGTCGCCTTCTTCTTCCGTTTCTCCCTCGTCTTCGGTCTCCCCGCCGCCTTCTTCGATCTGCCAAGCTTCGACGAGGTGCGCGAAGACGGCCTCTTCCTCTTCGCTCAGATCGTCCACCCCGACGACCTCGCGAAGACTGGAGAGGATGCTCGCGAGCATGGTGGCCGGGAGGTGCTCCCCGAGGAGCGCGATCGAGCGCTCGACGGTGTCCTCGTCGTCCACCTTCGCCGACGCTTTACGGAGGACCTTCTCTGCGTCGTACGGCGAGCCGATGCTCTCGAGCAGCTTTTGCATGTAGCTTGCAATCTCGACGATCTCTTCATCCGAGACTTCACCGTCTGCCGCCGCCGCCCAAAGGAATACGAGGGCGATGCGTGTCTCGAAGGGTACCTTCCCCATCGCGTCGATCATCGCGTGGAAGTCTTCCTCGCTCATCTTGGAGAGCTCGGTGTCCATGTCGCCGACGAGTGACTCTTCGTCGCCCCAGGTGCCGTCGTCCACGTCCACGTTCTCGAGCTGGCGAATGATCCACGAGTCGCCGTCGTTGAACTTGGAGCTCATCAGGTAATCGTAGGGGATATAACAATAGCCATTGTCGCCCCAGCCGGTTCCCCACGAGTTCCGGACGATGAACACGCGGTCGGGGTCGGAGTAACCCACGCACAGCATGGCGTGCCCTCCGTGCGACTCGCGCGACGACTCGACCGGGCTCGGCATCGGCACGACGCCGCGTTTTCGGTGCGCGTCGAACGATTCGAAGAGCGAGATGCCGAAGATAATGGGGTATCCCTCGGCGAGGGCGCCCTTCCACGACGCGAGGGTGGTCGGCACGAGCTGCATGTCTTCCACGAGGAACGCGGAGGCCTCCTCGTAGGCTTCGTCGTTCGGGGCCTCGTTCACCGTCTCGTCGTCGTACGGCCACGTGGCTTCGGAGCAGGCACCCTTCTCGCGAAGCGAGTCGATCGCGGCGGCGATGAGCGCGCCCGAGTCCTCGTCGGCGGACCCCTCGCGATCACGAGCGTTGTAATAAATGAAGAGCCGGCTCACGTCGTACGCGTCGTCTTCGCGATGGCGCTTCACGAGGTACTCGTAGGCACCTGCGACCGCGTTCGCGACGCAGCTACTCAATGCGCCTTGGTCCTCCACCGGCGTCATGAAGCTGCGCAAATCGACCTTCGGGGGCAGCTTTTGCACGTGGCTCGCGGCGGCGCCGTATTTCTTCGCGTCGGGGCGGGGCGCGGCGTACCGATACCCGCTCACGTTGCGGCGGGTTCCGTCGGGTCGATCGATCACGAAGCCTTTGGCCATGGGAGCTCTCTTTCTGCACGAGGCAATCTCCTCAGGGCATCAAGCCGGAGCGAACAAGTCAATCGGCGAACCCTCGCCTTTCGCGGATGTTGGCTCGTGGCTCGCTGGCAGGCGATGTGGGCGCGCGTGTGCACGAACGGATAGTGGCCCGACCTCGGTACGCCCGCCTCGCGCGGTGGTGATCGATGGGACAGTCGCGCGACGACGGCGATCCGCGCGCTGCGGCGCCGATGCCGATCGCGTCCACGATCCGCCGTCGTGGGTGGTAGAGGTGGCGCGAATGGACGCGGACGACCACCCGAAACGGACCTCGAAGGCGCAAGCTCGCCGCGCCGTTCGCCTCGTGCTCTTCGCCCTCGGCGCCGGCTCGGTGGGGTTTTGGGCGTATGGCAAGTACATCGTCAAGAAAGAACCCCTCGGTGGCCCGTGCACGTGGGACATGCACTGCGCCAAAGAGGCCCCTCGCTGCATGCGCGAGTCGGGCGACGAGGCGGGAGTGTGCAGCCGCTCGTGCGACCTCGGCGCCGACTGCGCCGAAGGAGTGTTGTGCGTGTCGGTAGAGCTCGACGAACGCGACGAGCGCGGAGTGCCTCTCAAGGGTGGTTATTGTGTGCCGCGCGCGCTCATCGACAAAAAGAAGGGCAAGACTGCCCACGAAGCTGGCGCGCCGGACGACGGGCTCCTCGCCGTTCCGCAGGTGCCAGGTCAGCTCGAAGGCGAAATGACGGTCAAGTCTGGAGGTCGCGAGCTCACCGTTTGGATAAAGGGCTCGCTCACGCGCAACATTGGAAGCGACAAACCACGTATCGTGGTGGACACGGGCACCGCGCGTGTCTTCGTCATCGACGACGAGAAGAAGACGTTCTCCGCGCATTCGGCCGACCCGCAGGCGAAAAACGTCACCTTCGAGAAGAAGGGAGAGAAGGAGGTCGTCGCCGGTGTCCCGTGCGAGACCTTCCTCGTGCATGGCCCGAAGTGGACGGTCGAGGGGTGCGCCGCCTACCGCGGGGGATTCGCCGAGCCGCGCATCGGTGTCCCGATCTCGCCTTGGCAGCGCGAGCTCGCCGCGCGCGGAGCGGTGCCGCTGCGCGCGTCGCTCAAAGAAGGTAAAGACAGCACCATCGACGGACTCCCGTTTACCGTCGTCAGCGTGATCGAGAAGCCGATGGCCGCCGCCCTCTTCGCGATCCCCAAGGGCTACAAGAACCTCGCGCAGAAGCGCTGAGCTCGCAGCGGTCTCCTCCGCGCGACCGGGGCCCGCCGCGCGTGCGCCGCGTCTCGGCGGTCGCCCCTCGTGGCCGTCGCGCGCGACCGGCAGCGACGCTCTCCCGTCGAACGTACGAGTCTGTTCCTACGAGCGGGCCTCCGCGATCGCCGACGCGACCACGCGCGACGCGACCCGCGCATAGACGATGCGACGCAAGTGCTGGAATTCACGACGATTCGCGGCTCGATTCTGTCACGTGTATAGTGTCACTTGACACTTTCGGGCCGGGCGTTAGGCTCGAGGTAGATGATCTCCGAACGGCTGACGCAGCTTCGTCGCGACGTGACCATGGTCGTGTCGTCGCTTCTCGGGAACCCTCCTCCGCCGCTCGTGCGACGTGGCGCCCGCCACGTGCGGCCGGCCGTGGTCGCGGCGACGAAGGCGCTCGGTCGCCCCTTGCGGATCGACGCCATCGAGCGCGAGACGGACGACATGGTGTCCCTCCTATTGGCTTGTCCTACGGGCGCCCCGATCGAGCTCTCGGCCGGTCAATTCTTCACCCTCGTCGTCCCGGTCGATGGCGTCTTGCACCGGCGCGCGTACTCCGCCTCCAGCCTGCCCGGCGATTTGGGCGGGCGTGTCCGCGTCACCGTCAAGCGTGTAGAGGGAGGCATCGTCTCTCGGCGCCTCACGTCGGACCTCACCAAAGTGGGTGAGGTGCTCACCGTGCTCGGGCCCTCCGGCAGCTTCGTCCCGCGTCGCGCGGAGGGGCCCCGAACCGTGGGGCTCCTCGCGGGCGGGAGCGGGATTACCCCGATGATGGCGATTGCCAAATATCTACTCACCAGCGAGCCGGATACGCGGGTGCGCCTGCTGTTCGGCAATCGACGCCGCAGCGACATCCCGTTCTTGGCGGAGCTCGATGTCCTCGCTGCGACGGGTCGCTTCTCGGTCCGCCACGTGCTCGCCGAGGCGGACGAGAGCGGCGAGCACGGCGTGGGCATGCTCACTGGCGACGTTCTCTCGCGCGAGCTCCCCGCGTTCGTCGGCGACGGGCTCGAGTCCGTGTTCGTGTGCGGCCCCGAAGGCATGATGGATGCGGCTCGCTCGTCGCTCCTCGCCGCCGGTGTCGTGGAGGCGAGCATCTTCGAGGAACGTTTTGCGTCGCCGAAAAGCAACCTCCGGGCGCGCGCTCCTGCGGGGCCGGTCGAGGTTACGGTGCAAAAGGGCACTTCGCGCAAGCGCGTGCTTCAAACCGTCGATCAGACACTGCTCGAGGCTGGCCTCGCCGCCGGGCTCGATATGCCCTTTTCGTGCGCGATGGGCGGGTGCGGCGCGTGCAAAGTCCGTGTCCTCTCGGGGGAGACCACGCGCGACGGGAGCGCCCTCACTCCCGCCGAGCGCGACGCCGGCTACGTGCTCGCCTGCGTCGATCGCGGGCTCGGCCCGTGTGCCGTGGAGCTCCCATGACACTTCGCGAAAAGCCCAGTCGCGCGGCGCCGCTGGCCGAGACGGCGAACAGAGGGATACGCAAGCTCGCCGCCAAGGAAAAGCCGCTCGCGAAGCCCAAGACGGGGGTCCTGCGGTCTCCGTCTCCGTCTCCGTCTCCGTCGAGGTCCGCGTCCGCGTCCAATTCGAGTCGTGGCGCCGCGGCGGACACGTCCGAGCCCCTCAAGATGAAGCACCTCGTGGAGCGCACCGGCGTGCCGCGGCAGGTGATTCACTTCTATATCCAACAGGGGCTATTGCCGGAGGGGCACAAGACCGGGCGCAATATGGCCTATTACGACGAGACGCACGTCGAGCGAATCGAGCTCGTTCGTAAGCTCCAGCACGAGCGCTTCTTGCCACTCAAGGTCATCAAGGCCATGCTCGACCAGACCGAGGAGGCGTTCAGCCCAGCGCAGAAGCGGCTGCTCTCGGAGGTAAAAGAGCACCTCCCCGGCTCGTCCGTGCTCCTCCCCGACGAAGTGACGGTGGACGCGGACGCCCTCGCGAAGGCGCGCGGGATCGCCGAGGAAGACCTCGACGAGCTCGCCGAAAGCGGCTTCATCGTGCTCCACAAATCGAAGTCGGGATACCGCACCATCTCTTCGCGCGATGCCTGGCTCATCGACCTTTGGGGCGAGTTTCGCGCGGTGGGCCTCACGAAGAAGCTCGGCTTCACTCCCCAAGACCTCGCCATCTTCGAGGACTTCGTGTCGCAGCTCTTTCGCGCGGAGGTTCGCATGCTGACCGAGCGCGTCGCCCACCTCCCCCCGCAGACGCTCGCGACCATGGTCGAGCGCGCGATGCCGCTCGTGAACACGTTGATTACTCGGTGGCACATGGGCAAGGCCCACGCCATCTTCGCCACGCTCGGAGAGCCAAAATGACCGTCATCCATCGCATCGCTCAGTTTCTGCCGGTCAAAGTACGCAATCAGCTCGAGGCCTACGGCGACGCCCTCGACGTGCTCACCGAGGTGAAGGATCCGCGCGTGGCGCGCTCGCTCGGGCCGGCGGGGGTGCGAGGGCTGCTCCTCCAGCGTGGCAAACAAGGCGTGCCCACGAAGATGGCCGCGAACCACGAGGCGCATTTCGATTGGACCTATCCCGCGGACAACCCCGAGATGGCCGACCTCTACCAGCGCGCGAAGGTGGGACAGTGGAACGGGGACTCGCTGCCCTGGCACATCGACGTCGATCCGCTCGACCCGAACGTCCCGCTCATCCCTGAGGACTTCGTCGACCTCGGTCGCCTCGGTGAGTATGGCGTTTTCCCGACCGAGAAGGAGAAGCGGCAGATGCTCCACAGCCTCGGCGCGTGGATGCTCTCCCAGTTTTTGCACGGCGAGCAGGGCGCCCTCTTCGCCGCGGCGCAAGTGACGGAAGCGGTGCAATTCTTCGACGGCAAGCTTTATGGCGCGACACAAGTGATGGACGAGGGCCGCCACGTCGAGGTGTTCCACCGGTACCTCGATACGAAGCTAGAGAAGCTCTATCAAATCAACGACAACCTCTTCGTCATCATCGACGCGCTCATGCGCGACGGG
>JAAFHV010000371.1 GCA_013297655.1 Myxococcales bacterium | reverse complement strand
ACGAGTCCAGTCCCCCACCTTCTTCTCGGCGGCGACTCGATCAAGATCGGCGCGCCCCTCGTTCAGGGAGCCCAGGTCGAGGCGAAGATCACCGCCCAGGGCCGCGGAGAGAAGATCATCGTCTTCAAGTTCCGTCGTCCCGCGAGCGCCGTCCCCCCCCACGAGCCTCGTCAGACTGACAGGAGGTCGGCCGCTTTTCGCCAAGACCGAGCCCAGGCTAGGAGGATCGCCCGGAACCGACTCCTGTCGGTGAGGACGTCCGACGACGCCTGGGCGAAGGTATTGGCGAAAAGCGGCCGGCCTCCTCAGCGGGCGCGGGCGCGGCCTCGCACGAGGAGCACGTCGTCGGTGGGGAGAGTGCGTGGCAAGGTGACACGCGCGGGCCTCTTCCAGGCGCGGGGGTCGGCGACGTGACCCGTGGCGACGGCGAGCGCGAGCGCCTCTGGGCCCACCGTGAAGCGGCCCGGACTGCCCTGCCCGCTCTCGACGAACGAGACCACCGAGATCGCGGCGGTGCCGTCGCAGCCGGGGGGCGGCGCGTAGAGCTCGCCGGTGAGGAGCTTGGGATCCGGCTCGACGATGCGTGCGCCGCAGGCGACCAAGTCGCGCAGCGCGCCCTGCGCGGAGAGGATCTCGAGCGCCTGCCGTGAAGGCGCCGCGACCAGAAAGTCCAACGTCTTCGGTACGCGCTTCGACTTGAGCAACGCCGCGACGGTGAGAAGCTCGCGGTAGCTCGCGCCGACGTCGCCGCCGAGGATCACCTGCACGACGTTGGCCTTGCCGAGCTCGCGGATTGGGCGCGGCGCGGCGGACGGCGAGCCGAGCAGCGCCTCCACCGAGCCGAGATCGAACGTGACGTTGCCCTCGTGCACCGCCGCGGTGTCGTCCGCGAGGACACGGTGCGCCTTCGATCGGCGCTCGTCGCCGAGGAACGCGACCATGCGCTCGTCAGCCGGAAAAATGGCCGCGAGCGCGCCGAGACGATGCGCCATCGCCGCGAGCTGGGCGCGCTCTTGCACGGAGAAAAAGCGCACGCTCGGGCCAACCATTTCGAGCACGAGCTGACTCGCTCCGGCGCGCGCAGCCGTGACAGCGTCCGGGATCACGCTCCGGGCCAGCTCGAACGCGGTGTCGGACGCCGACGTGAACGGCCTGAGCCGGCCGGTGATCTCGACCCGCAACGTGACGAGCGGGGGCATCTCGGCGGTGCCGGTCACGAGGGCCTCGACGAGCGCGTCGTCGGAGGCGGCGATCGCGATCATGCCGGCGGCGCCGAGGCTCGCGAGACGCGGGTCGTCGGTCAGCGCGATGCGCGCGGGGCTCGCGAAGCGCTCGAGGTGGACCGCTGCCGCGAAGCCGGCGCCAGGTCGACCGACGCTGAACCCCTTCGCGACGAGCGCTTCGACGTCGAGCGTCTCGCCTTGCCCTTGGGCGGGCGCGTAGGCGATCGACAGCTCGGGGGCGAGCTTTCGCGAGCCGAGGCGGGCGACGATCGCGCGGATCCGCGGCGGCGACGTGAGCACCACCTGATCGACGCGGACGCGGCCCTCCCCGGAAGGCGTGTTCCCCGCCACCACGTGGGCTGCGAGGATCTTCTGGGTCATCGGGCGGGGAGGATCCCCGGCGCGTGCACGCATTCATTTCCTCGCGATGTTCGGGGGCGGGCCGCGCTTCTCCACGGGCGCGGAGCCTTAGAAGCTCGTGGGCTCCCTAAGACGCGTGCGTCCGGGAGGTTCTGTGACCGTAAACGGAGCGACCACACACGGTCAATCACGGCTTCGCGAGCCATTTCGGTCCGACCGCAGACGACGGAATACGACGGGATGTTGACGCGGAGCCTTGGAGCCTCGTAGCGTGAGCAACATGTTCCAGGCGCAGCTGAAAGAGCTGGTCGACAAGACGGATGGCGGCATCGCAGGCCTCGTGATGGACTCGAGCGGAATCGCGCTCGATAGCTACGCGAAGGACGGTGCCGTCTTCGACATCAACACGATCGGCATCGAGTTCAGCGTCGTCGTGGGCAGCATCCGGCGCGCGAGCACCATGCTCGAAGCGGGGACCGCCCATGAAATCGCGGTCGGGAGCGACAAGCTCATCACCGTGATCCGCACGCTCGGGGAGCAATATTTCCTCGCGCTCGCGATGCTGCCGGAAGGCAACATGGGCAAGGGGCGCTACAACCTCCGCCTCGCCGCCCCGAAGATCCTCGCCGAGCTCGTCTGAGTCGGTGACGGCCCCGCGGCCTCGAGTTTCGCGCATTTCGCCGCTCGCGAAGGCGAAGACACGCCTGCCGACCGCAGAGGGCACGCGCGAGCTCGTGATCGGCTGTTTTTCAGGGCCGAACCTCCAGCTCCTCGGGCGACGGGAGCCTTCGATTTACGGGAGCGAGACGCTCGACGAGATTCACGCGCGCCTCGGCGCCCGTGGCGCGGAGCTCTCCGTCACCATCGACGCGCGTCAGACGAACCACGAAGGCGTGCTCTGCGATTGGATCGCCGAAATCGCAAGCCGCGCCGATGGCCTCCTCCTCAACGCCGGCGCGTATACCCACACGTCGATCGCGATCTTGGATGCCCTCCGCGCGACGCAGATCCCGTGCGTCGAGGTGCATTTGTCGAACCCCGAGGCGCGCGAGCCTTTTCGTCGTCGCTCGCGTGTCGCCGCGGCATGCGTCGCGAAGGTGGCCGGCTTCGGCGGCGACAGCTACGTGCTCGCCCTCGAGGGCCTCGTCGCTCGCCTCCGCCAGCCCTGAGCACGCGCCCGAAACGAGCCGATGGCGTTCGTTTTGCACGCCACTCAACCGTGGCTGCCACGAACCCTAGCGCGGCGTTACGTGTACTCCACACACGATGACGCGAAGCTATTTTCGCAGGCGGCGCGAGGTTTCGCGGCGACGAAGCGTCCCCGAGCGCGTTCGTCGTCGTTGCCGAATCGTGCGAACCGATACTAGTGTCCGCGCGCCCGCGGCTGTCCGCGGTGTTGGAGGAACATGGCGGTCGAACTCGATGAGCTTCGCGCTCTCTTGAAGGTGCTCTCCGAAGCCGACGTGGCGGAGTTCGAGCACGAAGCGGAAGGTGTTCGCATCTTCGTCAAGCGTGGGGCGGTGGTGGCACCGGCTCAGCTCGTAGCGCAAGCGGTGCACAACGTGCCGCCCGCGCGCGCCTCGCAGACCCTGGTCGAGCGCGTCGTCGACGACGGCTCGATCGACGTGACGAGCCCGTTCGTCGGCACGTTTTACCGCGCGCCGGGGCCAGACACGCCCGCGTTCGTCGACGTCGGCACCACGGTGAAGGTGGGGCAGACGCTCTGCATCGTCGAGGCGATGAAGCTCATGAACGAGATCGAGGCCGAGCAAGCCGGCACGATCGTCGAGGTGTACGCGCAGAACGGCAAGGCGGTGGAGTTCGGTCAGAAGCTCTTCCGCATGAAGAAGGCCTGAGCGGTCCAACGATGTTCAAGAAGATCCTCATCGCCAACCGCGGCGAGATCGCGCTGCGTGTGCTCCGTGCGTGCCGCGAGCTCGGCATCAAGACCGTCGCGGTGCACTCCGAGGCCGACGCACGCGCGCTCCACGTTCGGTTCGCCGACGAAGCGGTGTGCATCGGCCCCGCCCCTGCCGCGCGGAGCTACTTGCACATCCCCGCGATCATCTCCGCGGCCGAGATCACCGGCGCCGACGCGGTGCACCCGGGCTACGGATTCTTGTCTGAAAACGCGGAGTTCGCGCGTCTCCTCGGCAAGTGCGGCGTCACGTTCATCGGGCCCACTCCCGAGGCGATGCGGGCGTGGGGCGACAAGGTCACCGCGCGCGAGAACGCGACCCGCTTCGGGCTGCCGCTCCTTCCTGGAAGCCAGGTTCTCAAGAGCGAGCAGCACGCGCTCGAAGAGGCCCGCCGCATCGGCTTGCCCGTGATCATGAAGGCCTCCGGCGGCGGCGGCGGACGCGGCATGCGCATCGTGCGCACCGAGAGCGAGGTCGGGTCGAGCTTCAGCCAAGCGTCGCGCGAGGCCGAGGCCGGCTTCAAGAACCCCGACGTGTACATGGAGAAGTTCGTCGAGCGGCCGAAGCACATCGAGTTCCAGGTCCTCGCCGATCAGCACGGCGGCGTGTGGACGTTGGGCGAACGCGAGTGCTCCCTCCAGCGTCGTCACCAGAAGGTGATCGAAGAGGCGCCGAGCCCGGTCATGGGCGCAGAGCTTCGCCAAGAGATCGGCGAGGTCATCCGCAAGGCCGTGCGCGAGACGGGCTACACGTCGCTCGGCACGCTCGAGTTCATCATGGACGAAGACAAGAAGCTTTACTTCTTGGAGATGAACACGCGCGTGCAGGTCGAGCACCCCGTGACGGAGATGGTGACGGGGCTCGACTTGGTGGCGCTCCAGATCCGCGTCGCCGCGGGGGAAAAGATCGAGCTCCCCGACACGCGCCCGTGGAGCTTCCGCGGGCACGCGATCGAGTGCCGTATCAACGCGGAGGACCCCAAGTCGTTCGCGCCGTGGCCGGGTCTCATCACCGAGTATTTTCCCCCTGGCGGCGCTGGCGTGCGCGTCGACTCGGGTGTGTATGGCGGCTTCCGGGTCCCCTCCGACTACGACTCGCTCATCGCGAAGGTGATCGTGCACGCGGGCACACGCGCCGAGGCCATCGTCCGCATGCGCCGCGCGCTCGACGAGTTCATCGTCGGGGGCATTCGCACGAACATCCCGCTCCACCAGAAGCTCCTCCGCGACGCCGAGGTCCTCGACGGCACCATGACCACCCGCACCGTCGAGCGCGTCGTCGGCGGCGAGGGCTGAGATCCTTGCTTTCGTGGGCACATTCCCCTAGTCGAGCGGGCGTGAAGAAGGCCTTCGCGCTCCTCTCGTGCCTCGCCACCGCCGGGGGTCTCTCGCTCGCGGCGCTCACGGCCTGCGAGACCGGCACCGCGACCGACGAGGCGATCATCACGAGCGTGACCGTCCGTGCGAGCGACATCACGCGTGGCCTCGGCTGCAGCGAGCGCGCGGGCCAGGTCTACAAGTACGCCGTCATCGCGCACGTGGTGGCGTCGAACGGCTCACGAGGGGCCATCGTGGAGACGAAGCTGGCCGACTGCTTCGCCGACGCGACGTTCATCGACCCGCCGATCGTGAGCGACACGTCGTACGTGCTCGACGTGTACCTCTACGACCGCGCCGGCTTCGACGGGCAGCCCTCGCTCGCGAGCATCGTCGCCAGCCCCCCCTCCCCCGCCGATGCAGCCGATCCCGTCGCTCTTCCCGGAGCGTTCGGCAAGCTCACCTGCACTGTGACGGCGCTCTTCCAAGTGCAAGCCTTCTCCTCGTGCGGCGAGGCTTCGGCGTTGCCGGTCCCTGCCCGTCCCGACGCGTCGAGCGGTGACTCTTCCGTGGACGCCGCCGCGAGCGACGCAAGCGACGCAAGCCTGCCCTCCGAGGCATCGACGGACGCAGGCGCCGACGCGGGCGACGCCGCCGACGACTGAGGCTCGGGCGCCGCTTCGCTCGGAGCCGAAGGCCGATCTGGCGGAAAGTCGTCGTGGGCCTTAGGATCGCCGTGCGCCCATGGCCGACAATCCCTCCCCCCTCGGCATGGCTCTCCCCAAGCCTGGCCCCGCCCTCAAGGCGCTGCTCGTCCTCATCGCGGCCGTCTCGGTCGTGTCCGCGCTCGTCGTCCACTGGATTCCGGGCGGCGAGAAGGGCGCGGAAATCTTCGGGTATCTGACGTTCGACGCCACCATGGGGCCGCTCTACCGCGAGCCCTGGCGGCTCATCACGAGCGGCTTTCTGACGAGCACGGAGGGCATCAGCCACACCCTCTTCACGCTCATGGGGCTCTACTTCCTCGGCACCGACCTCGAGCGACGCTGGGGCGGCGCGCGGCTCCTTCGTTTGCTCGCGATCGCGGTCGTGGTCGGCAACCTGCTCGCGTGGGGGTTCGCGCAGGCGCTCCCCGCGATGCCGCTGTTTCATCGCAGCGTGCTCTTCGGACCCGAGGCCGCGCTCGCCGCGGTCGCGATCGCGTGGGGACGCGAGAACCCCGATTTGCAGGTGCGGCTCTTCTTCTTCATTCCCGTGCGCGGCAAGACGTTCATCTGGATCACGCTCGGGTATTGCGTGCTCGGT
The DNA here is from genome assembly GCA_013297655.1 of Myxococcales bacterium. Classification (GTDB taxonomy): domain Bacteria; phylum Myxococcota_A; class Polyangia; order Polyangiales; family Polyangiaceae; genus JAAFHV01. Next base: position 663 of record JAAFHV010000371.1, on the reverse strand, counting down.
CTCGTTTATCTGCAAGCCCAGCCCGAGGGCGTCATCGCTCCGTTCGGCGGGGCGGCGGTCGGGGCGCTGCTCGGCGGCACCCCCTCGGTGCTGCGCAAGCTCTACCTTCGCGTCAAGCTCGCGCTCCTTCGCAAGAAGGGCCCGGTGCTCACAGTCGAGTCGCTCCTCGACGACGACGTCGCGGCGCGTCCCCGCGCGCGCGGCGTGAAGGGCGGCAAGACCCCGTCGCTTCGTGTCGTCTACGGCGGCCTCGAGGACGATCCCGAGGCGAAAAAGTCCCCCAAGGACAAGCGTTGGCTGAACTAGCGAGCCGGAAGAACGCGCCCCTCGGTGTGTTCGACTCGGGCCTCGGCGGGCTCACGGTCGTGCGCGCCCTCCGCGCCGCCCTCCCCCACGAGGACATCGTATACCTCGGCGACACGGCGCGTGTTCCGTATGGCACGAAGGGCCCCGGCACCGTCGTTCGTTATGCCCTCGGGTGCGCACGCGCGCTCGTCGGTCGGGGCGTGAAGGCGATCGTCATCGCGTGCAACACGGTGAGCGCCGTCGCGCCGGAGCGGCTTCGGATCGAGCTCGATTTGCCCGTGCTCGGCGTCATCGAGCCAGGCGCGCGCGCCGCCATCGCGCGCACGCGCACGCATCGCATCGGTGTGCTCGCCACGG
>JAAFHV010000370.1 GCA_013297655.1 Myxococcales bacterium | reverse complement strand
CACGAGACAGCGTCGCGATACCACGTGCCATAGAAACTATTTTCGTGGCACGACTGCCAATTTAGCGAACGTGGACGGTGGCAGTGCTTTCGGGTGTAGTGCCGAGCAAATGAAGGCTGCTCTCGCGTCGTGTGCGATGTGTTCCGTTTGGGCTCTCTTGGTCTTCGGTTGCTCGAAGAAGGATCCCGAGCCCACGAAGACGGAGCCATCCGCCGCACCTTCGGCCTCGGCGCCGACCGCTCCGAGCGCGGCCCCTTCCGCCGCGAATCCCGTGCCGCCGATCAACGAAAACTCGGTCGCCGGGATCATGGAAAAGCTCGCCGAGGAGCTGAAAAACAGGCCTTCGGTGCAACCTTCGGCCGAGAAGGTGTTCGACACGATCACCGGCAAGCTCGCGATCCCGATCGAGAACAAGAAGCAGATCGCGGGGTTCACCTCTGGCGCGCGCTACTGCTCGATGGGCATGACCAAACACGACGTGTACCTCGTCGTGTGCGAGTACGCCGATCCGGAGAGCGCGACGAAGGGCGTCGAGCGGACGTCGTCCACCAACAAGGTCATCAAGCGCCGCGAAGTGCTCCGCCGAAACTCGACCACGCTCGCGATTCAACAGTCGGGAGAATCGAAAGAAGCGGAAGCGGAAGCGAAGAAGATCCACGACGCCTTCGTGGCGCTCTGATCGCGCCCCAATCTCGCGACTGGCGCCGCGCGGTTCTGTGCATATTACACCGGTAAAATCCGCACCACGAACGCGCGCTCCACGAGCCACACGACCGCGATCGCGAGGATGACGAGGGAGCCTCCGAAGAGCACGCCCCTCCGGTAGGCCGCCGTCTTCCTCGCCGCGAACGCGAGTGGCAAGAACACGAGCACCACCGCGAGCTGCCCGAGCTCCACGCCTACGTTGAAGCCGAGGAGTGACGCCGCGAACGTGCCGCGCGATAGCTCCAGATCCTCGAGCGTGGCCGAGAAGCCGAACCCGTGCATGAGCCCGAGCGCGAACGCCATCGTCCAACGGCCGTCGCGGAACCAAGGACGCACGTTGTTCGACGCGGCCAGCACCACGCTCGCCGCGATCACCGACTCGACGAGGCGCGACGGGAGCCGCACCCACCCGAGCGCGGAGAGCGTGAGCGTGAGGCTGTGCGCGAGCGTGAACGCGGTCACGACCCGCAGCACGTCGAGCACGACCGGCTTCCACGCCGGGGCCGGCTCCCAGGTTTTTTCCTTACGAACGAGCACCGCAGGGAAGAGCAGCGCGAACAAAAACGCGAGGTGATCGGTGCCCTCCGCGATGTGGGCGAGCCCGGTCTTGACCATGCTCGCGAAGGCGCGGAGAGAGGCCCCCGACTCGTCGAGCACGACGTCGCGCACGTGGTCGTCCTTCGAGAGCACGAAGGTGTGGGTCGCCGCCGGGCCGACCACCTTCACGACCCCGCGGTGCTGCGGATCGCGGGCGAAGAACAGCGTGTAATTTACACTGAGCTTCGCGGGGGCGCTCGCGCAGACGTAGTCGCCTTCCCAGACGAGGTACGCGCCGTCGGTGTGGCTCGCGATCTTGGGCTCGAACGCGCCATCGGCGGCTTTTGGCACGCACGCGGCGCCGTCGGCCGCGAGGTGCAGCTCGGGGACCAGCTTCGCGGCGATCGCGGGGGCGTGCGATCGGACCTCGAGCCAAGTGACCTCGCCGTTCTCGTCGGCGTCGAGCTCGGTCGCGTCGGCCAAGTCGCGGAGCGCCACGTCCCATCGCACGTGGACGAGGCTCGCGCCTCCAGCGATCCCATCGACTCCGACGGTGAGCGAGAGGTACGCGTCGCTCGGTTTGTGGGCCGCGGCTGGGCGCGCGTGAAAGAGCGCGAAGAGCATCACGAGCCACGCGAAGAGGAGCCGCGGGAACGCTCGACGAGGGACGAAGCGCTTTGCGAAGCTCACCGCGCGAGCTCCTTCGCGAGGGCGACGAGGCTCGGCTCTTCGCAGCGGGTCGTCTCGAGCCACGTGCGCGCGGGGGCGGCGCGGTCCTTCTTTTTTGCGGCGATCGCGGCCTCGAAGAGGATCCTCGCGTCGGCCACCTCGTGCTGCACGGTCCAGTTTTTCTCGGCGAGGACGAGCGCGGCTTCTGCGTCGTGCTCGAGCCACAAGCGGTAACGCGCTTCTTCGCGGCGGTGCACCACGTCGCCGCGGAGGGCGCTCGCGTGGAAGCGCGCCGCGAGCTCTTTTGCGTGGGCCTCGGCCTCCTTGGCGTGGGTCGTGTCCTCCGCGAGCGCGAGGCGAAGGAGCAACATGTCGTTCTCTTCTTTTCCACGAAGACGCGGGATCACGTCCGCCGCGCGGCCGGTGTCGAGATCGAGATCGGACAGCGCCGCGAGCACGTACGCATCGCCGGCGTCGGCCTCGAGGGCGGCCACGAAATGCGCGCGCCCCTCTTCCGGTGCTCCTGCTCTCACGGCGAGCTCACCGAGGGTGGACTCTGCCCACGCGAGCTCCGCCGGGGAAATTCGCGACGATCGAGCCGCAGCGGCGACCGCCCCGAGCCTCTGGTACGCGCCCTTCGCGTCGCCGGTGAGGCTCGTGATCGTCTCTACGCACACCGCCGCGACGAGGCGGCTCGTGCTCTTCGCGACTTCCATGCAATCTGCACGTGCTTCGTCGTAGCGCCCGAGCACCGTGCGAACCACAGCGCGGGTGAGCCACGCTTGGGTGTCGCCTGGTGTGCGCTGGATCACACGATCGAGATCGACGAGCGCGCCCTCGAAGTCGTGTTGGCTCTGGCGGAGCGTAGCCCTCAGGGTGAGGGTCACAGGGGGTGGATCAACCGCCGCCCAGAAGGGCAAAAGAGCCGCCTCGGCTTGCCCCAGGTAACGCGGATCGCTCCGTGACCGGGAGAGCTCGATCGCGGCCTTCGCGACCGCCACCGCGAGGGGCAAGTTGGACGGATCACGAGCGAGCGCCTCGCGCATGACACGCAGCTCTTTTGCGCGCTTTCCCTCGGAAAAAGAAGGCAAACGCTCGAGGACCTGGTCTGGCGAGGAGGGCACGAACGGGGTTCCCACGGCCTTCTTCGGCTCGCGGAAAAAGAGCACCAGCACGAGCACCACCGCGAGCGTGACGACCGCCGCGCGATGCCTCCGGAAGGCGCTCCCCCACCCTTCCTCGGTCATGGCCCGTTCGTCGCACGTGTACGGGTGGCTCGCCAAGATCGAACTTTGCGTGAGACTCTTCGTAACCGCTCGTTGCCTTTGCTATCGTTTTGGAAGTGATGCACCGAAGGAGGCCATTGCCGTGAAACGTCGCCTGCCCGTGATGCTCGCCATGCTCGCCGTCTTGTCCGTGATGCTCTTGCTACCGAGCCTCGCGCTCGCGGCAGAGGGCTCGGACACGTCGGCGTTCGAGCGGTACGCGTCTCAAAGCCCCATTGTCGCCGCCGGAATGTCCTTCGCATTCGGCTTCATCAGCGCGCTGACTCCGTGCGTGTTCCCGATGGTGCCGATCACGGTCGCCATCTTCGGAGCCACCGAGTCGCCTTCGCGCATGCGAGGCGCCGCGCTCTCGGGGACGTTCGTCCTCGGCATCGCTTGCCTCTTCACCCCTCTCGGGATCGGCGCCGCGCTCTCCGGCAAGCTCATGGGATCGGCGCTGTCGAACCCGTGGGTCGTCGGTGTGCTCGCGATCGTGTTCCTCGCTCTCGCCTCGTCGATGTTCGGCGCGTTCGAGATGGCGCTCCCCTCGAGCCTCAACAACAAGCTCTCCACCGTCGGCGGTGTGGGCTTCAAGGGCGCGTTCATCCTCGGCCTCGTCATGGGCCTCGTCGCCGCGCCCTGCACCGGCCCGTTCATGACCGGCATGGTCACGTGGATCGCGACCACGAAGAACGTGATGCTCGGTGCCATATGCATGTTCTCGTTCGCCCTAGGATTAGGCATCCTCTTCTTCATCGCGGGCACCTTCGCGGTGAACATGCCCAAGGGCGGCGCGTGGATGATGGGCATCAAGTGGGCGAGCGGCGTCGGCCTCGCGTACATGGCGTTCGCCTACATCCGTGACTCGAACCCCGCGATCGCGAAGAAGATCATCATGCCGTCGACCGTGTTCGGCGTCGGCGTCGGTGTGCTCTTCCTGATCGGCATCGCGCTCGGCACCGTGCACGTGCTCGCGGAGCGGCGAAAGTCGCCCATCGCGCACCTCTCGAAGCCGATGAAGCTCGCATCCATCGTGCCTGCCGTCGTCGGCGCGTTCCTCTTCATCTCGTGGCTCAACGCCCCGAAGGAGATCGTCGCCGATCCGAACGCCCCCAAGATCGCTTGGGCACAAAAGGAAGAGGCCGAGAAGATCGTCGCCGCCTCCGCCGCCGCGAAGAAGCCGGTCCTCATCGACTTCGGCGCGACGTGGTGCAAGGCCTGCATGGAGCTCGAGGAGCAGACCTTCCCCGACGCCCGTGTTCGCACCGAAGCCGCTCGTTTCGCGACCGTCCACGTGGACGCGACCGACGACGAGGACGAGACGGTGAAGAAGCTCCAGGGCAAGTACAAGATCGTCGGTTTGCCGGTGCTGATCCTCATCGACAGCGAAGGCAAAGAGGTGACTCGCTTCAACGAGTTCGTGCCGCCGGAGAAGTTCGTCGCGGCGATGAAGAACGTGAAGTGATCGCGAGCGTAGACGCGTGAGAGCGGGCGGGTCCTTCGGGGCTCGCCCGTTTCGCTTTTTGTCGGGACGAATTTCGCGCGACGAGGTGTTGCCGCGCGAGGTCCCGATGTCCGATCCGAAGCGAGGGCTCGTGCCTCTCGCCCCGCTCGCGCTGATCCTGCTTTTTCCGTGTTTCGCCTGCGTGGCGGACGAGCTCGGGCGTACCGGCCCCGACGTGCGGCGCGGTCCGTGGACGGCGGTCGGCGTGGTGCTCGTGCTCGCGATCGGCGTGGTGCTCGGAGGCGCGGGGGTGCTCGCCGCGCGCGGGTCGCGGCTGATTGGAAGCATCGGGGGCGCTGGCGAGGTCGTCGCGATCGCGGTCGCGATCGGGCTCGGGTGCGGCGTGCTCGTGGAGAGCCAAGCCCTCGACGCACCACGGGACGTTCCGAACCTGGCCTGGCTCCAACGCGACTCTGCGCTCCTCGCCGTCGACGCCGCGAGGGAAGCGGGCAAGCCGGTGCTCCTCGACTTCACGGCCACCTGGTCGCCGCCCACCCTCCGCTTCGACGACGATACGCCGGAGCACGCGCGGGTTCGCGTCGAGGCGAGTCGCTTCGTTCGGGTTCACGTCGAGGCGAGCGACGACGAAGAGACGATCGTCCGAGATCTCCTGAACCGCTTCCACATCGTCGGTGTGCCGGCGCTGATCATGTTCGACCGCTCGGGTCGCGAGGCCTTCCACCTCGAGGGGTACAGCTCGCCAGAAGAAGTGCTCGCGGCGATGAAACGGGTGGAGTGACCGTGTGCCATCGCGATCGAGATGTCGCGACCGGCCGCCGAGCCTCGCCAAATTCATGAATAACCTCGGCAATTTCCGCGACGCGGACGCGCGGCACGGGCGGTGCTAAGCCAAGCTCCGATGGTACGCGCACGAACGACGGTCGGAGGTTTTGCGGCGCTCCTCGGGGCGTTGTTGCTCGCGTGCTCGAGCGACGCTCCGGTGAACGGCTCGCTCGTGGTCGGGCTCGCGGGGGAGGAGCTGCGAACGACCCTCGACGTGGTGAAGGTCGCGACGAAAGTGAACGGCGTCGCGAAGGACACCGAGATTCGTCGCGACGGAAACGGCGTCATCCCGTTCCCGTCCGAGGTGCTGCTCGAGGGCGAGCCCGGCGCGAAGGTGGAGGTCGACGTGACGGGCTTCCAAGCCGGCAACGAGCTCTTGAAGCGGCGCGCGGTCACCGTGATGCCGAGCGAGAAGCGCCTCCTGCGGCTCACCCTCGACGGCGCGTGCGCGACCTTCGGCGGCGTGTCCGTCACGTGCGATGCGGGGCTCACGTGCCAGCGCGGGCGCTGCGTCTCGGCCGACGTGCCCGCGAGCGCGCTCGAGATTTACGATGGCCGCTGGCCGGTGAACGCCCCCGACGTGTGTCGCCCCGCGAACGCAGGCCCGCCCGAGCTCATCCTCGGGAAAGGGCAAACCGAATACGGCCCGCTGGCAGACAACGAGACCTTGCGCCTCGAGCGCGGGCCGCAGGGTGGTCACCATATTTGGGTCGCGATTCGGATGAAGAACGTGAAACAAGCGGGCTCACGAACGGCGATTAGCGCAGTGCAACCCGCGACCGGCATGAAGGCCACCCCCGCCGCGTTCGTGTTCACCTTCGAGCAAGACGAGGGCGGCTACTGCAAGCTCTACGGGCTTCGGTACCAGGTCGATGCGGGCGGCGTGCTCGGGCAAGCGCACAAGCCGTTCCTCGGGAAAGATCTCGACGTCACGGTGGAGGTCACCGACATCGCCGGCACCACCGCGAAGGCCACGAAACGTGTGCGTATTGCAGATAAGCTTCTTTGCCCGGATGGCACGGAGAAGTGCAACGAGCTGTGACGGCGCGGGGCTTAGGGGGCGCGGGGCTTAGGGGTTTTGTGCGCGGCGCGCACGGGGCGGGTGGTGGGAGAGAAGACGCGCGGGGCCGGCGGGAAACGGCCGCGGGTCGGCACGGTTTTGGGGCGCTGGCGGGCCCCTCCGCAATCTCGGCATCGTTCCGCGCGGTGGCCATGACGCCATGGCGTGACAGGTCCGGTTGAGGCTTTCGTTACCGCGCGGGAACGCTGCTCTCAGACAGTGACGGCCCCTCCCGCCAGCGCCCCAAAACCGCGCCCACCCACGGCCTTCCCTCGTCCGACCCGAAAGAGGGGGAAGAAAGGGAGAGGGAGAGGAG
>JAAFHV010000037.1 GCA_013297655.1 Myxococcales bacterium | reverse complement strand
ACGTCCAGCCACCGACCGTTTGAGCGAGAACGCGGTCGCATTTCCCTTGCCCCCGGTGTCGAGAGCTCCTCGAAGGGAGAGCGTGACGTCTCCATCGACAGCCACGTTGCCTTCGAACGCGTATCCACTTCCGTCCGGAGCAACTCGACACTGAATGGTGACGACTTTGCCGGCTTGGCGTTCTCCGTCTTCGACCGGGGTCGGGGCGACCCCCATGGTGGCGTCCCCAAAGTCCCCGATAGCCACCGACGGAACGGTTGCACAGTCGGCGGCCGCGCCACCGTTCATTCGGACGATGACTCTCGACTTGGGCACGAATGCACCGTCCGCATTGGCTGCGTCGCGCGACGAAGCGTCCGAGGCCACGACGTCCGCGATCCCCGTGTCGGAAGCCCCCGCCTCTTCGACGCCGGCATCGAGGCCCTGGCTCGTCGACCCGCAGGCGACCACCGCACAAAGCGCAAGCCCGCATGCGGCAAAGGCAAACGACATCGACGTTTTTGTCTGCTCGAGCGGCATGCGAGAGCAATACCACGCGACGAAGCGTCGTCGTCGTGTGCTGCTGCCTTCTCGACGAGCGCGATCGTGCTCGAAATGGCCAACGCGTCCGCTCCGAGCGGATCGCGCGACGGACCGAGGACGAGCAGAGCTCGGCCAGCTCGAGGAGCGCCGCGACAACCGCACCCGAACTCCGTCCACAGGCACACGAGGGCACACGATACACTCGCGAAATCGCGCCAATTGCATTGGATCGCGGCTTGCCTAGGGGATGGCATGCGGAATTGGCACATCCTGGGCGTAGCGGTCGTGGTGTCGGCGTGTGGAGGCATCGTGGCGGACCCGAGCCCGGCGCCCACTCCGCCCGCCGCCACGAGCGAGCCTGGCTCTCCGGGCAGTGTGCCCGGGGCCTCGGCCGAGACCCCGCCGACGAAGCCGTCCGGCCCTCCGAGCCTGCCCGAGCCCGATCCCGATCCCGGCATCTTCGCGGCGGCGACGGAGATCACGATCAAGGGCGGCACCCTGGGCGCTCCCCCCGGCGGGGGCAACACACGAGCGTTCACGTTCGCCCCCTCGCCCACGTCCGTGACCGTCACCCGCGAAGACAGCGCGAGCACCTTCGTCCTCGAGCCCGCGGAGGCCCAAAATCTCTCCGCGCTCCTCGCGCAGGTGCGGCAGGTACCCATGCCCACGCCGTGCGCCAACGACGGCCCCGCGGTGAGCCTCATCGTGACCCGCTCCGGCACGCGGACCGAATACTTCGGCCAAGACTACAACTGCCGACAGCGCACCGACGTCTCCTACGCGAAGGGCCTCGAAAGCACGCTCGCGTTCCTCGACGCGCTCGAACGCTCGCGTTGAATCCAGGCGGAGGCCAGCCGCTCACGTTGCGCGGCCTCGACGCTGGTTTATCCGAGATCGTCGTGCTCTTCGAGAGTGCGACAGGGGAGCGAGGTACGCCGCACAAGCTTTGATTCCTCGCGACAGTGTCGGTCAAAATGGCCCGCCGCGGCGGGCGGCGCGCTCTTCTTCGCGACCGCAGCGGTTACGGCTCGATCGTGATCGAGGGGAATGGGAATTGGGACAGCTTTCTCCCAAACGGTCTCGTCTCCAAGAATTCTCGAGGAACGGTTCAGGCCACCCGCCTGTGCTGGCGTTAGTAACAAAGGCAATAATACGAGACGAGCGGGTGGAACCCGGGGGTGCGGGAGCAGTCTGAGCGTGCCGCTGGGGTAGAGTCGCAGTAGCCTACTTGGGTGCAGGGCTCTCCTCCGTCGCTGCCGAATGTCATCACGAGCCCACCCGCTCCGGAGTTCCCCAACTGGGGATCCCCTTTACATATAAGCCCGCGCTCCCCGCACAGGGCGTTGCAGCTACGCGGCGCTTGAGGGTTGCCGTCGACGCGGAGCGGCCGGGTGCGCCCGTCCGCGGGGGCGTCGATGGCTCCCGCGTCGATCGATACGTCGGGCCCGTCTCCCACCGAGGCACCGTCGCTCGGCGCTGTGCCCGCTGCGGAGTCGAGGATGGCTCCGCCGTCGCTGCCGAGGGGCTCGGTCACGGTGGACGCGCCGCAAGCGCTCAAGAGAGCGAGCACGAGGAGAGCTTTTGCCCTTGTGATCACGTTAGCGTTCGTTGTTTCTCGGCCGTCTAGATTTTCCACACTGTCCAAGGGGAAGCCTCCTTCAAGAGTGCGACCTATGTACACCACGTCGACGCAGAGTCACGAACCTGGGATACATCTCGGCGACGTGAACCGGCGCCTCGTGCGCGAGTCCAGGAACGTCGTCGATTTCCACGGCCGTTCGCGGGGCTTAGCACGCCCCGGTAAACGACGCGCCACATCGAACGCCTCGCGGCCGCGCTGAGAGCGCGACGAGCAGGCGCCCATCCGGGCTTTCGAATCCCTCGCGAGCGTGGCTCCAGGCACGTTCCCGGCACCCGAGAGCCCTGCGCGGCGACCGACCGAGGGTCATCGGTGAGGTCTTTGCTGACGGTCGACCGCGGATCTTGTTCGACGATGGATGCCTCGATGCCGAAGTCGAGCCACCTACGCCTCGAAGCGGTCGGCAATGACAGGCGACTTCGACAGTGGCGGAGGTGCCGCTGGCCTGAGCGCCCAACACGCCCCCGCAGGGGTGCCCCCGGCGCCTCTCGGCGATGCGCTGCACGGGACGTGTGGTGCGTGGGTCGTCGCCCGCCGACCCGCCACGCCTTGACAGCGGCGGGTGCTCGTCTACATTTTTCTACATGCCGGCCGGTCAGACACAGGTTTCAGCGTTCATTTCCGACTCGACCAAAGACGCGCTCGAACGGTACGCCGAAGCGCACGGCCTCAAGAAGGCGTATCTCATCGAGGAAGCGTTGCTCCATCATCTGCAGGCGCTCCGCGAACTGCCCCTGGATGTGATCATCCCGGCTCGGCTGGTCGTGTCACAGGAGAGCGGACTGGAGATCCTGGGGCGCGTCACCAAGCCCCGTCGACCCACGAAGGCCATGCGCGCGCTCTTCGGGAAGTAGAATGGCGCTCGCCGTTCGAAAGCTTCGACCGCAGGACGATCGCAACTCCTTTGAGAGCGGTGACGTGGACCTCGATCGATTCTTCCGGCGCTTCGCGGGGCAGAACCAGTTCAAGCACCACGTCGGAACCACCTACGTGGCGGAAGAGGACGGAGCGCTGCTCGGGTTCGCCACGGTTTCCCCAGCGCAGATCGAGGTGCAGGACCTACCGCCCGCGAAGCAGGGCCGGTTGCCTCGCTACCCGTTGCCGGTGCTGCGACTCGCTCGGCTGGCGGTCGACAAGAGGGCACAAGGACGGCGAGTTGGGCTCACGCTTCTCAAGGCCGTGCTCGTGCTCGCTCGCTCGATGGCCGACGAATTCGGGTGCATCGGTGTCGTGGTGGACGCGAAGCCACAAGCCATCTCGTTCTATCAGCGGTACGGATTCACGGTGCTGGAAGTGCTCCAAGGTCAGCTTGGGGACCGCCCTGAGCCGGTGCCCATGTTCCTCGAGATCGGGGCCATTCCGTGGAGCGAAGGTGCTGCCTCTCCTTAATCTCGAGAGCGCGCCTTGCCCTGAGATTCCAGAGCCCCGACTCACCGTCGCTGCTGACAGGCGTATTCGGGCGCGCTGCGCGCTTACTCATATCGCCAGCAGCAGAACGCAGACGTTCGACGACCTCGCGCTCCCGACCGCGACCAAGCTCTTGCCGGAGGCGGATCCGGAGTACGCCGCGATGAACAGCCACGCGTGCGGCGTGAGGCGGGCTCTCCCCTTCCTCGGCAAGCCCGTCGAGGTGGCCGCTCTCGTCGCGATGGACAACGCGTACCGGCGCATGCTCGTGCTGCTCGATCGTCACGTGGCGTCGATCGCGAAGGTGCAACCGTGCTCAGCTTCAGTCCGCGAGGAAGGTCCTCCGGCCGCTTTGGCGGATGGCGGAGACGCCGTCGGCGACGATCTGCCTCCGGCTTCCGGAGTCGAGGATCCAGTGAGACTCGCGAAACGGATCAAGGCTCAGACGCTGATAGCGCGAGAGCGCCGTGAGGTCGTATCCGACGATGGGCTCGAGCGTCACCTGGGGCTTGAACCCGAGACGCACGACGTAGAGCTTGTTGGGCGCAACGAGCGCGTCCAGCACCGCTACGCCGCAGTCGCCGACGGTGCAGGCCCACGCGGCTGCGACGATCGTATGTGCGCCGGGCGGAAGTCGAACGACGCTGTACTTCCCCGCGTCGAGGTCGGCGATTGGCTGGGCGGTGCCGACGGTGAAGCGAAACCACACCCCTCGACCGTTGCGTTGAAGCAGCGGCATTGCCGGGGCACCTTCGTCCGCAACGGGGGGATAGACCAGCACGAGCGTGGCCGCGTTCGGGGCGACCTTCACGGGCTCGTTTTGCGCGCGGACGGTGGTTTGGGGCACGCAGCCGACGGCGGAAGCGCCCACCACCAACACGACGATGGCGAGCGCGAGGGAGCGGGGGTGCCTTGCCATGAGAGATCTCTAGGGGCGCGCCGCGCGCTCGTCCAGAAGCGTACGCCAGCGATCGTCGCACTTGGTCCGCATGCGCGCTCGCGGGCTGCTGGCCTTTCCGAAGATCGGCAGGCTCTGGATACGCGAATACGCGCGCTGAGATCTCTCCCGAGGAGGTGGTGCCTACGCCGCCCGAGGCGTGAGACACGTGTACCGAAAATTCGAAGAGGCCGCGCCCCGACCCCCCTAGAAATTTCCCCCCGCAGCGGCATTTTTCCCCGCGCGGAACTTGTGCGGCCCCCGTCGGTCGGAGGCCCCCATGAAGCTCCGCTGGCTCCTCGCGCTCCCCGTCGCGCTCCCCGTCGCGCTGGTCGCGTGCTCCCCCTTCGTCTCCCCGCTCGCGCCCTCCGCGCCGTCCCCGAGCGGCGGCGCCTCGAAGCCCGTGGCCGCCGCTCCCGCGTCCGCCGCGCCCTCGGCCGCGCCCCGCGCCGAGTCGCCCCCGATGCGCCCGAACGTCCCCCTCACGGACGCGCGGCTCCGCGCCTCGAGCTGCGCCGAGCATAGCGACATGATCAAGAGCCGTATCGCTGCGATGCGGGCCGAAATGGATGCACGGTACAAGGAATGGCACGACGGGCAGCCCGCGTGCTGGGAGGAGGACCGGCGCCGTGAGGCAGAACGTAAAGAGCGTGAGCGCTGTCTGCGCGAGGGCAACTGTGCGCTCTACGGCATCGGCTCGGGTGGGGGCGGGTACGGGGAGGGCATCGGCCTCGGCTCGATCGGCACGATCGGCCACGGCGCCGCCGTCGGCAGCGCGACGATCGTCTCGAAGACCAACGTCCAGGTCGGGGGCGTGGACGAGCCGGACATCGTCAAAACCGACGGCCGCTACGTGTACATGGTCGCCGGCGGCGCGCTCCGGATCGTGGAGGCGCTCACCGCGAAGCCCGTGTCCGTCACCCGCCTCCCGGGGTTCCCTCGCGACATGGTCGTCGAGGGAGACCGCGCGGTCGTCTTCGTCTCGAGCGCCCGCGGGGTCGACCGCTGCACCTACGGGTACGACTGCGCAATCGCGGGCGACGGCACCTCCACCACCCTCCTCACGTTCGACCTCAAAGACCGCGCCGCCCCCAAGAAGGTGCGCACGATCGGCCTCACCGGCTCCCTGATGACGGCGCGCAGGATCGGCCCCACGGTCCACGCGGTCGTCGCCGACGGCGATCTCTCCGACGACGCCGTGCAGACCTGGCCCGACGACGTGCCCGCGTGCGGGATCCGCGAGGAGGTGCTCCAAAAGAAGTTCTTTGCCCTCCGCGCCAAGAACGAGCGCGTGATTCGCGCGTCCACCTCGCTCCCCACGATCACCGACCTCGGGACTACGAAAGAGCTCTGCGCCGGCCTCCTCGAGAGCCGCTTAGATCGTTCGCACACCTTCACCAGCGTCGTCTCGTTCGACATGAACGACGCCACCGCCCCCGCCACCACGTCCACCATCCGGAGCCGCCCCGGCACCGTGTACGCCTCCGGCGACGCCCTCTACGTGGCGACTCACCGCCTGCGCCGCACGAGCGCGATGTGGTACTCGAGCGAGGCTTCGGGCGACGAAGCGACCGAGATCCACAAGCTCCGCGTCGGCGCGCGCCCAGACGCCACGCGCTACCTCGGCAGCGGCGCCGTGCCCGGCCACGTGCTCAACCCCTTCGCGATGGACGAGCGCGCCGGCGATCTCCGGATCGCGACCACCCGCGGGCGCGTGCCGAGCCCGAACGTCGAGAGCCAGGTCGTGGTGCTGCGCCAAGGGGCAGACGGAAACCTCGCCCGCGTCGGCGCGCTCGAGCACCTCGCCAAGGGCGAAGATCTGCGCGCCATCCGCTTCGACGACGACCGCGCGTACCTCGTCACGTTCAAAAAGACGGACCCGCTCTTCGTGATCGATCTCGCCGACGCGCGCGCCCCCAAGGTGCTCGGTGAGCTCAAGATCCCGGGCTTTTCCACGTACTTGCACCGAATCGACCGCGACCACCTGCTCTCGGTCGGCTTCGACGCGAACGACCACGGGGACTACGCGTACTTCGACGGACTCCTGCTCCAGCTCTTCGACGTGACGAAGCCCACCGAGCCCAAGCTCCTCCACCGCGAGAAGATCGGCGACCGTGGCTCGAGCTCCGCCGCGGCCACGAACCACCTCGCGTTCAACTACCTCCCCGAGCGCGGCCTGCTCGCGCTCCCCGTCACCCGGTGCGAGGGCGGCGGCGACGGCGTGAGCGGCACGACGGTGGCGTTCTCGGGGCTCTCGGTGTACCGCGTCGGCGTCACCCGTGGGTTCGAGCGACTCGGCGGCGTGGCCCACGCGGGCGGGAACGTAGGGTGCGGCACGTGGTGGAGCCGCGCCACGTCGCAGGTGGAGCGGAGCGTCTTCCTGGACGATCTCGTCTACTCGATGGCCAAAGACCGCCTCAAGGTGCAGCGCCTCTCCGCCCTCGGCAAAGACGTGGCCGACATCCCGCTCGCCCCGTAGCCGAAGGACCACGCCCCGCGCACCAGCTCAGCCTTCGTCGCCCACGGACAACGAGACCCCTGAGTCGTCGAATGCGATGTGCCCCGTGCCCTTGGAGCCGACGGCGACGATGCTGAAGTACGCGTCGGGCGCTCAGGCGTCGGTGGCTTCGGCCCGGGTGGCCTCGGACGCCTTCTGAAACCAGTCGAGCACGCTCACGGCTTCGAGCCGACATGGCTCTGAGCGGGACTGGAAGGTTCGACGGCGGTTCGACGTAGAATGGGGCCGTGGACCTCGACGAGCGAACGCGCCTGGCGGCATCACGGCTACCAAAACCCGGGTTGCTCACGGGCGCGCTCGGGCGAAACCTTGCGCGAGCCCGCGCCGCGTTCGCGATCGGGATCGCGGTCGGAACGCTCGCGGCGATGCAGGTCGGTGTCCCCTTGCCCGTGATCCTCGCCGTCAACGCGTCGACGGTCGCGTTCCTCGCCGTCGTTTATCGCGCGGCGCTGAAGTTGACGGACCACCTTCGACGGGGCAACGCGCTCCTCGCCGACGGCTCCCTCGAGGAGGCGGGCGAAAGGTTCGCCCTCGCGCTCGAGCAACCGCTTGCCCTCCCCGCCGCGCGCGCGGTGGTCGCGCTCGAGCTCGCCCTCGCCGCGACCCTCGCCGGTCATGCCGAGCGTGCGGTCGTGCTCATTCGCGCGGTCGAGACCTCGGGCGCGCTCCCTCGGGAGCACGACGGCGCGCTCGCGCGAAGGATGGCGATCGCACTGATCGCGCTCGGGGACGCCGACAAAGCACGCGCGGTCGTCGCGGCGCAGCTCCCCAATCCCGAGAACGACGGCGTCCGCCTCATGCTCGAGGCGCTCGCCGGCGATCCCGTCGTCGCCGTCGACCTCGGAGAGACGCTCGCGTCGCAAACGCCGCCGGCCGGAGCGCACCCCGGGCGACCGCTCCTCCGTTGGTTGATGGTCGCCTATGCGTGGCGGCGGCGTGGGGACGCGGATAAGTCCGCTTTGGCCGCGCAGCGCGCACGCGGCGTGCCTGCCCATCTCCACCGTTACCTCGCGCAAGCGTGGCCCGCTTTCGGCATGTTCGCCGCGTCGATTGAGCGTCAAAGCAGGCCGAAGTGAGCGCAGTGCTGAACCGCATGAGCGGCGTGGTGGGGCTCATGGCGCAACTTCTCTAGGGCTCGGGGCTGCGACTCTTCGAGTCCGCGCGACTGCGGGGGAGGGGGGGCGACTTCGCTATTGGGCGCACAATGACGACCACACGGTCGGGTTCCTGGAAGATGTGCGCGTCACGAACCACTGCTGGAGTTTGGCAACCTCCGCGCCAGGGCCGAAACCGCCTCGTCGGGGCCATCGGGAAACCTTCAAGGTGCGGACCGCCACTCCGGCGAGCCCAGCCGACGCGTGGAAGAGTGCCTTGATCCACCTACGCTTCTGACAGCGCGCGCTTGGTCCAAGCAAAGAAGGCGCGTGAATCTTCCTCGGTGAGGCGTCTGGCTGCGCGAACCGCCTGCAGCCGCACCGCCTCGTGGGTGCGGACGGTCGTGAGGAACGTCTCCAGAAAAGGGCCCACCTTTTTCGCGGGTAGTCGCGGCTTCTCGCAAGCGAAGACCGCCGCAAGCAGCACCAACAACTGCTCCACCGAGTCCACCGGTGCGCCGGGTCGGTATCGAAGAAACTCGCGGAAGAGTCGGCCGTCGACGATGTCTTCCTTGACGCTGGGATGCACGGGGCAACCAAGGGCGACCGACGCTTCGAGCGCTTCGAGGTTCGGTCCGGCAGTCAGGATGACCCGGCCGAGCCTGGCGCGGCAGGGATTTCGGATCGGCGGTCGAGCGATCTTGGTTCCCGTGGCGGGCACCTCGCCACGAAACGCCAGCCCGAGGTCGAGACACTCGTCGAACGCGGCGCCGCGCATCGCGCGCGCGTCACGCGTGAACCCGATGATGCTGAGGCTGCCTTGCTCGGTGGCGTACGCGCGCGACGCGAGCTGCTCGAGCTGCGCGTCCCACGCGCCTCGTTCCGGAAACTGCCCCACGCTCGGCCTCCACGCGTCGAGCCCGTCGATGACGACCACTGCGTCGCGACCGCGGGCGCGTAGCCCTTCGCCGATGGCCACCGCGGTCAGAGGTACGAGCCATGGCTGCGCCGGTGAGCCATCGGCGACGACGTGAACGCAGCGGAGGTCTGCGCGGCAGGCTTCGAACCGTGTCGCCGCGCCGCGGTCGAGCGTCGCCACCACGACGACGCGCTCACACGCCACGTGATGCTGCAAGAGGTGCAGCAATACCTCGTGAGGACCCCATGCGAGGATGCTCGTCCCCGAGGCGACCATGCGCTGGAGATCGTACACCATCGCGCCGAGCGAGAGTCGCGCCCCGGGCCGCGCCGCGACGACATTCGGCGCTCGATGGAAGAGCGGTGCGAGATGCGTCTGCGCAACCGGCGGTCCAGCGTCGAGCGCTCTTCCAAGGCCATCGATGGTGCGCCCCACGAGATCGTCACCGGTCGGCACCTCGAGGGGACCGACGCGCCGGACCTCTCCAGCGGTGGCCAGCTCGCGCGCGCCGAGCGGCGCCACCTCCACGCCATCGCGCAAGAGGCCCGTGACCAGCGCCGGCTCGCCGCCAACCTCCAGGCGGTCTCCGTAGGCAACCCCCTCCGCCCGGATGAGCGCTCGCGTGGCGAACCGCACGGGCTTCGTCACTCCTCGAGCTTGGGGAGCGGCACGAAAAAATCGATGCCTTTATTCAAGGTAGGTTCGCCTCTTCCTCGATGTGCCACACGCCGCCACGGCACCAGAGCGCGTTGCTGTGGCCACCCGGCTTGCCCCAATCGAGCACGCACCAGGATTCGCCAGGCGCGCACGGGGTCCCGGCGCGTGGCTGCGGCGCGCAGTGGCCATCGCTCGTCCGTCGAACCGGCGAGACCGTCGCAGTGGGCGCAGGGCTCGCGGAGGGGGCCGGGCGATCCGGCGACGCGGTCGCGCCGCTGCACCCGACGACGGCAAGGAAGAGCCAGGGGGTGGGTCGCACGATGAGATGAGCGTAGGACGCGGCGAGGGTGGGACACAAGTCGTCGTCCGGGGACAGGCCTTTTGGGACCGAGACACGCGCGACGCGTCGACGCTCGCTGCGGTCTCAGTCAAACAGGTTGTCGAAGTCACCGCCGAGATCTGCCACCGCGCCGAACGACTGCCCCTCCTCGAACACGGCGGCGTGTTCGGGCTCCTTCAGCTCCACGACGAGTACGGCGCGGTAGTACGGATTCCGGGAGTCACCGCGGCCCAGCACGGTCGCTTCGACTTTCTCGACACGAGACACGAACTGGCTCGGCTCGATCGCGTCCTCATCGACCGGGCTCACGTCGCCGCTGCGTGCTTTTTCGTCGAGGAGGAGCATGGCGCCAATCTTCAGCCAATCCTCCGCACTCGCCTCGTCCGCGCCATCGATTCCCCGGTCGGCGCCGGTGTCGAAGATGCTCGAGAGCGCGCGGCTGCTCGAATTCTCGACCACCTCGATGGTGATCTCGTTGCCGCGAACCTGTTTGACCGTCACCTTCTGGTAGTCGCTCATCGCTCCACTCTATCCTTTGTACCGCGCGTGGGCGCTGCCAGTGCCTACCGGTCGTATCCCGGAAGGAGCGCGCGGAGGAAGCGGTCGATCTCGGTCACGAGCTCCGGCTGGTCGCGGTCGGGCCCCGACACCTTCGCCTGCGCCGCCGCCTCCGCCGTCGTGACCACGGGCACGGGCTCGTCGCACTTCTCGTGGTCGTTCATGACCACGAGCCGGCCGGCGGTCGCGATCTCGAACAGGACCGCGATCGCCGGTTCGATCGCGCCGGTAATCGACACTCCGAACCTCGGGCCGTCGAGGTCGCGGAACGTGATTTCGGCGCCGGGCAGAACGACGGACCCGCGCCGGTCGGCGATCGCACCGCCGTGCCGCGAGATGACCGCAAGCACCGCAGCGCGCTCCTCGTCACTCATCAGGAACGTCGGAAACATCGCAGGCTTCCCCGTAAAGGGACTTATCGCTTCGCGATCCGGCCCACGGCGGGTCCCGGTGAGGCTGAACGCGTAGGCCATACGGGCGAGCCTATCACGCCGATGTGGTCGCTCACGGACAGCAGCCGCAAACGGACTTGGGTCACGCCGCGCGGGATGTTCGATGACGGTCGGTTCGGTTGCCACGTGCATCGGCCCGCGATCGCGCTAGGCTCCGAAGCATGCGTTCGCACGTGACGAGTCGTCGATTTTGCTGCCCCCCGTCCCTGGTCGGGTCGCGGCAGTTTTTCGTGGCTTAGCACACGCCCGCACCTCACCTCGGACGAGGGGGACCCCTTCGCTCGCCGGCCCGTGTTTCGTACGCGGGTGTCGGCGTCATCCCATTTCGTCACGTCGAGGTTTTTCCATGTCCATCGTCGTCATGAGCTCCGAGGAGCGCGCGCGTTCCCTTTCCATTCGTGATCTCACCGATCCCGAAGCGGGCCCTCACGCTATCCAGCAGATCGTCTCGGAAGCTGTCGCTGCCCTCGCCGAATCGTGGTCGATCCCGGTCCGCACCCACCGCGCGCACGCGGTTGTCACCGTGGCCGACAACTACGATTCACTGCATTATCCAAAAGAAGGTATCGCCCGCGACTGTCGCTATACGCGCTACGTCGGCCCCGACCGTCTGCTTCGGACACAAACCTCGGCGATGATCCCGCCACTATTGCGTACTCTTTCGAGGGAGCAAGTGCACGACGTGCTCCTCGTCTGTCCCGGCATCGTCTATCGCCGCGACACGATCGATCGTTTGCACAGCGGAGAGCCGCATCAGCTCGACCTCTGGCGGATCGCTCGCGTGGCGCTCGACGACGCGGACTTGCGCGAAATGGCGCACGTCGTGGCGTCCGTCGTCGCGCCCGGGCGCGAGCTTCGGTGCACTCCCTCGCCGCACCCGTACACCGAGCGAGGGATCCAGCTCGACGTACGGGTAGAGGGAGAGTGGGTCGAAATCGGTGAGTGCGGAATCGCGTCGCCGCGTGTGCTCTCCGAGTGCGGCTTGGGAAAACAGGGGCTCACTGGGCTCGCCATGGGGATCGGGCTCGACCGGTGTCTCATGATTCGAAAGGGCGTCCCCGACATCCGTCTACTTCGCTCGGCCGAGCCGCGCGTGGCGCGCCAAATGCTCGATCTTCTCCCGTGGGTGCCGGTGTCGTCGATGCCGGCGGTGGCGCGCGATCTCTCGATCGCGGTCGCGTGCGCGGTCACGCCGGAGGAGCTCGGTGACCGCGTTCGGCTGGCGCTCGGCGCCGCGTCGTCGTCGATCGAGGAGGTTCGCGTGATGAGCGAGACCGCTCACGACTCGCTCCCTGCCGTCGCGATCGAGCGCCTCGGGATGAACGCCGCACAGAAGAACGTGCTCCTGCGCGTGGTGCTCCGCGATCTCGAGCGCACCCGCACCCACGACGAAGCGAACGCGATACGCGACGCCATCTACGACGCGCTCCACGAAGGCACGCGCCATATGTGGGCACGTGGCCGGCCCCCGCTTCGACCGCGAAGTGAGTAAACGAGAATGACCAGCGCGGCGGCTCGGTTGGGCCGCACCAAGGGCCGCCGCGCGACCCCGCCCGATGGCTGCATGGACTTGCCCTGAGCACCTGCCGAGGTGGCTTCGGCCGCGAGCCGACGGTCGGCAGCGAGCGCCCACGTGGCTGGCGTTTCGAGCGGGCGGCCCCATAGTGCAGGCATGGTGCGGAGCGGATCGTCTTCGAGGGGTCTTCGCGCTCTCGGTGTTTCGGCGGGAATCTCATTGGCGGCCCTTTCGCTCGCAGCACCGTGCGAAGCGGACGCAGGCGCAGCGCCACCGGTCTCGAGCTGCCTTCGCGTCTCGGGGGAAGCAAGGCTCGGAGCGGTTGGGTACGCTCACGTCGTTCATCTCGACAGCGCCTGCCCCGCCGAAGCGACGTGTTCGGTCGCCACGGAGGTCGATCCTGCCCCCGTCGAAGTCAAAGTCCCATCCCGCACGTCGGTGGAGGTGGTGATCAGAATCGGGTCCCCCTCGCGAGAGGTCAGGCCCGTGGTCACCTGCACGCTCGTCAGCGCGAAGGCCAAGGCTCGGCGTTGGTGAGGTGTCAACCGAGCAACACCCAGAGCCTTGCGATCCTGCCACCTACGATCTCGGCCGTGTCGAAGCCGGTCACGGTCGTCGGGCCGCCGTCCGGTCCTGCGTTCCAGCGAAGCGTGCCCATGCCGTGGTGCCCCACGCCGGCTCCCTGCGGTAGGAAGCGGAACGTCGGACCAAAACGGCGGAGGAGCTCCCCTGCCACGGCGACGATCGCAGCGCGTCCGTTGACGATCCCATCGGGCTCGTACATCACGGGCTCCTCGACGAAGAGCTCGTCCACCGCTGCAGAGCGCTTCGCGTCGTCTCGCTCGTTGAAGACGCGCTCGAGGTTCGCGCGGAGGATGGCGTCGTAGCTCGGCGCCGGGTCGGACTTCGCGGCCTTGCTCGTGAACTGGACGAGATCGCGGGCAACGACTTAGTGTCAACGTCGGTCGGATTTCCATCTGCGCGCCTTCGTGCGCGCGAACGCCCCGATGCTCTTCCCGCTCGTCTCCCAACTCGCCAGCACCTGTCGCGCCTCGGCCTCACTCCAACGCCTCAGTCCACCTGTCTTCTGCTCTGCCATAGTGGCCTCCTCTCGCGAGCGCTTCCGCGCGCCCGCGAGGCGCCACTCTCGTCCTCGACAAGGGACCGTCAGGATACGGTTCGGCGGACGGAAACTCGCGAGGTGAAGGCCGACGTTCGACCGGATCGCGCGCGTCGGTAAATCCACGACGAGCTGGAGACCGACCTCGGCTGTCTGCGTGTCATCGCCCCGACGTCATCGACGTCCCGAGAGACGTAAAATCGGTGAAGCCGAGGAGCCACGCGCCCGCGAGGTCGTCCGGCGCCTCGATGGTGCGTTTACCGACGGTCAACGAGCCGCTCATTGCGCCGCCGACCCAGAACCTGCCCCCCGCGTAGGTGGCAGCTTGCATCTTGGCGAGATTGGAGAACCGAAACGTGATGTCGCGGTTGCTCGGGCCATCGACGATCGCGAGCGTGTTTGCCCACTGGTTCTTCGAAGGCGGCGCGCTCGCGTAGTTCGAGAGACCGAAAGCGACGACCTTGCCGGCGCCATAGGCGGCGGCGCGAAAGAGGCCGATCGCGTTCCCCGTCTGAGTCGATTCAGGCGTTCCGTCCGCGCGGAAGAGGCCGAACCCCGAGTCGATCCGCGCCACGACTCCCCCCTCCGGTCGCGCGAGGAGCCGCGCACCGAACACCGACGCGGCGTCGATCTCCGTCCCGAGCGCGCCCGGCGCGATGCGCATCAGACGCCCCTGGGAGGAGAGCCAACCCACGCCGAGGCCGTCGACGGCGAGCGCCTCGGGGTCATAGAAGTGCCGATTTTTGTCGATTGTGAGCACCCGCGTCGTCACCGCGGGCGCTTTTCCGTCCCACGAGACCAGCACCACGTCGCCGCTCTGCTCGATCGATATTCCCATGACGCCGCCGCCGGGCACGGGTTCGAGCGAACGCAGAAACCCATCGATGGGGAGGGCGAGCCGGGTCACCTCGGTGCCCTTGGCGTCGAAGACGATCAGCCGAGGGCCGGTCGGCCGGCCGTCTTGACCGTAGACCTCTTGCGCCACGATGCGATCGGGCGCCGCGGTCGCGACGGCAGATCCGTACCCGACGGGCCGAACCCACATGACGTTCCCGTCGCCGTCGAGTCGGGCGAGGTTCACTCCGGAGAGTGGGCCATCCATCGTCACGAGGAGCGACCCCTCCGGACCGGGCGCGAGGCCGTAGATGGCGCGTGGCGTGTCGAACGTCGGCGTCACGAGCACGACCGGATCGCGCGCGTTCGCGTCATGGTCGGCGCCCACGTCCGCGCCCGCGTCGCTCGGCGTAGAGCCGACAGCGTCCGAGGCCGAGCAAGCCGCGGTGGCGAGAAGGAGCGAGAGCGCGCCGACGAGGCCGAGCGCGAGTCGAAGCGAGGGCAGTGGCATGCACACTGAGTGCACGCGCGCGGGTGCGGTTATGATCTTTTCTGGCTCTCCTCGAGGTTTAGTGAAAGGACGGCGGGGCCCCCACGCCCGTTCGCTAAACTCCCCGCATGAAGCTCGCCTTCCATCTCTCCGACGCACTGTCCGAGGCCCTCATTTCTCGCGCAAAGACGCTCGGCGTTGCGCCGGAAGAGCTCGCTCGTGCTGCTGTCGCCGACGTCCTCTCCTCTCCAGCCGAGGACTTCCGCGCGCACGCGGAGCAACTCCTCCTCAAGAACGCCGAGCTCTACCGCCGCCTGGCATGAGGTACTTGAGCCTCACTGAGGTCATCTGGCTCCACGACCGCATCATACGCTTTCGCCGACGGCAACAACTAGACACTTGGATACCTGCCCATCTCTCCCCTACGCTTTAAGCGCACGGGCCGGCCGCGGCGCGCGGCAGCACTGGACGAGCGGCGCCTCGTAGCCGCGCATGGCGAGCGCGTTGGCATCGCGCGGTACCTCGGCGAGGGAGGGCGTGAGCGGGAGCGTTCGCCCTCGGGCGCACAACGGCCAATTCCAACGAGGGAAGGTTCCGACGTTGACGGCGTAAAACGTTGGTCATGCAGCTCCTCACGAAGACGACGGCCCTCGTCGCGACGCTCTCCCTCTCTCTCCTGCTCCTCGCGGGCTGTCGGAAGACCGAAGGCGACGATACGAAGGCTGATGCGTCTGCGTCGACCACGAGCGCTTCGGCCGTGAGCTCGGCGACCCTCACGTCGAGCGACGCCGGCGGAGGCACAAAGGCGAAGATTGGCGCAGTGGCGCTCGCCGACTTCTCGCTCGACAACATCAGCGAGCTCGATAAGGCGATGAAGCCGCTCGGCTGGAAACAAATCATGGGCTGCGGCCAGGCAACCTTCGTGGGCCGCGCGGTCACGTGCACGTACGGCGAGCGCCCCGCCTCGGTGAAGATCGAGCGAAAGCTGCCGGTGAAGAAGAAGAAGAAGAACGAGGGCACCTACGAGATCGGTCCCTACACCTACGCGAACGCCGTCCTCGTCACGGCCGGCACCACGAGCTTGATCATCACGGCCGGCTTCGAAGGCAAGATCGCCGACGCGCAGGCCATCCTCGATGCTATCTACGACAAGAGCAACCAGAGCATCGGCGGAAAAAAGATCACCTCGATCGCCGACGATAAGGCGCTCGACGAGGCCCTGAAGGCCAAGGTCTTCACGGGCAACCGCAGCTCGTCGTCGTTCTCGGTCGAAGTCGCGCTACGCAAGGCGTCCATCTCCACCCACGTGGGCGACACCATCACGCCGGGGGGCGCAAAGCTCGAGGACGCCACGGGGGCGCGCATCGGCGTGGAGATCGAGCAGAAGAATGGCACCGACCCCGCGGGCGAGAAGAAGCTGCTGGACGCCGTGATCACCCAATGATGCATCGTTTACGTCGTGTTGCTTCTTTTGCCCACGCCCAAAGCTGTGACATGACGAAGTCGTGCCTCGCCGCTGCTTCATGCGGACCGCCTCCCTCCGCCTTGCCGACGTGTCAGTGGTTCTGGCTGTCCTCGCGGCTGGGCTGATCGCCTCGGCCTCGGCGCACGCTCGGCCGAGACGCGCCCATGGCTCGAGCACGCCGGCCGCGGTCGAGTCGATCGGCGGCGTCCGGATGGGAATGAGTAGCCCGGAGGTCGACGCGCTCCTCGGTCGGCCGTCCTCGCGCAGCAATCGGCACGAAGAGAGCGCCGGCGGGAGCACCGCCCGCGCGTACTGGAAGGGACACGACACCCTCGTAGGCTTCTGCGCACCGAGCAGCGCCGTACAGCTCCGCGTTTGCGCGATGGTCGTCGGCAGTGCCTCCCCCCTGAAGACCAGCAAGGGCATCGGGATCGGGAGCTCGCGCCAGGCGGTGCGCACAACCTACGCAGCGTTGCCCGGCGCGAAGGAACGTCGGGACGACATCGTGGTGGACGGCGTCGCGCCGCTCGTGTTCGGGCTCGGGGAACGCGGCGTCGACGTCATCTACTGGGGGCGGGACTTCGGCCCGTAGCGCGGGTGCGAATGGGGCCTGTCGAGGAGCTCCAGGGACACGACCGGGGAAGGATCCGACCACGTTGACGGGGGAGATCCGACCGGGAGAGATCCGACCGACGTTGACGGGACGGGGAGAGTCCGACCGACGTTGGCAAGGGGATCTCTGCTGTCGCGAGCTCTGCCCGTCACGCGGGGCAAGGTGCATCGACGTACTTCTTGGCCGTGCGTCGATCGATCCCAAGTGCGCGAGCGACCGCGCCATAGTTGCGACTCTCCCGGTAGAGCATCTGGGCGCGCATAACCAGCGCGGAGGGCCCGTCGATCTTCTTCTCCTCCTCCTGCCACCCGAGTGCGAGCGGATCGCCGGTGTACCTCTGCGTCAGCAAGATACGGCGAATGCATTGCTCGAGCTCGCGAATGTTCCCGGGCCAGGCGTATTCTCGCGGCAGCTTCTCCGCGATGGTGGCTTCGATCGAGGCCGCGAGTGCGTGCGAGGGCACCCCAAGAATGCGGGTCGCGAGCTGCGAGACAAGAAGGGTCAGTTCTGCGGGATCGGCGTCGAGTCGCTCGCGCAGGGTCGGCAGGTGAATCACGTCCGAACAGAGTCGGTAGTAGAAGTCGTGCCGCATGCGCCCCGCCGTGCGTAGCGACTCGAGCGAGCGGTGCGTCGCCGCGATGATGCGCCCGGAGAATCGGCGAGGCTCGGCCCCCCCCACGGGCGTGAACTGCCGGGCCTCCAGAACGCGGAGAAGCTTCACCTGAACGGTGGGGTCCAAGTCACCAATCTCGTCGAGAAACACCGAGCCCATCGCGCTGCAGCGCTCGAACGCGCCCGCTCGCCTCTGGATCGCGCCCGTGAAGGCACCTTTTTCGTGACCAAACAGCTCGGACTCAATCAGGTTCGCGGAGTACTCCGAGAGGTTCAGCGGCAAGAAAGTTTTGGCGAAATTCTCGTCGAAGCGGCCCGACTTCGCGTTCCACGGAATGTAGCCGGCCATCCCAATCGCGGAAGCGGCGGCGCCCTTTCCTGTCCCCGTTGGCCCGAGAAGGATAGTGGAGAAGTCCTCCATACGCCCCATCAAAGTGTTGGCATAGAGACCGAGGTCGTGTGTAAAAATATTGTTCCACAATGCCTCGCGCAAGTGTTGCGTGGGGGCGCTCGCGCCTGTCACCGAACGGTCGATCGCCACGAATGCGCGCCGAAGCTGAAAGGCCAAGGAGATCCGCTCACGGGCCCTCGCGTCGGATAGGCCGAGCGACTCGAACGCGCTCAAGAGACCCGGTACGAAGTCAGGGCGCACGATGGCTTCGCTCGCCCGCTGCTTCTTGATGTGAGCGTCGATCTCGCCGGAGAACCTGTGAAACACCACATAGAACGCCGCGCGCTCGTACGCGTCGTTGGCTGCGCTCGAATGTCGCTCGCTCCGCCTCCAGTTCGTCACGACGCTGCTTGCCCGAGCAAGACTGCGGGCGAACACGTCGCCTCTGGTAGCTCCGCGCGGCGCGGCGCCCACTTGGCGTTCCAACCGCTCGCGTTCTTCCCCAAAGGGGTTTGCGCACGCCATATCGGCGATCGCGCGAAGGGTGCTTGGAGTGTCACGCATGTGTACATCGAGCATACACGATGTCGAACCTAGCGATCCGCCACGACAAAATCGCCGAGAATTCCGCCCAGGGCGCGCACGGCATGGCGTATGCACCAGCGACGGGAATGCTCCGTTCGGAGCTACCGAAAGAGGAATGCGATGAGATCCAAAGACACGCCCGCGTGGATTTTTCAGGTGTGGACTTCGTTTGCGATGGCCATCGTGGTCACCACCGTCGGCATCTGCTACCTCCCGCTCGACATCTGGCACCGGGGCTTTCTCGGCATGGGCTTCCTCTTCAGCGTCGCATCGGCGTTCACTTTGGCGAAGACGCTTCGCGACAACCACGAGGCCTCTGCCGTCGTCGGCAAAGATGGGCTGCCGTACCGGTAGTCGGAGGAGCCTCATGGAACTGCGCAACAGATTGGGTGAAAGGATTCGGAGGGAGTTGTCTTCCATCGCGCTGGCCCTTGGGTTGGGCGCAATCGTCGTTGGCCTGATCTTGCCGGTCTTGCGACGGCGGTCTTGGGCAAAATAGCTCAACGAAGAGGTCTTTCGATTCTGGACGCGGTACATTCCTCGTTGAGCGCCCCGGTCTAAGGACGATCCGCGTGCTCGGCGACCTCGAAACGCCCGCAGACGTGAGCGAGCTCCGTTCTGGAACGTAGCGAGCGACCGCTCGAAGGCTCCGAGCGTGCGCCCTCACGGAACGTCGCGCGGACACTCTCCGCCGCGCGCTTGGACGCGCACCGTGCGGCCCTTTGGAATCCGAACTACCTGGGTCGACGACGTGGGGTACGCACCGCCGCACACACGTCCAGCCGCCAGCGTTAGCGTGTGGCCGTCGTCGCTCTCGGGGAATGGCAGGCCCGCGGAATAGCCATTATCGAACCTGAGCGTGTGCGTAGAAAAGTCGGTCGACTCGACGAACGCGACGAACTTCTCGGCGCAGTCCCCCCGGAGGCGCTCGCCGATCGACGCGCCGTGCTGCGCCACCCACGCATCGCGCTCGGCCGCGCTCTTCAGCTCGCTGGGCCCATCGAAGCCACCCTCGCGAGAGTTGCAGCGCACGTGCTCGGGCACAGGCCCCTTGTTGACCGGGGCCTCGGCCGCGTGGCACGAGAGCGAGACGAATGCCACTAGGCCAATCCCGACGCGAGCGACGAGGGCCGTAGGCGTGGCGCCTCGCACGGCTCTGACCATGAACGACCGGACGGAGCGCCCAGACCGCGTCACGAGAGCACCACCGCGCGAGAGAGCTTTCGAGCCAGGTCACTCATTGGCTCAGTGTAGCTTACAAGCAGGTCTCACGTCCCGGACCTCGAGCGAGAGCGCTCACCTGGTCACCTCGTCCTCCGCGCTCGTCACGTACGCGTCGCTCGCATGGCGTGTGACATCCTCGACCCTCTATACTCAACCTCCATGCCGAAGAAAGCGCCGTCGATCGCCGCCCTCGAACGCATCACGAAAGCGCTCCCCAAGACGAAGCCCGCGAAGGCGCACGGGCTCGTTCTCGAGGCCTTTTCGATCGCGGCGCTCGCCGGTGACGTCGCGCGGGCGCGTCGTTTGCTCGATGCACTCTACAGCCTTCCACCGCTGAAGAGCCCGGTGCACGCGCTCTCCACGCACGCCGTCGACGTATACTGCGCGGCCGCCGGTTTCGGAGACCTCGGCAAAGGCGAGCCCACGCATCAGTGGGCGCTCGTGACTGGAGGCACTCACGACGAGCGCGTCGTCGCGATCGAGCTCGGCGTGCGGCGCCGCGTCGCCATGAATGCGTATACCAAGAACGACTCGCTCGATTGGCGCACGAAGCCGAGGACCGATCCGTGGCACGCCATCGGACGATGGACCGAGATCCAGGCGCTCGTTTATCCGGACACGATGTCTCCGGAGAAAGACCGCGAAGCGCTCGCGCTCATGGATGCGCTGCTCGCCGATTGGCCGTCCTCCGAACGCGGCGCGGGCTACGGCGCCGAGATCATCGTCGCGCTCGATCTCGCGTTCCGGCTCGGTGAACGAACGAGCGCGGAGCGTTGGCTCGTCGCTCAGGGCGAGCGCATCGTCCGTGAACGCTCGCTCTACGAGCTCGTGTGCCATCCCACGCTCGCGAAGGAGATGGTCCGCGGCTTCTTTCGGCCGCTGGAGAAGGCGACGCCAGAAGAGCTCGCGACTCACCTCGACGCGGTCGTCGATGCCACGATCACTCTCGCGAATGCGGCGCCGGCTCCTACCAAGAAGACGCCAAAGCTCCAAAAGCGCCGCGTCACCTGCGAATACTCACAAGTTCACTTGGAGCCGAGTGAGCTCGACGCCGCCGAGCGCGATCAGGTGTACTTCCAAAAGAAGGGCGACAGCGAGCGCGGCGTTTCGTTGTTCCTCACCAAAGCCGGGATCGTGACACCGAGCGACACCGAATACGTCGACGCCGAGGTGACGCTCGGGGGAAGCGCACCGGCAGCGCTCCCGCCCAGCGCCGTCCAGACCGTCGTCTTTCCATTGCGCGTCCGCGGTCCGCTCGTTCTACGGAGCGTGACCTCGGGTGAGGACGAACACGAGCCGCTGGACGTGCCTCCCGGCGACTACGACGTGCTCGCGGCGTTCTTTCCGCCGAAGGCCGCACCAAAGACACAACGCGCGCTTCGCCGCTTCCGCCTGGAGATTGGATTCTTCGCAACCGGCTCGCGCGCGCGCAATTAACGCGTTTCGTTCCACCTCGACGAAGCGGCCTCCACGCTCTTGTCTCTCGCCGAGAACAACGGAGCGTGTAAGCGCGATCGTCCCGGCGAGCGGACCGCGAACCACGTACATGTACGCACGCTCGGCGCTGCGGCCTTCCTGACGACGACGCGCTCATCCAGCCGCGCGAAGCGCACCCTCATCGCTCGGTCATCGCCCAAGTCGCCCGGCTCGAGGAGCGGCGGCGAGCGCCGCAGCGCAGCGCTGAGCAAGCAACGAAAGCCCGCTCGGCGCTCGGACGTGACCTGCGAGTGGCTCGCATGGGTCGTTCATCACAATCTGTCGTTTCCCCTCCTCGACCGAGTCCGCCAAGACTTGGCTGAACGCGTACGACCGCGCCTCCCCGCGTGCGGTCGCTCGCGGCCGTTGCGCTCCGCAAACGTCTACTGGAGGCGCACCGTCACCGCCCGGTTCGTATACTGACCAAACGTGCCAGAGCTCTCGTAGGCGCGAACCTGAGCGCGAACGATAACCTCCGTCGCGTTGCCGACCGACACCGAGGCGCCACCGATGCAGCCGTGGTCCGGCACCACCTGCGTGTTCGCACTGCTCGATCCCGCGTTCACCCAGGCGCCACCCCCGGTCCGCTTCCACACCGTGAGGGAGACCTTCGACCCGCTGCAGAGCTCGCTCGGAAGTGAGGTCTCTGCGATTGCGGTCTTCGAGGCCGTGTTGGAGAGCTCGTTGAATCCTACCGCGTAGTGGTCACACGAGCCGGTACCGTACGAATAGCCACCCGACGACACCGTGCGCGGCATGCCCTGGATCCGCGCGACCGCCGTGGGCGGGGAGAGGGGTATCACGCACAGCGCTTGCTGCGTCTCGCCCACCGCCTCGTCACTGGTGCCTTCTGCCGCTGCGCTCGCGTCGGTCGGCGCCGCACACGCGACGGAAGCGAGGACGAGAGCGAGCGCGGTGAGCGAGAGCGATACCTTCTTGAACATGGGGATTCTCCTTTGCGGCGGTTTCCGTTTCGCCGCACCTGAGACACGGAGACCCGCCCGCTGAGGCGCACGAATCGACACGCGGTCGCACGATTTCTACGCGCCGACGGCCGACGAAACCGAGCGCCCCAGGTGTCCCCAGACCGGGTGACACGGCGACTCCGATACCTGCTCGGCTCCCCCCTCGTCTCCTGGCCGCGAGGTTCGCCGCTTCGTGCTGGCCACACCCAAAACGTGAACAACCCCCGCGTCCCTCGATTCGGCCGCGCGCACCGTCGTGTCGGATTGACAGTCCCCACCGGACTCCGCCACCCTCCGACCCATGTCCTGGCGAAATCGCTTCGAGGCCCTGGTCCGAGAGCTCTCCACCCGTCCGGAAGTGACGGTCACCGAAGCGAAGCTCGGGCCCCCGACGGACCCCACCGTGCTCGCGGCCGCACAGCAGGTCGCGGGCGCGGCGTGGCCAAAGGGCATGACCGAGCTCTATTCGGAGCTCTCCACGGTCGACATCGCCTACGAGGTGGCGGGCAGCAACGGCAACGGAGGGGCCATTCACCTTCCGAGCGTGACCGACGTGTGGGACCACGCAGGGCACGAAGACGAGCTCTGGTTCGATTGGCTGGTCGACGAGAGCCCCAATCACCCGTTCACGCGCATTCGACCCATCGACCGCTTCGTGAGCGAAGCCTATGCCGTACTCTATCCGGTCCCGAGCAAAGCCCCTGCAACCGTGCACTACCACTATTGCGGAGAGAGCCTCACGCCGACCGGGCTCTCCTACGAGCAGTGGCTCGAGCTCTTGTTGCGCTCCCGCGGGGCGAGCTACTGGCTCACGCTCGCGACCGGCCCGCGTACCGGCGACACTTGGGTCGAGCAGAACATCCTTCGAATCGCCGCGCTCTTTCCCGACTTCGACCCAGATTCGATGAGCCCGACTACCCCGTACGAAGAAATCGACACGGACGACTGACGGGGCTCGATCGTCGAATCCAGGGCGCGCGAAGGGTGGCCCTCCATTGACATCGATTGATTCAGCCGCGGGAGGGCCCGGCGAAACGTGCTTCGACGAGCCGCGCCGCGAGGGTGAGATCTCGCGCACGCGACGCGATCAACGGTGGCGTTCTTCGAGGACGCGCGTTCGGACCGACGTGTCATTCGAGGCCTCGGGCGCTCGAGCCGCCAGCGGTCGGGAGAAGATCCACGTGCGCAGCCCGCTCGCCGGGACAACGTATTCGTCGACCTGACGGAAGCCGTTCTTCAGGTAAAAAGAGACGTTGCGCGGCTGCTCGGTGCGGAGCACGCACGTCGACCAGCGCTCGGCCTGCGTCGCGAGCGCCAGATGCAAGAGGCGACTTCCGTGGCCATGGCCGGCGACCGAGGGCTCGATACCCAACGTGCAGAGGTACACCGAGCCAGGCGTGAGAAACTGCCTTATCCGCGCCATCGCGCCATCTTCGTGTGACGCCAATCGCAGCCAAACCGAAGGCGGGGCCGCCAGCGCGACCTTCCACGCGCCCGACGTCGCGACCGAGAGGTGTCCCATATGTGCGGCCTTCGCGTCACGCCAATCCACCGATCCGATCGCAGGATCGTACAGCGTGCCGCCGCTCCGCCGTGCGTAGGCCAAGGTGCCGGCGAACACACGCGAAAGCGTGCGCGGCCTGCGCGCCGGGTCGGGCTCCGCCCAGGTCATGAACGGGTCCTCGTGAAAGGCACGCGCGAGCAGCTCATTTGCTTTCATGGTGTCGAACGTAGGTCGAGGCACTTGTCGGCGCGCGCCACACTTTTGTCGGCGCGCGCCATGTGGCAAACTCGTCATCATGCCCGTCTCCCCTACCGCCGCGGCGGCCGTCGTCGAACAACTCGGGCACCTGGGGGTCGACGCATCCAAGTTACGAATCGGGCCCATCGTCGACGACGATACCTTCGCCTTGCTTTGGGCGCGCGCCATCGCGAAGGCGGGGCGCGGCACGCTGCCCTTCGAGGTGGGGCGGGCAATGCCGTTGGGCAGTATGGGGGTCGTCGATTACCTGGCGGCATCGTCCGCCTCGGTCGGCGCAGCGCTCACGGTGACGCAGGAGATGTTCCCCCTCGTCGCTCCGGGTGTGCAGCTTCACGTCGATCGTGTTCGCGGCGGCGTACGTCGCGTTCGTATCGTCAACCATCCTCCGTATCCCGGAGAGCAACACAGCGATCTTCTCGTGCTCGGCATCTTGATCAACCGCATGCGTCAGCTCGCGAGTCGTCCGCTTTCGATCCCCGTGCTCGAGCTCACGGTCTCCGAGCCTCCGCGTCGTGAGCATCCGCGCTGGATGGCGTTGTTGGAGTCGCCGAAGGTGCATTTCGGGGCACGTCGTGCAGCGGTGCATCTCTCGGCGAGCGATTGGGGCACACCGCTTCGCAACGCCGATCCTCGGCTGCTTCGAACGCTCCAGTCGATGGTGGGGGTAGATCAGCGCTCGTGCGACGCGCTGCTCGTGGCCGTCCGAGCCCTCATCGTGCAGAAGCTGCCGGCGCGATTGACCTTGCCCGAGCTTGCGCCCGCGCTCGGGCTCTCCAAGCGATCGTTGCAGCGAAAGCTGACTGCCAGTCAGGCGTCATTGACGCTCCTCTTCGACGAGGCTCGCCGCGACCAAGCGGAGGCGCTGGTGCGCGAAGGCTCGCTGACCTTGGGTGAGGTCGCTTCGCGGGTAGGCTTCGACGAGCAAGCGTCCTTCACGCGCGCATGGCGCAGGTGGTTCGGCACGCCCCCTTCGCACGCCCGAAAGGCTCCAGCAATCCCGCCTGAGATGCCGTCACCATCACGGAGTCCCAAAGAACGCGACGAAGGCCGTGCGCGCGCACGAGCCGATGCGTCCCGTGGCTGACCGTCGCCCACGGACATTCAAGAGCTCCAGTCGGCGCGCGGTTGGTTAGGAAACGAGCTCCCCCCCGGCGCTCGACCCGATTCAGAACGACGAACCGGGCTCCAACAGAAACGCCGTCTCTTCATCTGTCGACGCACGCCCGAGGAGAACGTTTCGGTGCGGGAAGCGGCCGAACCGGGCGACGATGTCGCGGTGGGCGCGCGCGTACTTGGCGGCATCCCCGAGCGTAGGCGCCACCTTCACGAGCTCATCGAAGAGCTCGACGCAGCGGTCCTGAGCCTTCAGGTTCTCCGCGTGCATGAGCGGCATATAAAGGAAGTAGCGCTCCGCTGCGGCGAGCGAACGGTCTTCCTCCGCCTCGAGCCCCGCTTCGACGAGACCGAGCGCGTAGACATCACCGTCGTACATGCTCGGGCTGTTTCGGTAGATGTTGCGCGTGAACTGGTCGAGCAAGATCACGACGGCGAGGCGCCCGCGCGGTGTGCTGGTCCACGGGGCGAGCGAGCCCGCCTTGGCCGCCTTCACCGCCTCGCCGAAGCGAGCCTCGATTTCGCGGTCGAACGCCGGGTCCTTCTTCCACCAACGGCCCACCACGTCGGCAGCGGGAGCCTCCCGCGACGCCTCGGGGCCAAGCCAGAACTCGAGCACTTCGTTCGCTTCGCTCATCCCGACGGCGTAGCGGAAGCAGCGGGTGGGTACAAGAGGCCGGGCGTCGACATTCGACGGTGGCTCGTCGTCGCTTCGCAGTAAGGCAATTGTATGGCGT
Source organism: Myxococcales bacterium (assembly GCA_013297655.1). Classification (GTDB taxonomy): domain Bacteria; phylum Myxococcota_A; class Polyangia; order Polyangiales; family Polyangiaceae; genus JAAFHV01. The sequence goes on along the minus strand of JAAFHV010000037.1, from coordinate 22,434 downwards.
GAGCCCCGCCCCCCCCCCGCCGCTTCTTCCCCCACGAAGCCCGCTCCCTCCGAATTAGTACCCCATCCCCATAATGAGGTAAAGCGATAGCTCGAGAGATGCTGACTCGCCCTCTCAACAGTTCGCGCCAGCCGCCGGGTTCAAATTGTTCGACTGATCATTTCTCCTTCGGCCCGACGATCTTAGCGAGCTCAGCGTTCCAGTCGACGCCGGGATAGCGATCTACGACGCGTCCTGTAGCGTACGCTTTCAACCACTCGGCCAAGAATGATCCCACCATCGAACCGCCACAGAAGTCGTCGGATATAGTATATAGGTCGTGCGCGTTGCCTTGCTCGTCCATTAGCGCAAGCCGAAGCGTTTTGTGATCGATTGCATGCAATAGTTGCAAGATGACGCAGTCGACAACTTCAGGAACGACGACATCGAGAGCAGTGCCCCCGCCGGCCACGGCCGCCGAGATCTGCTCCTGAACTCTCGCCTCCGCGAGGGCGCTGTCTGCTACTTCCAGACTCTCGTCGCGAATCCGAACGATCGCGCGAGCCCATGCCTCTCCAACCTCTCCAACGATGTCAATCTTGTCACTCATCCTGTCACCCTACGGCTCTCACCAATAAAGAAAGTCACTTGCATTCACCATCCCGTATTCCCGGCGTAGGGCAGAACGCGCAGAGCAGGGTTCCGTGGCATCTCGGGTCGCAAATCCACTTGCGCAGCCGATTTCCTCGTCCCAGCGAGCGGGCCTAGTAGCGATCGTCATTTCGACGCGACCAGCCAACGGAATACCATGCGCCAGCTCGTCTCCCACTTCGTCAGGTACCCGGCATTATATCTACCGCGTGCACGAGCGGCATTCATAAGAAGTAGCAGCTCTGCTGCGGCGAGCGAGAAATCTTCCTCCGCCGTGAGCCCTCTTCGCCGTAGATTTGATACCTCTTCGTGCATCTACGGAGTGCGGCCCAATCGAACCAGCGCGCGGAGTCGGCGCCTTCGTGCCTTGAAGAGCAGCGGCGACGCGAGGACCCCCACGAACCCGATCGGAAGAAGCACTGGCGCTATGGGAGCCAGCTCCACTGCCGAAGCGAGATGATGCACAAAGGGTCCTTCACCGACGAGCACGAAAGCGAAGACCGTCACCATGACGCCGAGCGCGAGGAACGTAGCCGGGAAGCCGCCACCAGAACGTTGCTGACGGAGCATCGAAGCGGAAACAAGCAGCAGCCACGCCACCAGCGCGCCAGGGGCCTCGAACACGGCGACCAGCATCGCTACCAGTGGGATGGATACCAAGGCATCGGAGACGCGCTGCGAGAAGGTGAGTGGCACTGGCGCGGTCGCAAAGAGTGCCCAAACGCACACCGGCAGAGCGGCCACGAGTGGAAAGCTCATCGAGCCGACGAGGACCCACCCCGCCGACTGAGAGCTTGAGAGAACCAGCCGGGTCGCGGGGCGTTTTGCCATAAGCTCACTGCCGTCGATTATACTCGAGGTCTGCGCGATGCGCCATCAGCCGAGCAACCAACCGCGTGCGACATCACGCTGGCTCCGAAGGTCGAGGGGGCGAGCACGGGAAGCAAGAAGCCGCCAGCTACGATGCCCCCGCACATCCGGCGCGGTAGAATTGGCTCAGTGCTTCCCGTGCTTCGGCGCCTAGGCCGATGCCGTCGTACATGCACTGGTGCGTTACCTGCCCGTCCGCCGTGCGGGCGATTTGCGCCGTTCGTCGAGAGATAGGCGCGCGTTTCTTCTCGGCAGGGCGCTGCGGCATGATCGGTGAAGTCGGCCTCGGGCTACGGCAGCGTCGGAGTGGGCTTTTCTTGGCTATCGACCGCGAGAGTCCAGCCCAGCCCGCCGCAGGAGCACGTCAGGCGTACGGTAGGCTCGTCGAGGCCGCGTGGCGAACCTGCACCGGCACAGTGTTCGCACACGACTGCGTTACTCACGCATCGCAGGAACCATGTCGCCAAGGGAATACGCATCGCAAGACTCCCCACGAGCGCCACGCTACGCCTGTCGGATTCGGTCTCGTCGCCCACGCCCTCGGCAAGATGTGCCACAACACCTGACCCAAGCAGGCAATACCAACCGTCCACCGTCTGCTCGATTGGCACGGCATCCGATCGCGAACGAACCCACGAGGGACAATCCACCAACTGCTCTAGTGTGAGCTCGCGCAACCTAGCGAATAACGCGGCACTCATTTCAGACCCCTCAACCCCCGGTGACCGTCCGTCCCGCAAGGCGCCTGGAACAATCATGGTGGCTTCAACTATACCGAGGCCGTTGCGGATGGCCTCGCAAATCGGCTTTCCGTTAGGCTCTCCGAGGAGCCAGAAATTGCCCGTGCGGAACCCGCTCGCCCACGGCCAACGAAGTCACTTTCAGATGTCCGAAAGAGCCCGCCGACATTCTCGGTTGGCCGGCGAGCGCCACCGCGCGCTCGACGATCGCGGCAACGGGACGCCCGAACGGCGGTTCGCTCTCAGCGACCACAGCTCCACAGGTAGCCAACACCTCCCGCCGCTTTTTCCCCCACGAAGCCCGCTCCCACCTAGCTCCCATCCCCCATATTCCCACACACCACCCAAACGGTGGCACTCTTGCCCTCGTGACAGGTTCCCCCGGTCCCGGCTTACGCCTTCAAATCGTGCTCTCGCTCGCAGGGGTGCTGTTGCTCTCCTACGTGCCGCTGTTCTTCGCGATCGCCGGGGTCACGCAGGCCACGCTCCTCGCGTCGCGCGAGAAGTCGGCGCGGTCGTTCGGGCGCGCGGTCGCCGCGCACGTGGTGCAAGCGGCGGAGGCTCCGAGTGGACGCGAGCTCGACGCGGTCGTCGCCGCCGACGTGGGAGACGACGGCGCGCGCGCGGTGGCCGTGTTCGACGCGCATGGGAAGCGTGTCGCCGGCGCAGGTGAAGCCTCGGAGCTCGCGCGCATCGTCGCGCCCGTCCCGCCGTTTCGTGAGTCGGCGCGGCCCGAGCACGGGGCGCGTGGGCGCGTGTTCGACGTGGTGCTGCCCGCCGGCGAGCTCGCCGTCGTGGTGCGCGTGTCCACCGACGAAGAGGCGGTGAACGCCGGCCCGCTCGTGAAGGTGTTTGCGCTCTACATGCTCGTGTTCGCGGCGTTCCTGCTCACGTTCGCGTACTTCGCGCTGACGCGTGTCCTCGTGAAGCCTATTGAGGTGCTCTCCCGCGCGACGGAGAAGGTGGCCCGCGGATCGCGCAAGCTGGAGGTGCCGAAGGCGGGCGCGCGCGAGATCGTGGAGCTTGGCCAATCGGTCGACGCGATGGCGACGAAGCTGCTCGAGGACGAGAGCGCCCTCCGCTCCAAAGTAGACGAGCTCACCCGCCTCACGAAGAACCTCACCGAAGCACGCGAACAGCTCGCGCGGAGTGAGCAGCTCGCGAGCGTGGGGCGCCTCTCGGCGGGGCTCGCGCACGAGATTGGCAATCCCCTCGCGGCGGTGCTCGCCATGCTCTCCCTCGTCGCCGACAAGGACATGCCAGAAGACGAGCGCCAAGACTTCATCGCGAGAATGCAAAAAGAGACCGAGCGCATTCACGGCATCTTGCGCGATCTCCTCGATTTTGCGCGCCCGGAGGCGAGCGTGCCGAGCGAAGGCACCTCGTCGTGCATCGTGTCGGACGTGCTCGCCGACGTGAGCTCCCTCGCCCTCCCGCAAAAGGCCTTTCGCGATACGAAGCTCACCGTACGAACCGAAGATGGCACTCCGCTCGCCGCGATCGCGGGGCCGCGCCTGCTCCAGGTGGTGCTCAATCTGGTGATGAACGCGGGGCAAGCGCTGGAGTCGAAGACCGAAGAGCCACGCGAGGTGCGCGTGGTCGCGAGGCCCGAAGGGGGAGGCGTGCGCATCGACGTGGAGGACACCGGCCCCGGCGTACCGGTAGAGCTTCGCGCGAAGGTGTTCGAGCCCTTCGTCACCACGAAGGACGTAGGCGAAGGCACCGGCCTCGGCCTCGCCGTGTGCCGCGGGCTCGTAGAGTCGGCGCGGGGAAAGATCGCGATCGACGAGAGCTACGTGCAGGGTGCACGGTTTACGATCACGTTGCCAGCGGGGAGCCCGGAGGCGATCGGGCGAGAGAGCCGCAAGCTGCGGGCTCGGTAGCGCTTAGATGAACTGTGAAAGGCGCCGCCCTACTCGGCGACCGGGGGACCGTAGATATCGTCGACGGCGATCGTGACCCCGTGAAGCACGAACGTCTCGCCGGGCTTGGCGGTATCGCCGCGGTAGCCGTTCGAGCGGCGGAAGATTTCGACCTTGCGTTCGTCCTGCGAGACGAGCACGTATTCCTCGAGGGAGGCGATTCGCTTGTACGCTTGGAACTTGCCGTCGCGGTCGTAGCGTTCGGTCGAATCGGACAGAACCTCGATCACCACCGTAGGGTTCGTAATCGCTTCACCCAGCGAGCGCCCGTTGCGCTGGACCGTGAAGGTTTCCGCAGGGCCGCAGATGACCGTCGCGTCGGCGTACGTGGAGAGACTCGCCGCGTCGATGAAGAGCATCGTGTCGGAGGAGTAAACTTCACAGTTTGCGGGAAGCGCGCTCCGAAGAGCCCAGATCGTGCGGGCGGTGATTCTGCCGTGCTCTGGCGTGTCGCGGGACATCGCGTAGACAACGCCATCGAACCACTCGTGTCTAAGAGCGTCACGCTCTGCGGAGACCTCGCTCGCGAAGTAGTCCTCGAAGTCGATGTGGGCCGTCGCCGCCTGGGCCATGGGGAAAAGCTACCACACGAAGCCGCGTCAGACCCGCTCCTGGAACGAAGCCAAAGGCACCACGTCGAGGCGCTCGGCCTCCAGCTTCTCGAGCAGCTCCGGCAGCGCACTCACCCCCGCGGGCTCTCTCTCTCCCCGCTCCGGCGCATCATGGAGAAGTACGATCGCGCCGTCTTTTGCGCTCGGCATGACACGGGAGAGCACGTCGGCGGCGGTGGTGCCGGCGAGGCCATCGCGGGCGCCTACGCTCCAGCCGATGACGTCGAGATCGAGCTCTTCCACCACCCGCGCGATGATCGGGTTCGTGTGCCCGATCGGCGGACGAAAGAGGCGCACGCGCTCGCCGGTGACCTTCTCGAGAACCGCGATCGCCTTTTGCAAATCGCGCCGAACCACGCTCGGCCCGCGGAGCGAAAACAGGCGATCGTGGGCATACGAGTGGAGACCCACAGTGTGCCCACGAGCGATGATCTCCTTCACGATTTCGGGGTGCTCCTCCACCTTTCGCCCAATAACGAAGAAGGTGCCCTTCGCGCCCTTTGCGTCCAATGCGTCGAGCACTTTTCGCGTGTAGGTGGGGTGCGGCCCGTCGTCGAAGGTGAGCGCCACGCCGCGCGCGCCGGAGGGGCCGCGTAGGAGCGCGTTGGTGTACATGCGGAGGCCGAGGAAGAACACGCCGAGGCACGTGACCGCGGCGTAGCCCGTGACGATCGCGAAGAGCGCGCCCAAGGGAAGCGGCTCGTGCACCACGCTCCACACTGGCACCGCGAGCACACCCACCGTGGCCGCGAAATAAATCACCCGCGCAGGAGACACGGTTCGCTCAGCGGCGCTTCTTGGCGGCGGGCTCGTCCTCGAGGTCTTCTTCCTCTGCGAGCGCTTCGTCTTCCGACTTGGCGGCGACGCGCACCTTCGCGCCTTCGCCCTCTTTTTTCTCTTTGTCTTCGCTCGTGTCGTTGTCGAGCTCGAAGAACCCACCGAGCACACCGGCGAGCACGGGGAGGTACACCGCGGGGAGCGCGCCGATTTCACCAGCGCCGGCCTTGAGCGCCTCGAGGTTCACCGGGACGTGCACCCACGTGCGGAGCGCGAAGAGCCCGCCGAGCGCGAGCAACATGCCGAAGAAGCTCTTGAGGCCCGCTTCGATTTTGCCCTCCGCTGCCCACACGGGCTTGCCGGCGACGAGCCCGGTGACGAGGCCGGTGGCGCCTGCCGCGAGGTACGCGACGACGGCGGTGGAGCCCGTAGTGACGGCGAGGCCGAGCCCTTGCACGAGGATGGCCGCGACCACCCCGCCGAGGATCATGCCGAGGACCATACCGATGAGGAGTCGTTTCAGGAACATGGTGGCTTTCGCTCGGACCTTCGACCACGACCTTCGAGGTCCCGCGAGGGACGGAACGGTTCGATGCGTCACGCATCTCGCAACAGGTGCAGCATAGCGAATCGGCGGAAAAGGTCTCTCCCTTCGACGCGCGCCGAACGGCCGCGCAAAACCGGCGCAAATCCTCCCGCGCGGCTCGCCTCGCCAACGCGCCACCTCCCCGCGATCTTCCTTGAAAGCCTTCGGCGACGCCTCGAGCCGCACGCCGCGTTCTCCATCCTTGGGACGGCGCATCGTCGTGGCAAGCCCCGAGGACGCAGACGGCAGAAGCGGTGCAGACGATGCGGACCGTGGCGACGACGCGGACGATGTGAACGGCGCTACCGCGGACGGCGTGCGGCGCTCAGGGATCCCGGTGGCGATCGCGCGCGCCCTCGTGGACGAGCCGCCACGCGAGGCCGGTTCGACGATCTTCGCGCCACCGCTCGGGGGAGAGCGCGAGGGAGAGCGCGCGCGGCTCGCACACGAGCACCACGAGCTGCCGCCCGCGCGTGACGGCGGTGTAGACGAGGTTCTTCGCGAGCATCACGAAGTGCGACGACGAGAGCGGGATCACCACCGCGGGATACTCGCTGCCTTGCGACTTGTGTATGGTGCATGCATACGCGAGCACGAGATCGTCGAGGTTCGAGGGCTCGTAGGTGACGGTGCGATCGCCATAGGCCACGATGAGCCCGGCGTCGCCTTCGGTGAGCGCGCTGACGATGCCGACGTCGCCGTTGTAGACCTGGGTGTCGTAGTTGTTTTTTACCTGCATCACCTTGTCGCCCACGCGAAAGGTGCGCGTGCGGCGGTGGATGCCGCCGGTGCCTGGGTTCAAGAGCTCTTGCAGCGATTGGTTCAGCGCGATGGCGCCGAGGGGGCCCTTGTTCATCGGGGTGAGCACCTGCACGTCGCGTACGGGGTGGAGCCCGAATTTCTGCGGGATGCGCTCGGTGACCAGCTTGGCGACGATGCGCGCGGTGCTGGCGGTGTCTTTCGAGTGCACGACCCAGAAGTCGCTCTCGTCGCCACGTTCGGCCGATTCGGGCAGCTCGCCGCGGTTGATGGAGTGGGCGGCGAGCACGATTCGGCTCGTGTCGCCCTGGCGGAAAATGCGTGTAAGGCGCACGACGGGCACGGTGCCGGAGGCGATGAGATCGAACAGCACGTTACCGGGGCCCACGCTCGGGAGCTGATCCACGTCGCCTACGAGCACGAGCCGCTTGCCATCCGGGATCGCGCGGAGCAGCGAGTCGGCGAGGCGAACGTCGACCATGCTCGTCTCGTCGACCACGAACGCGTCGCCTTCGAGGGGCGCCTCTTCGTTTCGTTTGAAGGTGTGCGACTTCGGATCGACCTCCAGCAAGCGGTGAATCGTGAGCGCCTCTGCGCCGGTCGATTCGCTCATGCGTTTGGCGGCGCGCCCGGTGGGCGCCGCGAGCCGCACCATCAAGCGCCCCTTTCGAAAGAGGGCCAAAATCGCGCGCAAGAGCGTGGTTTTGCCCACGCCGGGCCCGCCGGTGACGACGAGCACCGGCGCGTCCATCACCGCGCGGAGGGCCATGAGCTGCTCGTCCGAGAGCGTGACTTGCGCGGCGCGCGCCACCTCGGCGAGCTCTTCTTCGTCTAGGCGAAGCGTGCGCAGGGGGAGGCTCGTGACGAGCGAAATGAAGCGCCGCGCGAGGCGCGCCTCGGCCTCCAGCACGTCTGCAACATACACGTGACGTGCGCTTCGTGAGGCGGGAGGTGCGTCGACATAAGCGTGTTTCCCGAGGACGAGGGCCCCGACGGCGCGCGCGAGATCGGCGTCTGGCACGTCGTCCTGGAGGAGCTCGCGGGTGGCGGTGAGGAGGGCCTCTTCGTGGGTAAACGTGTGACCGCGTTCGGTCTCCTCGCGGAGCACTTGCAAGAGGCCCGCTTGGTGGCGAAGGGGGGAGTCACGCGCGACGCCGACCGACTCGGCGATTCTATCGGCGGTACGAAAGCCAATTCCGGTGACCTCGAGCGCGAGGCGATAGGGCTCGTCGGCGACGATTTGGGCGGAGCGCGAGCCGTAGCGTTTGACGATGCGCGCGGCGAGCCCGGGCGACACTCCATTGGACTGGAGGAACACCATGACGTCGTGGAGGGCGCGGTTCTCGCGCCACGCCGACACCACCGCTTCGATTCGTTTTTTGCCGAGCCCCGGCACTTCGAAGAGGCGCTCTGGGGTCTCGTCGAGCACGCGCAGGGTGTCTTGGCCGAACACCTCGACGATGCGCTTCGCGAACGAAGGGCCGATGCCCGGCACGACCCCGGAGCCGAGGTACTTCTCGAGCCCCGCCGCGGTCTTCGGCTCGATGACGGACACGCCGGTGACCCGAAGCTGCTCCCCGTGGGTGGAGTCTTTTTCCCACGTGCCCGAAGCGCGCACGGTGGCCCCGGAGTACACGCGGGGGAACACCCCCACGAGCGTGACCGGCTCGTCCCGCCCCACCACGCCGATACGAACGACGCGGAAACCGCTCGCCTCGCTCTCGTAGGAGGTACGAAGGACCTCGCCTTCGAGGGTGATCATGCGGGATGGGAGACTACGCTACGGCTACGTTTGCTGCCGCCGTTTGCTGCTGCGCGCGCGAGTCGGCACACCACAAAAGAGAACAGCCCCGGCAGATCGGATCTGCCGGGGCCGTGCGGTGCCCTCAAGGGCTCAGTTCTTGGTCGTCACGCGAAGCGAGTTCGGATCGAAGTTCGTCTCGCTGTAGTGCGCCGCCCAGACGAGGATGGAGCCACCCGCCGGAATGCTCACGTTGTTGAGGCAAGCGTCCGCGTCACCGTTGGTGCCGCCGCCCGCGCACGTGTCGTTCGTCGACCCAGTGCAGGCAAGGCGTGCTGCGCCGGTGGGCACCGTCGCCCCCGCGTAGTACGCGATGACCTCGTCCTCGTTGTCGAGCATTTCGAGGTCGACCGTGCGCGCGGTAGCGCCGGGGTTGTTGACGCGAATGTAGCGGTAGGGAACGAGCGTGCCGGAGAGCGTGCGCGGGCAGGCGCTGTTGCCGGTAATCGCCATCACGAGACGGTCGCTCACCTTCGTCGCCGAGAACGTGAGCGCCTGGGTGACGTTGCCGCCCATCACCGGAGCGATATCGATGGTGTGGTCGATCGTCGGAGGCACTTCCGCTCCGATGAAGTTCGTCTTGACGTCGAGCTTGAACTTCAGCTTCCCGGTGCCGGAGAACGCGTTCTGGTGAACGATAACCGAGCCGCCAGCGGGGATATTGAGCGTGACCGACTCCGGGAAGTCCGTCACCGAGCCGGTGCACTGGAGGCGATCGGCGGGGAGGTTGGGGCCGGGGTAGGTGGTGAAGACCGTGTCGGACTTGGTGCCGCCCATGGGCGCCACGTTCGTGATCGTCACGTTCACCGAGTCTGCGCCGTCATTCTTGACGCGAACCCACTGGTACGAAGTGACCGTGGCGGAGGCCGTGACCGGGCACGCTCCGGTGCTGAGGCGAGCGATCGTACCGATGGTCTCGTTCTCCGTGGAGACCGTCGCAGCGGCCGTCTGCGAGACGATGAGCTCGGGGATCGGACGCGGGGCGCAGGGCTCCGGCGCGCCGAGGGCGCAAGAGGCCGAGCAGGTCTGCTTGCGGACGTCCGTGGGCGTCTGACCGGCGCCGTTGCAAACGCCTTCGACATAGCTGACTTCGCCGGCGACACAGCCGCCCGCGACCTGGCCCTGGCACGCGCCCTCGATGTACGAGCAGGACGTGTCGCACTCTTTCGCCTGCGTTCCGCAGAAGCCACACGCCGAGACGATGCGCTCCCGTGGGAGGCAAGCGTTCGCCGCGGTCTTCTCGCCGGAGCAAGCGCTGTACACGCCGATCTTGTTCGCGCCGCCACCGGCCTGCGCCTCACAGAACGCCTTCTGCGTCCCGCACTTTCCGCAACGGCGCTCGACGACGCCGTTCAGCGGCACGCCAGCGGGGCAGTTCGCGCCCTCGACCGGAGCGAGCGGGTCGAAGAGCTCGCCGGGCCGCGGGCCGACAGCGCTGTCTGCAGCGTCCGCCGTGGTCGCATCCGTGGGGGTGCTCGTGTCCGGGCGGGACGTGTCGGGGGTACCCGTGTCACGGGGCGGAACCGACGTGTCCGGTCGGTTCGTGCTCGTGTCGGCCTTCGCCGCGTCTTGCGGGGGGGTGACGCCGCTGTCCTCGTCCACGACGTCGACGACGTCAGTCGCACAGGCCTGGAGCGCGCCGACGAAGAGGCCGAGCGCCGAAACCGCCAAGATGCCCTTATGAATTCTCATGTAATTCTCCACACTTTCAGAGTCCGGCGCGAAGCTCCGGCCCTTCGTAAGTAGCCTCGGATGGATCTGGCGCGGAGGGTGCTGCCGCAGAGGGTCCAGGATTTTCCATCATACACGATAATGCCGTCGTTGACATGCGACTCGGCGTCGTTAGTACGCCGGCCCCCCAATTTCGCCTGCCTTCGTTCGCCCACCGAACGGGAGCCCCGTCCGGCGGGTGGTATAGCCCCTGGCCCCCAGGGTTCAAGGAACAAAGGAAGGTTTCTTGCACCTCGTGTCGCGCGAACGTTCGGCGACAGCGAAACGCTCGCCTCACCTCCCTCCGATTCCCAAGAAATCCCCGCTCGAACCGGCCGTCCCCCACTCGCCGCTCCCGCCCGGTGCACGGCGCGCGATGGCCGGGACCGGTTCTGGTATCGTGGAACGGCCGAATGTCGATCGCCGTCGTGCCCCCCTGGTTCTTCCGCCTGTTCGGCGCGCTCTTCGGCCTCTTGTGGGGCAGCTTCCTCAACGTCGTGATCCATCGTGTCCCGCGCGAGCTCAGCGTCGTGAAGCCCGCTTCGCACTGCCCCGCGTGCAAAACCCCGATCCGGCCGTGGAACAACGTGCCCCTCCTCTCGTACCTCCTCATGGGAGGCAAGGCGGGCTGCTGCGGCGTGAAGGTGAGCCCCCGCTACCCCCTCGTCGAAGCCATCGGCGGCGGGATCGGCCTCGCCCTCGTCGAAACGTGCATCCTGCAACGAGCGTCGGAGTGGCCCCTCGAGCGCGCCCTCGCCGTCTACGGCGCGACGTTCGCCGTGTCGCTCGCCCTCGTGGCCGCCACGTTCATCGACCTCGACTTCATGTACATCCCGGACAGCATCTCGATCGGGGGAGCCATCGTCGGCGCCCTCACCGCGACGCTGCGGGGGTTCTCGCTGGTCGACTCGCTCGTGAGCGGCATCGGCTCGTTCGTGCTGCTCGCCGGGTTCGACCGCGTCTACAAAGCGATCCGCGGCAGGAGCGGGCTCGGCATGGGCGACTGGAAGCTGCTCATGCTCGCCGGCGCGTGGTTCGGCTGGCGCGGCGCGTTCTTCGTGCTGCTCGCGGGCTCCGTTCAGGGGTCCGTCACCGCCCTCGGGCTACGGCTCTTCGGAGTAAAGCTCGCCCTCCCCGAGGGTGTCATCGAAGAGCGCCGCGAGCTCCAAAAGATGGCAGAAGAAGGCGACGAAGAGGCCAAAAAGATCCTCGAGGAGGACCTCCTCAACGACGTCGACGAGAAGGGCGAAGGCGACGTGATGCAGTCAGCGCTCGCGTTCGGTCCGTTCCTCGTCCTCGGCTGGTTCGAGTTCCTCTTCTTCGGCGAGCGCATCGTGCGCGACTACGACGGTTGGTTGCGCCTCCTGCTCGGGTAGCGCTCGCGCGCCGTCGTCAGCACACGACCGCGAGGCTCGAGACACGGCACGCGCTCACTCAAAGGTCGTGAACGACCGAACAACCCGCGCCGTCGACTTTGAGCTTGCGGCCTTCGAGGGTCACCGTAGGCACTTTGTTGTCCGCCGAGAACGACACGCGCGCGACGGCGCTCTTCTTCGCGAGATCGAACACGACGATGGTGGTCTCCACGTCCGAAGTGCCACACGCCGACGTCACGGGCATCGCGCCGTCGCCGCACGCCTCGAGCTCCCCCGCGTCCGTCTCGCAAACCGGGATTCGCATCCCCGGCCCGTGCTCTACGCGCACGAGGGTGAGCCCAGAAGACTCCTGCACCTTCGCGTGGACCTCCCCCCCGCACGGCATATCGTAATACGAAGAAGCCGCGTCGGTCGCGACCAAGAAGCCCTCTGGTGTCTTCAGGTACGGGTGTAGTTGCCACTCCGTCGCGTCGTCGTCGGGGGGAAAGCTCACCACGTTCGCGCGCTCCTTCTCGTCGATTCGTGAGGCGAGCACCTCCTTCGCGGCGCTCTCGCTCGCGACCTTCGAGGTGGCCTTCGATGCGACCGCGATCGCGTCGAACATGCCCTTGTAGTCTTTGACCACCTTCGCGCCGCCGGGCACGAAGCTCACCAGCGCAGCACAGACCGAGGCCCCCGCTTTCGTGGCCGCGGCCTTCGACGGAGCGAGCGCGTTCGACCGCGCGAACGAGACCTTCGCGTCGTCTGCCTTCCCGAGCTTCTCGGCGACGAGCCCGAGGTTGTAGTGAATCTGCGCGAGCAGCTTTGGCTCTTTGGTCGCGGCGAGGGCCTCGGTAAAGTCCTTTCTGGCCTCTTCCGTCTTGCCGGCGACCAACTTGGCGTACCCACGCTCCGATAGCGCGCGCGCGTCGCCGGGGAGCGCCTTGAGCGCCTCGTCGAAGGCCGCGATCGCCGCGTCGTAGCGCTTGGCGAGCGTCTCCGCGCGGCCCTTCTTCAGCCCCGCTGCATACGCTTGCCCCACGGACTTGGGTATCGGAGTTTTGTCCCTCGAAGGTTTCGCCGGCGCGGCCTTCGCAGAGCTGGTGGCGCTCGCGGGGGCGACGGAGGCCGTCGGCGACGGAGGGGCCGAGGGAGCGGGCGCGGGGGCCGGGGGCTCGTCCTTCTTGCACGCAGCTCCAACGCCCATCGCGACGAGACCGAGGCCAACGAACCAACCGCGCAGACGAATGCTCATGATCTACGGCTACACGATGACGTGCCTCCCGATCTCGAAAATTCGCGCCGAATCAGGGCAAAAGCTTTACCCGCAGCGCGACGAGCCACGCCTCGATCTCCGCGCCGTTCGGGGGCAGCTCGGGGAGCACGCTCGAGGCACGGGCGGTGTCGAGGCGCGCCATCAGCGCGTCGACGTGGGGTTGGAACTCGCGCACCTCGTCTTCGCCGAGTCCCACGTTCTCGCCCGTCACCTTTCGCGTCACGAGCTCCTGCAAACGCGGGATCGGGTACCGCTCCGCGAGGCGCCCGAGGTCGGCCTCGATTGCGCCCGTCTCGAGGGCGAAGATGCCCGTGAGCGCCGTACGCAAGACGTAGAGCAGCTTCTTCACGGTGAGATCTTTGGCCAAGAGCTTCTGCTGCGACAGGCAGAACCCGCGGTAGTGCGCGTGCAGCCTGCGGCTCAGCGAGCGCTCCACGAGGGGCACGAGCTCGGCCAGCAGCGGCGAGGTGACCACCTGCGCGCGACCGAGAACACGCTCGATGAAGTTGCCATTCCCGGAGAGGATCCCGTGGAGCGCGTGGCCAATCTCGTTCGACGTGTAGTCGAGCTCCACCCCTTCGACGACGGTCGTAAAATCGACCGTGCTCACTGCCTCATTCAAGCCGAGGAACGACACCGTGGGAGCGACGTGGATGCCCTTCAAGTCGAGATCGCTGTCCTTCGAGGGAAACCCATAAGCGTGCGCGCCACTGAGGAGCACCACCACCGGCCGATTGCCGTGCCGCGAGGCCGCCTCTTCGAGGGCGCGCGCGGCGACGGTGGCTTCGTGCGGCGAGACCAGGCTCGCGAGCGTCGCGTGTTCGACGGTGTGCATGGCCCATAGCTTCTTGCATGCCCCCACCGCGACGCAAGGGGCCGCGCGCGCCGAACGTCGCGCTCCCGTGCACTCGACGAGCCTCGCGTCGCTCTGGCGGCGCGAGCCGAACGTCGCTCTGGAGGCGCGAGCCGAACGTCGCTCTGGAGGCGCGAGCCTCACGTGACTCCAAACTTCGCGCGCAATCGTTCGTCGTCCGCGATAGGCTCCTTGCCATGCGCGCGCGGCACGTCCTCGGGAGTACCTTCTTTCTCCTCACGATGGCGTGCTTCAATTCGCAGTGGGGCGAGGCAAAAGGCGAACAACAGCGCGCGATGGTGCGCGCCGCCCCTCCGCAGCTCGAACGAATCGCCTCCACCGGCGCCGTCACTCCCGTCACCATCTCGGTGCACGTGCTCGCCACTCCGCGCTACACGGCGCAAGTGGTCGATGCGCCGCGCCAGTTCCAAGAAGCAGTGAACGAGGTCAATCGCGTTTTTTCGGGTCTCGGTGTCACCTTTCGGGTCGACTCGTTCGCGGCATGGGAAACCGCGGAGGACCGCGTCGAGACCGCCCTCGCCGCGCTCGAGTCCAAAGAAAAGGCGGGCCCGCTCGATCTCCACGTGGGGCTCCTCGGCTCGCTCCCCCGCGCGAGCGCGTCGTTCCACGAGCTCGGCTACGCCACGTTGCTCGGGCATCACCTCGTGCTCCGCGCCCCTGCCCGCGCCGACGAGGTCGACGCGATCGAACGCAACCTCGACGAGCTCTCGGCCGAAGAGCGCGAAGGCCTCGTGAAAGGGCGCCGAAAGCACCGCGCCGCCGCGCTGCTGCTCCACGAGATAGGCCACACCCTCGGCGCCATCCACGACGACGCCGCGCCGAGCGTGATGAACCCCGCCTACGCCAACGAACGAAGCGGCTTCAGCCCCCAGAACGCCGCGCTCGTCGAAATCACGCTTCGACACCGGGCCGCCAAAGAAGCAAGCTCCAGCGAGCTCGCGCGCGATCTCCTCGCCTCGCTCGACAAGGTCGGCTCCGGTGGAGACTTCGTCGCCAAAGACCGCGACGAGATGCGTGCACTCCTCACGAGCCTTCGCGCCCCCACGACTGCCCCCTCCCCTTCTCCCTCGCCCACGGTCGCGAGCGCCGACACCAGCTCGAGCGCGAACGCGAACACGGCACCTCCCGCGACCGACGAAGACCTCCGCGAGCTCGCCGCGGGCGACCGGGATACGTATCGACGCGTCGAGGCGCTGCTCACCAAGCACGAGCCCGCCGCCGCGTGGGAAGCGGGGAAGGCCCTCTTCGCGAGCCGCGGGAAGAGCTTCACGGTGCAAGACCTCAAGTGCCGCGTCGCGATGGCGGCGTTTGCCTACGATCGCGCGATCGGCGAGTGCGAGACGCTCACCAAGCTCACCCGCGAAGGGCTCCACAAGTAGCCATTTCGCGCGTCCCGCGGCGACTCAATCGGCCCACTCCGCGATCGGGGCTTCGGGGGCGCCGGCGCCGAAGGGCCCGTCTACCGCGTTCGCGAACCTCCGCGCGACCTCCTCGTTCACGCGGCGAAGGAGCTTGTCGACCCTGCCGATGTCGGCCCGCTCGGGGAGCTTGGAGCTCTCTCTTGCGGCTTCCAACATGGGCACCATCGCCTCCGCCTCCGCCAAGATCGTATCGAGCTCCACTTGCCCTCGTTTTATCGCGAGCAGCCTTTCGCGGAATGCCCCTTTGGCCTCGAAGGTGGGAGTGCCCTCCGCGAGCCACGACGTGGCGAGGGCCAAGAGGCGAAGCAGGTTGTACGCGTTCTTCGGTCGCAGCTCGCGCGAGAGCTCGAGGTCGGCCGCGCCCGCCCCCGCGAACGCGACGAGCGCGACGAACGTGCTCTCCGGGAGCAGCCCCTGGTCGCAGAGAGATCGGTAGAGTTGCTTTACGTGCTCTTTCGCCTGCGCGACGGCGTCTTTACGCGACGGATACTCGCGGGCCGAACGATCGGCGAGCTTGCCCGCCACGGTGTCCAAGTCGAGCGACGGATCTTCGCGCAGCCACCCGAGCAACAGGCTGCGATGCTCGTGGAGGCGCATACCTTGCGACAGCCTACGAAGCTGCCCCAGCGCGTAGCGCCCGAACGTACCGTGGATCTCGCGCGACACGAACGCGTCGCGCTCCGCCAAGAGCCACTCCCCGATCGGATCGCACGCCCGCGCGTTCGGCAAAAAGAGCATCTCGAGCGTGTTGGGGTCCGCCCGCAGCGCCTGCATCATCGCTTTTTTCGCGTTCCAATACGTAGCGCTCCCGTCCTCGCTCACCAGGTCCTCGGGGGGCTCCACGAGGCCGGTGGTGAGGGTGAACGGATAGGCAAATACGCCGCGCAAGTCGGTGTCGGAGCCCTCGTCCGCGAGGCCCCACGCGCGCGACCCAACGGTGCTCTCCAGCACCACGCACGGGCGCAGGAGCTGCCACGCATCGGCGCGCCGAACGGCGTAAAGGGCCTGTCCTACCCGCCGCGGGATCACCTCGTCGCGGGCATAACGAACGACCCCGACGCCCACCAACGTGACGTCCACCGCATCGCCTTCGATCTTGGTCACGCGACCGACCGACCCTTGCGGCACTCGCCGCTCGCCGACCACACGCTCCACACGGGTCGTCACCTCCGTCCCGTGCGGGAGCGCGACGGCGCGTGTGTCGAGGTGTTGGAGCGATCTCAGTCGAGGCGAGGCCATGGGCCCATGGGCTAGCACTCCGCGCCGCCCTCCGCAGGCGCTCCCCCCATAAGCGCCCCATTTCTCGCGGTTTTGGCGAACGAGCCCCTAGAAGCCCGTTGAAGGACCGAGGATTCCGCACGGGTGAGCGAGCTGCGGTGGGCGCGACGACGACGCCCCTTGTTGAGCAACGACGCGCAGCAGGCACGCCGCTAAATGCCGACGGCCCCTGGAAGTCTCTGACGAGCGACAGGGTTCAACCGGTTCGGTGCTCTACGGTAAGCCGAGGTCGGTCGGAGCGACGCTACGATAGGCGAACCTCGTCGAAGCGCCACGCCGCGATCGCTCGAGACTCGCTCAGCGCGGAGCTTTTTTCAGCGCCGCGAGCTGGTCGCAGCCCCACGCGTCTTCTTCGTCGCAGCCTTGTTTGTAGAGCTCGGCGGCGCGCTCGAGGTCTTCGGCGACGCCGCGACCTTCTTCGTAGAGCGAGCCGAGGAGCGAGCAACCGAAGCCATCGCCCATCTTGCACGACTTCTCGTAGAGGGTGGCAGCGCGGCGGGCGTCCTCCGGGATGCCCTCGCCCTGGTCGTTCGCGATACCGAAGTTCGCACAGCTCTCCGCGGCGCCGAGGGTGCAGCCCTTGTCGTAGAGCTTGTAGGGGGGCGTCGGATATTTGCCAATCTTCCCCGACTCGGCGAGCACGCCGAGCCCATTGCAAGCGGAGCCGTACTTCCCGTTGCAGCCCTTCTCGTAGAGGGTCTTCGCCATCATGAAGTCGACCGCGACGCCCTGCCCGTTCTCGTACGAAATGGCGAGGTTGCCGCACGCGGTGCCGGAGCCATACTCGCAGCCGGCTTTGTAGGCCGCGTTGGCGCCCGCGCGGTCCTCCGTGCTGCCCTTCGCCGCGTCCAGTTGCCAGCCGAGGTCGTTGCACGCGTCGGCGACGTGTTTGTCGCACGCGATCTTGAAGAGGGCATTCGCCTTGCGGTCGTCCACGAGCGCGCCTTGGCCGTCGCGGTAGGCTTTTCCTGCGTTGTAACAGGACTCGGCGGTGCCAGCGGTGCACTCCTTCTCGCGTATGCCGAGCGACTTCACCTTGAGGGGATCGAGGTCCCCCTTCGACGCGACGACCTCGGCGCCCGCGCGGTGCGCACCGAAGTGACGCTTGCCCTGCGGTTTGGAGGGGTCGGCCGCGGCGGCGTTCGCGGCGGCTTCCTGGTTTGCCTTCTCGAGCGACGGCGCGCTCGTGTCTTTGCGCGGCACACAGGCCACGACCGCGAGCACGAGGCAACCAACCAGAGAGCACCGAGCGAGCATGGTCATGGGGTATCCGTCATACGCTTTTTCCGCCTCGGTCTTCCTGCAGAGCGTGAGCGCGCGCGGGGGCGGCCCGACCGACGCGGCCGGTCGTGGAACCGAGCATCGGTCCCCCAGGGTTCATCGCGGGGGCCGCCTGCTTTCGCCGTTCCCTAGCTCGTCGGGGTTTCGTGACGGGCACGACGTGACGCGACTGAGCGTCGAACGGCCGGTGATCGTGATCGTTTCGAAATGCAGCGCGGGACCTTCGACGAGCGAGGGTCCCGCGGGCAGGTGAGCTAGGAAATCAGGCGCGCTTCGCGAGCGGCACGAAATCGCGAGCGGGGGCGCCGGTGTAGATCTGACGGGGGCGACCGATCTTGGTCGTGGGATCCTCCATCATCTCTTTCCAGTGCGAGACCCAACCGGGCAAACGGCCGAGGGCGAAGAGCACGGTGAACATGTTCGTCGGGAAGCCGAGCGCGCGGTAGATGATGCCCGAATAGAAGTCGACGTTCGGGTAGAGCTTCCGCTCGACGAAGTACGGATCCTGGAGGGCGGCCTCTTCGAGCTGCTTCGCGATCCCGAGGAGCGGATCTTCGATGCCGAGCTTGGAGAGCACCTTGTCGGCGGCGGCTTTGATGATCTTCGCGCGGGGGTCGAAGTTCTTGTAGACGCGGTGACCGAAGCCCATGAGGCGGAAGTTCGACTTCTTGTCCTTCGCGAGCTCGACGTACTTCTTCACGTCGCCGCCATCTTTCTGGATGGCTTCGAGCATCTCGATGACTTCCTGGTTCGCGCCGCCGTGGAGCGGGCCCCAGAGCGCCAGAATGCCGCCCGCCATGCTCGCGAAGATGTTCGCGCGCGAGCTGCCGACGAGGCGCACCGTCGACGTGGAGCAGTTCTGCTCGTGGTCGGCGTGGAGGATGAGGAGAAGGTTCATGACCTTCTCGGTCTCCGGGTCCACCGTGTACGGCTCCGCCGGCACGCTGAACATCATGTTGAGGAAGTTCGCGCAGTACTTCAGGTCGTTGCGCGGGTAGACGAAGGGCTGCCCGATCGACTTCTTGTAGGCGAACGCCGCGATCGTACGAATCTTCGAGATGAGGCGCGCGTACGTGATCTCGAGCTGCTCTTTGTTCGAAAGATCGACCTCTTCCGGGTAGTACGTCGAGAGCGAGCAGACCATCGCCGAGAGCACCGCCATCGGGTGCGCGGTCGACGGGAAGCCGTCGAAGAAGTGCTTCATGTCCTCGTGGATGAGCGAGTGACGCGTAAGAAGCGTGCGCCAACGGAGGAGCTCTTTTTCGTTCGGGAGCTCACCAAAGATGAGGAGGTACGCGACCTCCACGAACTCGCAGTGTTCGGCGAGCTGCTCGATCGGGTATCCGCGGTAGCGGAGGATGCCTTGCTCGCCGTCGAGGAAGGTGATCGCGCTCTTGGTGGACGCGGTGTTCATGAACGCGGGATCGATCGTGACGAATCCCGTCTTGGCGCGCAGATTCCCGATGTCGATCGCCCGTTCGTTCTCGCTGCCCACCACGACGGGCGCCTCGAACGTCGCATCCTGGATCTTGATCTCTACCTTCTCGGTCACGATGGCCTCCACGGGGGGCAACGGGGCTTTGCGGGACGGTGGACCCGCGACAGGCGCAGGTCCGGGGCGGCGTTTATACCTAGGTTTCGCGGCAACGCGAACCCCAAACCTGGTGCACTGCGCAAGGGTTTTTGCTGTCTCCGCGGCGTGGCGTCAAGTGCGGATTTTGTCGGGAATTCCGCACACTCCCAGGTCGCTGGCGAGGCGCATGCGTTCAGGTGGGGCGAAGCTCGGCGCGCGGCGCTGCGTCCTTCTGCGTCTATCCGCGTGTGGAACGAGCGCTCGGCGTGCATCGGGGCGCTCCGTTGGCTCCGTGGTTCTGCGTCTACCCGCGTGTGGAACGAGCGTTCGGCGTGCATCGGGGCGCTCCGTTCGCTCCGTCGCGTGCCTCGCGCGGGGCTCGGTCGAGGTTCGCGACGCTCGTTGCGCGAGCGCCTCGAGGCGACCGAAGCCGAGGCCACCGAGGGCACGCGCGCGATCTCGGTCGAGTGTGGCTCGAGCACCGACTAGGCTCCGCGCGCTCCTCGGATCGACGCATCGCTCTTGCGGCGCGGACGACGCCCCTTGGAAGTCCCTGACGAGGGACGGACGGACTCGGTCCCTTTTTCAGCAGCCTGCTAGACCCAGGCGTTGTTGAGGATCTCGCCCACGCCGCCTGCGCCGGGCACGATGTATTGGTGCTCGTCGAGGCCGCGCTCTTCGCTCCAGCGTTTGCCGGGCACGGTGGCGAGGACGTCGGCCGGCGAGAGGCCGCGATCGAGCCGGAGCGCGTAGATGATCGTCTCCGGGTGCTGCGCGAGCACGTTGCGGATGTACTCCGGCGTGACGACGAGGTGCATCGTGATGCACAGCTTGGGCTTGCCCTCGAGGCGCGTTTTGTAGTGCGTGAGCGCGCTGTTGATCGACGAGCCAGTGGCGCCCATCGGATCGGGGAACACGAGGATGCGATCTTCTACGTCGCGACCGATCTTCGCGTCGTGCCACGTAGCGCCGACGACCTTGCCCTCGGCGTCCGTCGCGCGCGACATGAAGAGGTGATCTTGCCGCACGCCCGCCGGATCGAGCACCTCGTTCAAGAGCTCGTAGACACACTGCGAAGGCATGGTGCCCGCGCGCGCGATGCCGATCGTGACCACCTGGGTGGCCGAGTCGATCGCGAGCCCGCGGTAGACCGCCTCCGGTGACTTGATGACCATCCGGGTGGGCACCGCGACACGTTCGCGGGGAAATTCTGCGGCGACCATGACCTCGGCGAGCTTCTCGTAGAGGCTACGAACCAGGCGCCCCACCTCCGGCTGCACCGTGTCGCGCGCGCACAGCCGGGCGAGCTGGGTCCACGCGAGGGGATCGTCGAGCAGGCGCACGTTGGGCCCGTACTCGTGCGGGATCTCGAGGGGACGGTAACGGCTCGTGGCGTACGCGCTTTCGACCATGGCGCGCATGATGCGGATCTTCGGGCGCGGCGTCCACGGAGGAAAGCGTCGCGGCGGCGCCCACGTTCGGTGGAAGCGCGGCTGCGAGACGAGCGACGCGAGGGCGCCGCGCTCGATGGGCCCGCGTCCACGGCGCCGCCCTTTTTCAGCTCACCGGAGAAGCACGAGGCGCAGCGAGAGCTGCAATGAGCCCCGACGGCGCAGAACAATGCCCAAGAGCGCTGCGCTTTGCGACGCTCTTCTGCCGGAAGGTCTCGAACGAAATGGACAGCGGCTTGGACACGAGCCTGCCGCCGGTGACCCCATGAAGCACGCGCGCAAACCAGCAGCATCGTGAGCTCCTCGAGAGCCCGCACGTCACCGAAGACGCGGTGAAGCCGACGAAGCACCGCTTTTCCGAACGTCTGCCCGCCAGGCTGCGGCCGGCAACCCGACGACGTTCGCGATCGCGTAGCTGCTGACGACCTACCCCAATCCTCGCGTCGCTCTGGAGGCGCGAGCCTCGACGGCGCCGACCGTGCTCTGCATGTCGGTAGGCGCGATGTTGACGATGCTCTTGTCGACGATCCTCGCGGGGGGCCGCGTGCGCAGCCGTAATCGCGACGAGCAGCAGACACGCTGGACCTCGCCAACGCCAGGAAGCGCGCGCTTATGGGGATACCTCTGGGGGTGCTTAACGCAACGACTCGTTGCGTTCTACGCGAACAAGGGGGAGACTCGCGGGGTGAGCACGAAGCGAAGGGCGCTGCCGGCGCCGGCGGAGAGCGACGCTCGGTCTCTTCCACGAACGGGGGGGCGGAGCGCGCGGGTGGTGGCGGCGGTGCTCGAAGCGGCGCTCGAGGAGTTAGCGGAGCGCGGCTATGGCGCGCTCTCGATCGAGGCGGTGGCGGAGCGTGCTGGGGTGGCGAAGACGACGGTGTATCGGAGGTGGCCTACGCGGGCGGCGCTGGTGAAGGCGGCGTTCGAGGTCGAGGGCAATCGAGCGGCGCCGCTTCCTGACGAGGGTCGACTCGATCGCGATTTGACGCGCTATTTCCTCGATCTTGCGCGTCGCATGGCGACGGAGCGTGGTCGCGCAATTCACCGAGTGATCCTGGTCGAGAGCGACGATCGTGAGCTTTGGGAGCTCGTGAGTGAGCTGCGAGAGGAGCGTAGGAAGGCCCCCCGGGCGCTGGTCGCGCGGGCGATCGCGCGTGGCGACGCTCCGAAGAAGCTCGACGTCGGGTATCTGCTCGATTCGCTCGCGGCGATGATGCTCTACCGGATCGGCATTCTCCGCGACGGCCGGCCGAGCCAAGCCGAGATCGCGACGTTGGTCGCCCGTTCCCTCGCCGGCGCCACGGCCGACATCCCCTCCCCGCGCGCCCCCTAAAGCACGCAAGCCGCACGAGCATCCCAGAGCACGGGGCCCCGCGAGCCCCAAAAGGGCGGGGTCACCGACTATCGCACGTGACGAAGGTCTCTCGCGCTCTCGCAGAGTGACGAGCGCACCTCGACCTCCTACGGACACCGACGGAGCCCCGAGAACAACCGGCGCCAAAAACGGGGGGAGCGCGAG